>NZ_CP119568.1:267500-615005 GCF_029277445.1 Pararhizobium qamdonense | reverse complement strand
AATCGTTAATGCCGAAAGCAACACTAAAACAATCGTCAGGCCGTCGTCCCGGAAGAATTTCACAGGTCGCCTCCATTCAATGTCGGTCAACCGGGGCCAGCCTTTTTGGTTCCAGAGCATCGAAGTTGCAACATGGAACCAAACACCACTGCCGCGGTTGGGCGCTAGGTGCCGAATGTCTCGGACACGTCAAAGGAAAAACTCATGATCCGCCGCCAGTTGTTAACCGCCCTTTCCGCCACCGCGTTTATACCAGCCCTTCTTTCCGCGCCGCAGTTGTTGGCCGCGACATCGGCAACGGGCGAAGCCGAGAAGAAGCATGCCGACATGACCAAGATCGTCGGCTCGCTGTCGCTGGCCACCAGCCGCCTCGCCGTAGAAATGGCGGCAGCTGACATGGTCAAGATGTTCGCCAAGTTCGAAGTCGCCGAGCAGGAGACGATCGCCGACATCCTAACGTCGATGGAAATGGAAAAGGCAGAGGGCGCGCTCAAGGTGCCGACAGACGCCGAAGTCGAGGCTATGCTGGATCCTGCGGGCAAGAAAGCATTGGCTACGCTGAAGGGACTGAGTGGGGCCGGGTTCGACAAAGCCTACGTGGCTGTACAATTGGACGGTCACAAGAAGCTTTTGGTGATCCAGGAAGATTATCTGAAGGCTGGCCAGAACCGTGAACATCTCAGCGTTGCCAAACTGGCACGCGGCATGATCAACGAGCATCTCGATCATCTGTCCATGCTGAAGGCCTGACATTTATCATCGGGCTGTGCCACAATGCGCAGCCCGTCATTATGAGAGATAGCCATGCCCTTTACCGATGCAGCCAAATCTGAAGCCAACGCTCTGTTCAACGACCAGCGGCCGGCACCCCACGGGCTCGCTGAGGAAGACGTCATCGGCTTCGTCAGCGCCATGTGCTTTCGGCCGATGGAAGACGGCGAAATGGTTGTCCGGCTCACGGGGGAAGATGGAGACCTTATTGATCTTCGCACCAATCCCGTCTGCGCCGGGCGGATGGCCATCGCGCTGCTTGATCTCATCAATCAAAATGGCTGGTTCGACGTCGACCTTCGCGTCAGCGACCGAGGGTCGGAGATTGCGCGTATCGTGCCGATCGCGCGCACCACGTTCAACTGCGAACCTGCCAATGACTGATGCCCTCCCTACCAAAGCACCGACTGATGTGGTTAACAGGCAGAGCACGACGAGCGTTTGACCGCCCAAGAAGTCACGCCATGACAGCCCCCGGCCGAGTGGCTCGGGCGCCCCGATAATCGGCTTGCGACATAACCACCGACGAATGAGGCAATAATGCCTGCCAAAGCAAACAATAGATCCCCACGACACTTTGTGGAGCGCGCGCGGCGGTCGCTGTGCCGTCTGGTCCAAGGGAATGCGAAGAAAGCGTCATGATAAGGGCCTCTCGGGTTCGTAAACAGCCGCTACCGCAACTCGCTGGCCCCTCATAAGCTCCTAAGTTCATTCATCTACTTCCATCTCCTATCTTCTTCGCAGTCCTCTGGCGAAGATGACGTGGGGAGAGCGCGTGTTCCGCCACCTGCAGCTATGCGCTGGGCTCTCAGTTACGCGGTTTTCGCTTCGCGTTTTGCGCGTTCATCGTCCGATGCAGAGGCGGCAAAACGTTTCGCGCCCTCGAAATTACCGTGCGCGGACAAGCCGCGCTGCCGACGTGGTTTGGGTATTTTCGTCATTTTGTCTGCCCTACCCCGATAACCTTGAGGAAAACGACGTGATGCTTGCTACCGCCGCCGCAAGATCTGCTGAAGCGCAGGGTTTTGAGACCCGAATGCCCCGCGCGAAAATCGGCGGCGAAACGACTTGATTTGATCCGGAGCTAACGATGAACGGGATGTTTCTGGCCGCCAATTGAACGGCGACCTCTTCACAAGAACCGTCCTTCAAGTGAATGTCAACAACCGCGAATGCGGGCGTGTTGACTTTGAGCCAAGCTTTTGCGCCGGCACAGGAGGGTAAGAGAACAGTATCGGTAAAGCCAAGCTGCTGCAGCATGGCTTCCAGATCCATGGCAATCAGCAGGTTATCTTCAACGATCAGAACGGAGGGTGACCCAAAAGCATGATCCATAGCGCTATTCCTATAGGAGTGGCGTGACAAACTGAGCGGGCGCTCACAGCTCGGAGGTAGAGCTTGCGAAATACCCTAGAACCTGTTGTTTCGCAAGCCTATTACGCCCAAAAAATTTATCAGATCACTGCGCGAGGCTGTTTTGATTATGCGCTTGCAACCAGCGTTGCGGCAATCTTGAACGATAGGGCGAAATGCAATCCTGTTTCGTGAAAGACCAGGGTCGACCGCGCATCGAACACGAACGGGAATGCGTTTTGGATCAGCTTTGATCCGAACCCTCTCCTTGCGGCGCCACGATGGCCGCGCCGTTACGCTCGGTCCACACAAAGTAAATGCGGGCATCTGCCACCGACCACACGACCTCGACCTGCCCTTCAGGGACGTTCAGGGACCATATTTGACGGCATCGGTGGCCAGTTCGTGAATGATTAACGTGAGTGCGAGGGCTGCCTCCGCCGTCACGATGCAATGCGGGCCGGTATGGATTATACTTGGATCCTGCTCGCCCCGTGGAGCAGCAGTGTCTTGTCTGTTGAGTTTCAGCAAGATTGACTCCACTTTTCATAAAACGTTATACCGCCGAGGCCCACTTAGGGCGTTGATCAAAAACGTCTTTTCGCGGTGTCTGCGGATCTTTCCAAAATGGAAAATTGGATCAAACTCTGGCGATAATCAACAGCCGCCGTTTCGGACAAATGCAGGGATGGCGAGTGAAGCAACCCTCGCTAAATGCTACTGCTGTCGTACGAACGGTTTGTCGGCAATGACATGGATGCCTGCGTCAATCGCCTCAAGCACAAGGTCGCGCCGCGTTTGTGGAGGGGTGGGGGTCGTCAGCGCATCGACGGCGCCGGCTTCGATCATCGCCGTCAGGCTTGGATAAATTGGTATTCCGGGAAGATCTGCTATTCGGGCAATCGTCTCAGGGGCTCGCGCAACGACGCCAGAGAGTTCTACGCCGCGCGCGGCAGCGACGAAGGGCGCATGAAAATGCCGCCCGCCGGTTCCGTATCCGACAAGCCCAAGGCGCATGCCGTTTCCTCCCTCTGCCGAACTTCGTTCAATTCCTAAAATACTTGTCGACGTATTTCTGGATTTCGCCGCGCATGAATTTGCCGGACGCGTCGGCGCGGTCTTCCCAGCCGAACACGCAGGCCGTGACGATGCCGTCAAAGCCAACCTCGGCCAGTGACGAGAAGAAGACGTTCCAATCGATCTCACCCTGATACATGTCCATATGCTGGTGGATGGTCACCTTGGCGCCGGGTGGATTGATGATGTAGCGCAAGCCGGACGATGCCTTATGGTTATAGGTGTCGGCGACGTGCACATGATTGATGAGCGGCCCTGCGTCGCGGATCAACTTGGCCATGTCGTCACCGAAGTAGAAGGTATGCGGTGCGCAATAGAGGAACTTGACGTTGTCGGAGCCGATCGTTTTCAGCATGTCAATGGCCGGATGCAGTGTTTCGCACCAGTCTTCCGGGTGCGGTTCCATGTTGAGCGTCACACCTTCCTTTTCGAAGACGGGAACGAGTTCCTCGATCGAGCGCCACCAGGCGGCCTCGCTGTGCTCATGCGTGTGCATGCCGCCGCAGCAGCTTGATCGATGACCGCGATCCGGCGAAGGGCCCCGTCCGAACTCGGAGTTCATCGTATCGCAATCCATCTCGACCGCGATACGAATGGCTTCCTTCCAGTAGCGCACCGCCGCCTGCCGCTCGTCCTCGTGCGGACTTGCCCAACGATACATCGGCAAGATCGAGGCCAGCTTGACGCCGTGATCGGTCAACGCTTTCTTGAATTCGCGGATCCGCTCCTTGTGGGCGCGCGGACGCACCCACCAGGGAATGAAGTCGTCGCGTGGCGACAATTCGATATGCTCATAACCCAGCTTTGCCGCCTTGCGGCATAGGTGATCGAGCGGCAGATGACGGTGCATATGGGGATCGAGGGCTATCTTCATGTCTTCCTCCCATAACGGGACGCCAATCCGCTCAGCGGTTGACGTCGGTGTATTTCTTCATGGTGTCCGGCGTCACCAGTTCGAATGGAATCCAGATATTCCGCTCTACTTTTTCCTTGCGTGACAGAGCAATGGCAGCGTCGACAGCAGCAGCGCCCTGCGCGATCGCGTTCTGGAAAACGGTGACCTCTAGGTCACCCGCAGCCATTGCCGCGAGTCCATCCTGGGTGGCATCGATGCCACCGACCACCACCTTCGACAGATCGGTCCCACCCGATTTCATGGCCTGTATCGCGCCGATCGCCATCTCGTCGTTATTGGCGATGACAGCATCAAATTTCGTGCCCGTGGATAGCCAGTTGGTCATGATGTTCGTCGCTTCCAAACGGTCCCAGTTGGCCGATTGTTTGTCGATAATGGTCATGCCCTTGCATTCGTCCGTGGCCATCACCTCTTCGATATCCTTCGTGCGGATCAACGAGGACTCATTGTTGAGGGGACCCATGAGGACGTAGACATCGCCCTTGCCTCCGAGCAGACGGCAGACTTCCTTGGTTTCCATCGTGCCGGAATCCTTCTCGTCGGAGCCAACAAAAGCGGCCGTCTCCGGTAGGGTCTTCGCGTCGGCCGGCGGATGCGTCACATAGACGACGGGGATATTGGCAGTTGACGCCATCTTGGTGATGGCCGGCGTTCCGTCGCCGTCCACCGCGATCACAATAATCGCATCGACCCCTGAAGAAATGAAATTCTGAACCTGGTCGAGCTGGCGGCTCGTATCGTTCTGCGCATCCTCGACTTGAAGCGTTACGCCCTCTTTAGTTTTGGCGCGGTCTTCAAGGCCATTGCGGACGATCGTCAGAAAGGCGCTATCCGCCCGCGCAATCGTTACGCCGATGTTTTCGGCATACGCTGTCGAAGCCAAAAAGGTGCTGCATGCCGCAGCCAGCATAAATCTTTTCATGGTTTCTCCTCCCGAACCGGCAAATCGCCGGCTGGATATTTATGGAATATTTATTTTATCCTGAAAAGCGCATGGAACGAAAATTCTGTATTTACCTGGTTAAAAAGTACCGTGTCATGCTTTGTTAGCCGTACTGAGATCCGCCTCGCGTAAAGACGTGACCATTTATCGGCAGGTTTAAATACACACGAACGCTCGAAATAAGGTGCCTTATGAAGTTTCCAACCGCTTGCCACAGTCTCGGCTGCGACCCGCTATGGAATCACCGGCCCTTCGATGGGGACTTTGGTTCCGGGATGGATTGCCGCGAAATTCACCGAGTCGGTCATGGCGCATACACAGCAAATCATTGCCGCCGTCGGCACTCGCTCCAGGACTTCGGGTGAACGCTTTGCCGCGCAATGGGGCATTTCGACGGTCTACGAAACTTACGAAGCCTCCAAGCACCTGATCTGGATATCATTTACATCGCGACCCGCATCGATTTCATCACGAGCACACGCTTCTCGCAATCGACGCCGGAAAGCATGTTCTCGTCGAAAAACCCGCCGCTTTCAATCGCGGTCAAGCGGCCGAGATGGTCGCCGCGAGGGCGAAAAGCCGTCTTCTTCGCGGAAGCCTTATGGTGCTACTTCCTGCCAAAATTTGACGGATGTCAGCAGATGTTGGACGCAGGGGTCATTGAGATATCAATCCGTTTATACGGAATTGTTGTGAGACATCTTGACGAAAAGTCGCGGATGACATGGGACTGACCCATAATATTGATTTTTTGTTTAGATTTAGCAAACCGTGTTAAATGTTGGTTTGTGCTTACGCTTGTTTCGCACCGCTGGTATCCTAGATCGGAGAGATGGAAGAACAACTGAGCAGCTCTTCTGGAGGGCTCGATAGCGCTCCGCCGTTGAAGGCTGTCGAGCGGCCCAGCGCCGCCATCGGCAACGAGGTGGCGCGCCAACTGAGCGGCCGAACTCGAGACATCCATCTGAACAGCGAGCTTTCTCGGTTTTTTGAAGAGCGTTCGTGGCCTCAGAGGTCGAAGATCATCAGGGCGTGGATGATCTGGGTTATTGTTCTCGACGTCCTGACGCTGTGTCTCAACGCATTCTTGCTCCCCGCTGAAATCGTCCTGTCGATGCTCCTACCGGCCTCAATGCTTCCTCCCGCCGCCGTGACTGTCGTGATCGCTTTTCGCGAGCGGAGTGCAATGGGGCTGCAGGCAACGGTCCTTCTTGTTGGCGTTTTCTTGATTCTCTTGTCCGTTGCTTTGGTGGGGGTTGCAACGGGAGGTGAGTTTTATGAGCGGCATCTGACGATTATGCTTTTTGTTGCTGTGACTGCCATTGTGATTTTTCCGGTCCCACTGCGCTGGGCTGTGGTGACTGGCATTTACGCTGTGGGTATTTACCTAGTGTTCCAGCTCAGGAACCCGGACATCCAGCCCGGAAGCGCAGTAGCAGGAACCTTGTTCTTCACTTGCGGTATTGGTGCAACTTTGGTGGCACGCCGAACTGCAACGATCCTTGCGCACAAAACATTCCTGCTAGAGTTGCGCGACCGCACTCGCCTAGCTGACCTTTCTGATGCGAATGCTCGGCTCGAACTCCTTGCGCGAACGGATCCGTTGACCGGGGTAGCGAACCGACGCTCGATGATGGAGCGGCTTCAAAAATGTTGGATTGCAGCGGCAAATTATGGGGGCGCTTCGGTTTTGATGTGACATCGACGATTTCAAGTGCTTAAATGATAGCCTTGGACACGCGGAGGGTGACCGAAGCCTAATGAAAATCGCCGGAATCATTCAGAGCAGCCTGAGAGATGACCAAGACCAAGTGGCCCGGTATGGAGGTGAAGAGTTTCTGGTCCTGCTTCCGGGTGCTGACACATTTACCGCTTGTGCGGTAGCTGAGACCATTCGTAAACGGGTCGAGGCCGCGTCCCTCCCCAACCCTGTGTCGCGTGTAATGCCAATTGTGACGGTCAGCATCGGCGTGGCAACGACACCGCATTGTAACTGTATTTCCGCTGACAGGCTCCAGAGCCAAGCAGATCACGCGCTATACGTCGCCAAACGTCGGGGGCGGAACCAGGTCGCCATCGATCCAAAGCCCCAATGACCAGTCTGTAGGCCGGCGACTGACAGTTCGACGCGCTGACCGCAACGCCTACCTAAAATCCGTATGCGATCGCCGACTGAACTAGTGTGCGAGGCATTGCGCCCCTTAGGAGATCTGTCGTTAAGCGAGCGCTCGCTACGCCGATGGCCGAGGGATCAACGTTTTCCCCATCTTGTCCCCCGGCACTGTGGCTTTTCATAATGCCAGCGGTTCTTCTACACCTGGGCCCAAAACTCCGCTGTGGCTGTGGCTGCAGCCCTTCCCATCTCTTAAATATTGTTCGAGACTGCAGATGTTTCGCAATCGGTTGATTTTTGAGTAAAGTAGTGCTTTCTTATATATGCTCACCGATCAAGGGCACTTTTTTTAAGCACGTATTTCATACTTCAAATTCGAACCGCCAAGGGTTACTTGATTCAGCCTGCCGGGCGTAAGGCCATCCTTAACACCGACAGGTTTAAGGTATGTTACTAACTAGACAGTGCTCCCAGGTGTGGAGGCTCGCAAGAGCAAAACTTAAGGCGAAGCGCCCCGTGTGCAGCGAGCACAGAGCTCGGCCACGCCGAGCGAAAGCCAGTAGCTTTGCTGCCCCGCTTAAAGGCGTGATCTAATGCTTTATCGCAGGCCATTGAGTCGCGACCCTCGTGAGCACTGCGCAGGTTCGGGAAGTGCTTACATTGTCATGCAGTTAATAAAATAACTGTGCGTCGCGTTGGCACATTGGCGTGTGTCTATGTCGCTTCCATCACCAAATCTCTTCTGCACGGCTGGAGCCACGATAGGGCCACGGTCATCCGGCATCAAGAGCGGCGGGCACCATGAAATAAACGCCTGGACACGCGAAAGTTAAGTCTCAGTCCGCGGTCACCTCCCAATGATCATCCGGGTTGAACGTCCTGATCCCCGCCGCCATTGCCGCAGTCTTCTCACCAAGATCGGCCTGGTAGACCGTGCCGTTCGCATTCACCGTGAACGTGTGAACGCCCGTTTCGCCATAGCGGATCGGCCAGGCGATCAGCGCGAACCCCGCGATCATGTTGCCGTTGATGACGTAGTCGAACTTGCCGCCCGCAATGTTCGGCCCCTGGCTCTCGATGATCCTGTACCGGTAGCCGTAGTAACCCTCCCCGAGCCTTGTCTTGTCGAGCGCGGCATTGTCTTCAAGAGCGTTGCCTGCAGGGCTTTCGCCCTCGCCGAGGTCTGGCGACCAGTACAGCCCATCGGTCTTGCCATCGCTGCTAATCAGCTTGCGAGCATACTCCAGCACGCCATCCTCGTCGTGGTCGGCAGCGGCATATTCCCTCTGTGCGTCGACATAGGCGCGCATCGTATCGATCGTCTGCAGTTCGTTCTCGCCAACACGGCGGTTGATAATCTCCTCAAACCCGGCATAGGTATCGAATGACCACTTGCCATCGTCGCCCTTCACGACCGGAAATGGCAGCGACCACAGCTTGTCACCGATCTCGAGAACCTTCCGGCCGTCAACATCCTTTGCGGCGACCTTGGCTTTCGCACCGTCGCGGATCTCCGCGTAGGTATCCATCACGCCCTCGCCCGCCTTTGCCTTGGCTGCGTCGAGGCCGAGCAGGGTCGCGAACCTGTCGAAGTCATCCGCTCCGAGCGCCGCCTTGAAGGCATCGATGGCCTGCTCCGGCGTGTCGAACACGGGCGGATCGGTGGGAGAGGCGAAGGACGAGATCGCGGTGGCGTCCGATGGTTCGGCGGCAATCGTATTCGGCACGGTTCCTAAGAGCATCGCTGCAAATACCGAACCCAGGAGCATTTTTCGGACTGATCTGGTCATGGCTGTCTTCCTTGTTCCTGGGGATTAACGACGACGACCGCCACCACGATGAATCTGGCGATTGCCGCCGCCCCGGTTTCCACCACTCATGGCCTGCCTGCCGCGGTTGGACTGGATCTGTGTACGTCTGCCGCTGTTCACATTTCCCAAGGCGGACGGTTTCCTTGCGCGGTTGTCGACCCGTGCCGCGGGCTTAGCCTTCGCCACTGGGCGTTTGGCGTTCGGTCGCTGCTTGATGTTCCCGGCGGCCTTGGTCGGTCTTGCTTCCGGCCTGCGGTTTTGAGCGGCCTTCGCCGCTTTTCTCTCCGGCTTGTTGCGGTTGATCCTGTCGGCATCGATCTTGCTCTTGCGGACGTCGTTGACGCTGATATTGCCCGGCTTGTTGCGGATGTTCGTCACGCGGTCGTTGCCGGCGATGTTGGCCCTGTTGCGATCACCGTTTGCCTGGATGCTGTTGCGGAAGGCGGTGCGGTCGATGTTGTTGAACTGGTTCCTGTCGAACTTGATCTTGCTGCGGTCGACGTTCTTCCAGTCGAGATCGTTGATGTTCACCTTGCCCTTGATGTTGTTGAAGCAGTTGTTGCAATCGATATCGACATTGCCGTTCCAGCGCCCGCCCGCGACCCCCCAGCGATTCCAGTCGACGGCTGCGGCCCATACGGCTCCCGTCACCACGCCAGCGAAGAAGGTCGCGGTCGGGTAATAATAGTTTGGATACGGTTCCGGATAGTAGGCAATCGGCGCTGCGACATAGCCCGGCTGATACAGCATCTCCGGTTCATATTGCGGGACGTAGATCTTCTCCGGGTTCGCCGCGACGATGACGACGTTGTCGTTCTCCTGGCTGATCTTGATCTTGTCGTCAGTCTTGATGATGCCGTCGGCGACAGCTTTGTCGCGCAACTGCTGGATGGCAATCAGCACGTCCTTCTGCTGGTAGGTCAGCGCCGCCCCGAGCGACTGCGTCCAGTCGAGGTCGTCGCTCATCATCGTAACGATCTGCGGATAGTTGAGAAGCGAGACGATGCTTCCGTCCCATGTCGACTTCGGCTTTAGCTTGGCATTCTTCTTGATCTGACCGAGGAAACGGGCCGCTTCGACGACCTGCAGGGGATAAAGGGAAGCAGACGAGACGAGTGCGACGAGTTCGTCTGGATAGAGCGCAATCCGTGCGACAAGGATCTCGAGTTCGTCCTCGGTCAGCGGAGCTGGGGTGTCATCGTCCGTGGCCGAAGGAGTGGCTGCGGACGTCTCCTGGGCGAACGCAGGTGGCGATCCGTAGCGTTCCATAGGAAGTCCGGCGAGCGACAGGCAAAGGCCCGTGGCGATTAGCAGTCGATACCGTCCGGCCATCTCAATGCTCCTTTGTCCTGCTCATGCCGATCAAGTTGAGGATCTTCGATCAGCGCTACGTTGTCGGAGGGGCGAGCCAGTTCAGCCTGTTCCCTCCGGGATATCTCCAAGTGCGGGCATCGTGAACTACGTGCGAAAAATGTGAAGTATGTTACTGTAACCTACACGGTTAGGGGCGTCTGCCGTTACCGACAAACCGGGCACGACGCTAACGCATGGCCGGGAATTACCATGTAACCAACTGTAACATACTCCCGCTACCGAGAAGTTTCCGCATACTGACGCGGTGCGAATGAACCCGCCGCGCATGATCGGAAGATTCCTCCGCCTTTGGACGGAGATGATAAACAGGAACACTCGGATGGATTTCACAGTCATCGACGCTGGGCTCGTCGCCAAGCTTCTTCTTCTGCTTCTTGTGGGCATGGGACCCAAGATCGCCCTCGTGCCCTTCCTTGAAATGACCAAGAGTTTCGACGCCCCCACCAAGGCCAAAATTGGCCGCCAGATGGTCCTGACGGCAACGTTAACGGCGGTGATCATCTTCGCGACCGGAGCACTGCTTATGCGGCTGCTGCACATCACGGGCGGAGCGGTTGCCGTCGCGGGCGGCATCGTTCTCGGATTGCTCGCCCTGAAAATGGCTGCCGGCCCAGCGGAGAAACACGATGAACTAGGATTGCCTGTCGATCCGGAAAAGATCGCTGTTTTTCCCCTCGCCGTCCCCTACCTGCTCAACCCTGTCGGCATCACGGTCCTGATCATTGCCTCCGGCGAGGTCGTCTCAGTGGCCAGCGCCGTGATCGTTCTTGCCCTGATCCTGCTCGTTGCGGCATTCGACTACGTGCTCTTCACCAATATCGACGTGCTGGCAAAACGAATCAAGCCAGCCAGCCTCGTCATTTCGGAGGTCGTCTTCGGCTTGCTGCTTACGGCAGTGGCTGTGCAGCTTTTCGTCAGCGGGCTTGGGAAGCTCGGGATCATCTCGGCGGTTGCTGCGCATTGATGTGACTCGGTGAAGGGGTGCCACCTCGATCAATGGCACTCCGCCGTTCCCATTGGCCAGCCGCTGTTGCTGTACGACAGCGGGTCGAACACGGAGACCGACGTGGTCGTTCCGGGTGGCGCGCCCGCATCCTTCAGCATGTCGCAGACGAAACGCGAGAAGCCATCGGCATGGTATCTGTCGGCGTCCATGCTGACCCAGAGCGCATTCTTGGCCGCAGAGCGCCAGCGGGCGTTAACCACGCCGTCCTTCAGTTTGACCTGCTGCAGCGCTCTTGTCTGCCAATCCGCGAGTTCCGCCGATTGGCAGACGCCCGCGGCCAAGGTCAGCCAGATCGCTGCGGCCATCAATCCGGTCTTCATGACACCCGCCCCTTCGCGCTCAGAGGTTCGCTGCAGCGATCGCCTCGTTGTGTTTCGCCAAAGCCTGCTGGGCGGCGGCCGCAACGTCTGCGCTCCGGTCACCGCCTGCAACCTGCACCGTCGGGAACGCAGGCTTGATGTCGGCGTCGTGAAACGCCTTGTTGATCATCATCAGCGCCCGCCGCTTGAGCGTGAACTGCTCGCCAGGAATCGTGGTGAACTTCATCCGCAGGATCAGACCGGAATCCCCCATGCTGTCGATGCCCTGCATCTTGAGCGGCTCGATTGTGATCGGCGCGAGCTCCGGATCGACCAACAGCTCCTGTCCGATCTTCTTGATGATCTTGCGTGCCTTGTCGACGTCAGTGTCGTAGCCGACGGTGACGGTCAGCTTCTCGACGACCCAGTCGCGGCTGAGGTTCTGGACCGCGCCAAGCTCGCTGAACGGCACGATGTAGATCGCGCCGCGGTGGTGGCGCAGTTTCACCGAGCGCAGACTGAAGGACTCGACCGTCCCCTTGTAGCTGCCGCTCGATATGTACTCGCCGACCCGGAAGGCGTCGTCGAGCAAGTAGAACATGCCGCTGATGATGTCTTTCACGACAGTCTGCGCGCCGAAGCCAATGGCGACGCCGACGACGCCTGCCCCGGCGATCAGCGGGGCGATCTCGACGCCCATCGCCGAAAGCGCCATCATGATCGCGACGGCGACGAACAGGATCATCAGGACGTTCTTGAGGATCGGCAGGAGTGTACGAACGCGGGCGCGCCTGCGTTCGCGGTCGCTGCCAACTTCATAGGCTGTTTCCGTCTCCCCGAGCTTGCGGTCGATCAGCACCTTGACGATATTCCAGATCAGGTCGATCACCAGCAGGATGATACCTGCGCTCAATGCCCCGCGCATTAGCCGGAGCGGTACGGAATCCTGGGCGGTGATGCCCGTCAGGTTTATGTCGAGGACGTTGGCCAGGAGGACGATGGCACCAACGATCAGCGCAGCCCGTATTCCCCGCTCGACCATGACGGAGACGACGCCTGGCTGGCTCTGGATAACCGCAACCGGTTCCGCAGAGGCAGTGCCATCGGCTGTGACCGCGTCACCCTCAACAATCCCATCGGCAGGCACGTCATCGTTCGAAGTGTCGCTGACAAGTACATTGGTCTTGAGCAGGTTATCGACGGAAGCCCGCGTCAGGGCAATCGCGCCGGGCAAAGCCGCTGCGACGACGGCAATCCAGAACGGCTTCATCATTCCCGCCACCCAAAGCAGCCACAGCGAGACGAAATAAACCGTCCAGAGCCAGTTGCGCGCACGGACGCCGATGCGGCTGAAGCGTCCCGCCTGCTCCAGCGAATGGTGTGACACCGGACGGTTCCAGACGGCCTCAACGCCGAGGATAAGAAGAACGATCCCCAACGCATAGGCCGCAACCTGCCGGGAATTGTCGGTAAAGCCGAGCGTGGTCAGAAGGTGAACAGTGACTGAGCCGAAGGCATACCAGCCGACGATGTAGCCGAGCCGCTTCGTCCAATGGGCGGCCGCTTGGTCGGTGACCGGGACCACACGGAACCGCTCTGCGTTGGCGAGGCCAGCCGATCCGGGTGGCGCAAGCAGGAAGTCGAAGGTGACGCGTGCAAGCCGGAAAATCACCACCGCAAACAAGTAGCCGGCGACAATTTCGCGGACCAACGGCGGCCATACAAAGGTTAGGAAGAAGCCGATGCTTCCCAAGGCGAATGCCAGAACGTAGCAAATCGCCCAGAGCAGCCTGACGGAGATCGCGACGAGCTTGTCGCGTGGGGTCGTGACCTGCAGGGATGCGATCCAGGCGCGCCAGCCACGGCTGATCCACCAGAAGAACCATTGCGCCGCCAGCCCGGCCGCCACGAAGGCGAGGACGAAGAATATGGGACGTGCGCTGCGACTGGCGTCGAGCTCGGCCTGCAGTAGAGCTGCCGCCTTGCCCGTTTCAGCCGGGAACGCCCGGAGTCCTTCAAGAAGCCGTGCCGCCTGCGCGCGGAATGTCGTGGCGAAACCTGCATATGAGACTGGCTGATCCGTAGTGACCGCAGGAGCGACCTCTGCTGCAGGCTTGGCGCTCAGGAGCCATGCCCGGACCTGCGGATCTTCGACAAGGTCGAGGAACTGTTGCACTTTCTCCGCTTGGACTGGATCTGGAGCCACCGCCTGAGCGCTGGCCGATCGAGGCGTAAGATGGAATCCAAGGACCAGCACAAGCCCTGCAAGGATCATGCGGAATACGGCGGCTATACGAGTTGAAGACAACATTTCCATCATTTCCTGCAATTTACGGAGTCGGAGGTCCGGCACTGCGGAAGGGCTTTGGAGCGGGTGACACCCTTTGGTCCCAGTGCCTCGACCTGGCTCGAGAAATTGTCACGCGTATCGGCATCGACAATCGCGACCGGAGCCGCGAGGATCAGCCCCGCAGCGTTCCCCGCGGCCGCGGCGGTGCCTGTAGTGGCGGCGAGAATCGTGTCCCCGAGACCGACCCGGCTGTCCGTCAGCGTCTGACCGTCGGATATGCGCGCGCCGATGAGCCGGACAATCTCCGGCGATTCCGCGAACTTGCCGTGATTGAGGCTGTCGCCAGCCTTCACCTTGGTGAGGTCAATGACAGTGATTTTGTTGTCGGCGAGTTCCTGCTTGTAAGGCTCCGTTTCGGGATCAATGGAACCGAGGCGCGCGACATCGCCCCAGACGCGGCGCGAGACAGCCAGCGCCTTGTCATCGCGTGAGACGAACAAAGTGAACTGCGGGTGAGGATCGCCCATGTCGACGATCTGGGAGCGGAAGACATCGACGTCGACATCGGGAGCAGCAAGCATCACGTTCTTGAACTTGGTGGGAAGGCTGCCGTTGCGGATCGCCATCTGCCGGAGCGCTTCGAGCGTCAGCCAGTTGCCCATCGAGTGCGCGAGGATCGAGACCTCTTTCACCTCGGGATCCTTGGCGAGATACTGGAACAGGTTCTCAAGTGCATTGCGCGTGTAGTTGGTGCTCTCGCGGTCATAGCCATAGGCCAGCAGGCTGCCGCGCGACGGCCATGTCACGAGGATCGGCGCACTGTGGACGCCGGAATCGCGAACAATCTGGGCGAAACGGTAGACGCTGTCCTCGAACTTCGTGTTGAAGCCATGGATGAACACCAGCGCGCTGCCGTCTGGCGTTTTCTTGACCGTTGCGCTGAGCCAGGCCTTGGCGGCATCGAGATCGATCATGTCAGCCTTTAGGGTCGCAAAGTCAGTCGCCGGGTTGGGAGGAAGCTTCTTCGGCCAGGACACTTCGCCGACCTTGCGCGCGCTGTCGGGAGGCACGGAGACCGTTATGTCGGCGAAGTTCGGCGCCCGCGCCCGCTCGCCCGTGAACATCTCGCCGGGGACGGTCGATTGGCTCCGGGTGGTCGCGATCAACATGTCCACCCTGTGGGACTGCGGAGCCGTGTCCGCCACGGGGGTCAAGACGTCCTTCGGATGCCCACCGCAGCCTGCCAGCACGGCAAGAACCCCGCAGAGGAGCAGTCGTTTAATGAACGTCCAATTGAAAGGACCCTGTATTTCTGTGTTCACGACTGCCCCTCTTATATTGACGACATCATTCGCGGGTATGGGTCAGCAGTTGTAGACACCGCTCGCACATCTGACCACGGTCCGTCGGGTCGTACGTCGCGCGATGCCCGCGACGCTGACAGGGGTGAGCGGACGACCGACGCGGGCCTCTGCGCTCGAGACGAAGCCGTACACGCCGGGGAACGAGACCTGTTCGCCCCCTCCAACGCCGAACAGGCCGACGACGACGGCCAGCAATGCGATCTTCAGTTTCCGGAACACGTTCATTTGGCTTCTCCCATGGCAAAGTGGTCAGGTAGCTCGTCGATGTCTGGAAGCGCATCCAGGCCGACCTGTTTCGCTCCGGTCTTGTTGTCGAATCCGTAGTCGGCAGCGGCAACTTCGGTGCCCGTCTTCCAGTCGGATATGCGGATGCCGTACTGCGGTCCCTGCTCGACCTTCGTGGAGGTGATGACGTAACGGCAGGGATAAGGCCGCTCGCCCTGGGCGATCCATATCTGCCAGTCGACCTCGGCGGTGCGGAAGGCCAGATGGTCGCATTCGACGCCGCCGATCACGCCGCTACCGAGGTCCTTGACGTCGGTCACGTCGCGCATCAGTTCGTCGTAAACTTTCGGAAGGAGCAGATCCGCCGCCGGAAGCGGGCGTCCGAGTTTGTCGCGGAGCGCATCGATCAGGTTTTCGACCGTGCCGGGAACCTCGGCCTGAGTGTAGAGGTTGGCATTCTTGCCGAGCAGGGTGACTGTCTTTCCGTCGAAGCTCATCTCGACATCGGCAAATCCGCCCGTACGGGTCGCGCGGATTTTGTCCGGGCGTCCGAGTTCGATCCTGCCGGAGCTTGCCAGAAGAAGCTTCTGCTGGTCCTTGGTGACGACTTCGAGATCGGCATCATAGGAGAACGAGATCGCCTTCTGCGCACCGAGGTAATTGGACATCCTTTTCAGGAGGTCTTTGGCCTCAGCCTCGCCCGCATCCGCTCCGGTCGACGAGACCAAAAAAACCGGCGCCGTCGACAAGAGGCCGTGCCTTGTGGCGCACATGGCATTCTGGAATGTCGTGCCCATCATGTGCATCTCCGTCGCGACCGGACATCGGCGGCGGTCGGAGACTAGCTGGGGTCGCTCCGGCGCGCCTGTAACATACAGTATGTTACGTGTAGTTTTCCCTCAGCGCGGGCGGGGCTAAGTGCCGTCCGGCAATGCGGCCGCGATCGGTTCCGAGCTATCAGAAACCTTCAGACCCGCCTTGCGCAAACCAGCGATCAACCGGGCCAGATCGGAAGGCGACATTCCACGGGACGACATCTCTGCCTGAATGTTCGGGATGAAGTCGGGCCGCATCTTCACGAAGGTCTCGCCCTCTCGTCTTGCGTCGGCCGTCAGTCCCGCCTCCGCATAGATGATCGCCGCGACGGCATGGAACAGCGGGAACTTCTGCATGTCCGACTGCCGTATTCCGATGACGGCGTCGGTGGTCTCTCCGAGCATGTACGAAGCCAGCGCCCGGTTCCCCCGGTAGAAGCCGCCGCCGCCGGGATTCAGCGCGATCGCCTGGTCGAGAAGGGCTGCACCTCGTCCCCACTGTCCGGCGATGGCAAGCCGGGTACCGAACTCTCCCATCAGTTCCGTGTCGTTGGGATTGGTCGCCAGTGCCCGTTCACCGATTTCGATCGCTTCGACAGGCTCGTGATCGAAGAACAATGCAGCCATCAGCGCCTGGAGGCCGCGCGTGTTGGCAGGTTCGATCTGAATCGCCCGCCTTGCGGTCTGAAGCGCCCGCTCGGTTGGTGTCGTATCACCGGGCGTCCTGTTGAACTTATATTTGTCTTCGTCGAGATAGATCATCGAAAGCATCGCCCAGGCCGTCGCATATCCCGGATACCGCGCCACCGCAGCCTCGAGACAGTTCCGGACCAGTGCGTGGCTTTCGGGGCTGAGCTCCGTGCGGTACGCATAAAAGGTCAACGTGCACTCGTATGCGCCGAGATCGTCGGGTGGCGGCCGCGCGGTGTCGGCCTGGGCGATAATGCCGTAGGGTTGGGCGACGGCGGTCGCAACACGGCTGGCGACATCCGACTGAACCTTGAAGAGGTCGATGGATCGCATGTCGTTGTCATAGTTCTGCGACCACAGGATCGCGCCATCGCCAGTATCGACCAAACGCGCGCTCACCCGCATACGATCGCCAGAGACCCTGACGGCACCCGCGAGAAGATAGCGTGCTCCGAGCTGTTCGCGGACCTGTGCGACGTCGACGTCCGGCGTGAGGCTCTTGGACGTCTCCCTGCCGAACACCTTGATCTCCTTGAATCGGGGCAGTGTCGTCAGTAGCTCCTCTGTCAGACCGACAGTGTAGAGCCGTGCTTCCGGGCTTTCTCCCAGGTTCGCGAATGGCGCGATCACAAGCGAGGGCTCGTCCGGCATCGCCTTCAGCCCTGCACCAACGGGCGAGGATTCCGCCGAAAACCAGGACATGGCCGCCACGCCGAGCATACCCACGACTGTAAGGCCCGCAACCATCAGCGTCTGTATGGCCTGCCAGGGCGATGACCGTGGAATGCCGTGCCGGGGCATCGCAACGACGTCTTCCTCTTCCGCTTCGGAGGGTGGTGGTGTGCTCCATTTGAACGTCGGGACATAGCCGCCCTTTGGAATGTCTATGCGGACCGGATCCGTCTGCCCCGCCACGAAATAATATCGCTCGAGGGCCCTGCGCAGCCGTCCAGCCTCGATGCGGACAACGGGATCTTCCTGGGTGAAGTGTTCGTCGCGCCTGAACACTTCCAGCGCGATCGAGAAGCCCTTGAGGCGGGTCGCGCGGCCAGCGAGCGTCTCCTCGACGATATAGGTAAGGAAGGCGGCACCACGGCCAAAACTCGGAAACTCGGAACTGGTGACGACACGCTGGAGCTGGACGCGGATGTCTTCAGCGCCGGGCGGTTCACGACGACCTATTGTGCCCGAGTTCTGCATTGCCTGCTCCCGTCCCCAGACACACCCCGTCTACCACATGTATGTTACAGTAACATACTCCCCAAAAGCGCCTTGATAAAGCAGACTGTCTCGACAGGGACACGTTGCAGCAGTGGATTCCGGTCTATTCTTTTAGCAGAAAGAAATCAAGAAGATGGATGAGGATACGAATGCAGCCGTCCGCCGCTTTCCAGACCGCAGCCGCGCTATCAGTGACCGGGCAGCTCGCGACGAAGGGTTCCGGGAAATGTGTGCCGACCTGGCAACGGCTGAAGCCGAGCTTCGCAAATGGTCGACATCGACGGTTCCGCGGCGTGAACAACGCATCGCCGAGTACAATGTCCTTGTCGACGAGCTGGCTCGTGAGATTGAAACGACCCTTGACGCCTCCGTCGTGCCGTTCCCGAAACGCTGACTCCGGGCGGGCGTAATTTACGGCTGGACGCATTGAACTGTGACGCACGGCTTCAATCTGGACGCATCAATTCGGCGGCAGGTCTTCTGACCGCAATTTAGAACTTCTGCCCGAAAGCGGCGGCCAATGAACAGGGAGCAAGTAATGACAGTAAATATGGAAACAGTCCTCGATCCGACGGCTGCGACCTGGCGGTTCAAGCTGGGTATCGCGCTCGTCTGCCTAGCCATCGCGATGTGGCTCTGCGTACCGCTCGCTGCCTGGGCTGGCGTGCCGAGCACGCGGATCGCCGCGGTCACCGGGATCATCTTCATTGTCAACAAGGTGCTGCTGCTTCTCGTCATCGCAGTCATGGGCAAGTCCGGCTTCCAGCAGCTCAAGAGCAAGATCTTCGGCGTCTTCAAGTTGTCCCCGGATACCAGCGTCAGCCGGACGCGATACAATCTCGGCCTCGTCATGTTCTGCCTGCCTCTGATATCGGCATCGCTTGAACCCTATGTCGATGCGATGGCACCAGGCCTGCGCCCGAACCTCTGGCAGCTTCAATTGCTCGGCGACCTGATGTTCATCGCGAGCTTTTTCGTGCTCGGCGGGAATTTCTGGGAGAAGATCCGCGCGCTGTTCGTCCGCGAAAGCCGCGTGGTCTACGCCTCCAACGCAGAGTGAGGACGCAGCGTGTCTGAAGAACTTCTCACCGAACCCGCCGCCGCAGCGCCCTCTGCAAATCCGTTGCGCAGGGTCGCGCTCGTCATCGTGCTTCTGGCACTGGTGCTCTTCGTGCTCTCCGTCTTCATGGAGCGAAGGACACCGTCGACCTCGCAGGCACAGGTCCAGGCCTATGTCGTCGGCATCGCGCCGGAAGTGACCGGGCGTATCGTCGAGGTCAACGTCACGGACAATTCGGCGGTCGAACCCGATCAGGTCCTCTTCCGGATAGATCCGAGCAGATACGAAATTGCCGTCACCGAGGCCGAGGCTGCCCTTGCTCGCGTTGGCCAGACGATCGGAGCATCGACAGCAAACGTGGATGCAGTGCAGGCCCGTCTGGTCGAGGCACAGGCGAACCGCGACAATGCCAGCGAACAGTTGGGGCGCGTCTCCGAACTTACCAAACGCGGGGTCTACGCGCAGGTGAAGCTCGACGAAGCGAAGCTGGTGTTCGAACAAGCTCAAGCGGCGATGAAGGGTGCGGAGGCTGACCTGCTTTCCGCGCAGGAGGATCTCGGTCCCGCAGGCAGCGACAATCCGCAGTTCAAGGAAGCGCTTGCGGCTCTGGAGGAGGCGCGGCTCGACCTGCTTCACACGACCGTGCGCGCTCCGGCCGCAGGCGTCGTGACCAACCTTCAGCTTTCCATCGGCAAGGTGGTTGGCTCCGGACAGTCGGCGATGACCTTCATCGATGTTGGCACCATCTGGATCGCGGCGGCATTCAAGGAGAACAGCCTCGAAAAGACCGCGATCGGAAACCGGGCCGAGGTGCTGTTCGATGCGCTGCCCGGAAAATTGTTCTCCGCCACGGTCGAGAGTGTCGGCCTCGGAGTCTCGCAGAACGACACCGATCCGACGACGGGCCTTCCCAAGATCCGGACCGACAGCGGCTGGGTTCAGGAGGCGCAACGCTTTCCCGTCCGCCTGACGCTAGACGAAGGACGGCCAAAAGGCGTGCGCTACGGCTCGCAGGTGACGGTCGTCATCTATACGGGCGATCATCCGGTCACGAATGCCTGGGGATCGCTCTGGATCCGCATCATGTCCGTGCTGACCTATGTCGGTTGAGGACCTGATCGCCGAGCAGAAGAGAAAGGGACTGCGGGTCGCTCTCGCGGTCTCCGTGCTCTTCGTGATCTCGGTCGCATCCGGCGCGCTCGTTCCCTTCCTCGGCCCGCTCTTCGCCGCCCAGTTCCTGCTGTCGAGTTCTCAGCCCATGCCGCTTGGCAAGACGCTTGGAATGGTGGTTGTCATTCTTGCCGTCGGTGTCTTCATGATGGTGCTGACGTCATGGTTCGGCGACCGTCCGGCCACGTTCCTCCTACTGCTGGGATTGATCTACTTCTCCTGCTTCGTCGCCCAGACTGCTGGCAAGGGCGGGGCTGCAGTCTTTCTCGTCCTTGTCGTCGCGGTGATCGTGCCCCTGCTCGGCATCCTCAACAAGGAACTGGCCGCATCAACCCTATCGATCCTTGTCGGCGGCGTGTTGGGCGGCGCGGTGATGATGTGGCTCGCGTATGTCGTCATTCCGGAACCCCCGTCCATCGCGGAGACCGCGCCGCAACCGACAACCGCGGCTCCAGATTACCTTCGAGCGCTGGCCAACGCGGTCATTCTCTTGTCAACGGTCGCGATCTGCCTGACGAGCGACAACCTGACGTCCGCGGCCGTCATACCGATCACGGTGGCATCGTTGCTCGGACAGCTCGATGTCGCGGCGAGTGGAAAGGCGGCATTTGGGATCGTGATCGTCAACCTCTTCGGCGGCATCGTCGCTTCGATCGCCTACGGCGTGTTGACGATCCGGCCCAGCCTGTTCTGGATGTTCGTCATCGTGCTGGTCGCCAGCCTTCTGCTGGGCGGGCGGGCTGCCGCAAGGTCGGCGGATGCGAAGGTCCATGCTGGTGCGTTGACGACGTTTCTGATCCTGTTCGGCCTCGGCGTCTCGCCGCTGCCGGGGAGCGCGGCGGAATCGTTCTCGACCCGGATCCTGTTCGTTGCGATAGCGATCGGCTACGCGCTCTTGACGACCGCGCTGCTTTGGCAGCAACTCCGACAGGTTTCGGGCGGTTTGAAAAGCAGCAATAGAGAGGAGTAAGTTCATGAAAGTCACGATGTTGGCGGCGTTCCTATTGGCGGTCGCGATCACGCCCGCCCAGTCGGCCGAGCCGACATTCGCCAGTCTGCAGACGATGTGCATGAACACCAAGGACCCCCAACAGCAGGGCTGCTGTGCGGGTTTCGTCGAGGCGGTCGCCTCACGCATCGCCCGTGAGGACAAGAGCTGTGCCCTCCTTGGGTCGTATATCGCCCAGGCGAACTCAGATCTTGCGCTCACCGACGTGATTGCGGATATCGACGGTGCTGTATCCGGCCAACGCGTTCGAGGCGGTGGAGAAATTCCTGTATAGCCGCGGCTGTTCCTAGGAAAAGACGTCGCGTCCGGCTGTTGAGAACGGAGTTGGTGTGGAAGAGAAGAACTTGAAGCCGTCGGGATTGGCCTACGCAGGGCTGGTTATTGGACAGACTGTCGCTGCCATGGCGTTGTTCTGGATCGTCTTCCCACTGTTCCACCAGATCATCACACATCTGGGTGAGCAACAGGAGTTGAGGCTCTCCCAGCAGATTGCCATTATCTGCAGCGCAGCGCTGCTCCACGCTTGCTATTGGACAAGGCTGAACTTGGTTCCCGTCGTTGCGCCGTTCCACAACGTTTTCGTTGCGCATGTCTGTTCATTTGCAAGCCGCGTGAGTTTCTTTTTCGGGGGAGCGCTTTTCTCGGCGCTCTTCTTCCGTCACGTCCCGGAGCTGGATGCTTTGCCGTCGTTTGAACGGATTGCGTTGGGAGCGTTCGAAATCCTGCTCGTCCTGTTCGCACTGTTCTGCTATTCGCAGGAACTCGAGCGTCTTGCCAAGGCGATCGAAGAGCCGCGAGATCCTACCGCGCCACGGGAATGACCACCCTTCCACAAGGACGTCCACGGGTGGCTCGCTGAAACGCACATCAAGAAGGTCAATTTTCCCGCACAAGTTTGGATACCATCTCCCCCGGGAGTTTTTGTGTTCGGCCGAGACGTTGGAACTCTTCACACTCCGCGTCAATTGCTGCGAGCGCAAGCTGCGTTCGTTTTCCTCCAAGTTCGTGAACTGCCCGGCTTCGTCACGGGTCTTCGAGCGCCCATCGATAACCTGACGGTAGGCTTCCATTAGTCGGCTTCGGATGTCGGAACAGAGATCCACGTCACTGCGCCCGCTTCCCAATCTGTGCTGCGTGGCTCCAATCACCTTGATGACCGCTGGAATAGCGATGTCCGCTTATGGTGAATGGGCGAGGCCGTCGGAATGACTGCCGTAATGGCGCAAAGCGGCCTATTACATTCGGTGCGAGGGGTGGGTTGGCGTCACTTTCCGATGTCATAGGAATAATCCTAGAGTTCATCGATGAAGGTGCTGGTGACTGCAAAGAGCCACTGATCTCTGGCGCCGATTTCGAAAAAGGAGGTCGCGATCCGTGCTATCATTCCCGAAGGGCTAGTGATGTCCCAGAAGGAAATCCGATGAATTTGAAAGAGATGACCAGCGAGGACTGCGTTGACGTCCTTGCGCGGGGGCACATTGCCCATCTTGCCTGCGCCAAGGATAATCGGCCCTATGTCGTACCAATCCAGTATGCGTTTGAATCGCCCAGCCTCTATGCCTTCTCCATGCCCGGGCAGAAAATCGACTGGCTGCGCGCCAACCCACTGGTCTGCATCCAGGTGGGCGAAATCGACAACAACGAGGCTTGGCGAAGCGTCGTCGTCGAGGGACGTTATGAAGAATTCCCGGACAACGAACAATGGCACGGTGAACGGCTTCATGCCTGGTCGCTGCTGGAAAAGCGAAGCAACTGGTGGGAGCCGGGCGCTATGAAGCTGGGCACGGTTCCAGAAACAGGCAAAACGGTGGTGCCGGTCTTTTTCGTCATCCATATCGACAGCGTCACCGGTCGGCAATCGGCTGCGAGCGGAAACTGAGACTGAAATATCCGCTCTAAGCGGCCTCGGGCTTGGTGCGGCGGATGGGCACGGGGAGTGCCATCTTGCGAAATTCAGCGTCCGTGTTAGCCTCTGCCTATGTCTGAAGAAGAGTTCTGCAAGCGGTTTGAAGATCGGGTGCGCCTTTGGTATCGCGCGGGGCGCAGCGCCTTTGGAATGGAAGCGGAAGATTATTCGAGATCGGTCGCTAAGGTTTGGTGGCGCGAAGCGAAGGATGGCGCGTTGTCCCCAGAGCGCTGTGCCGATGAGGACTCTTACTACTGGTAAGCGGCCGTCACTTTCTGTACGGGCGGTTGGGTTGGGCCGTCTGATGCCAGCGCTGACGGCAAGTCTGGTTTTCTTCAATCTGCTGCTTCCCGATGGGATGGAAGGATAGAACCGCAGTATCGAACGTGCCGGGTCGGCAACAGCGGATTAGGTCGGCAGCGCCAAAATCCATGCTTATGTCGGGACCACTATCCTGATCGTCGTCCTCCGTCTGGATCTTCGGTTTGTCCAAGACGTTCCGCCGTCATCGCCACAGGAACCCGCCATCTTCAGCGTGGTAGGGAAGATAGCCCAGTGCTTCTTTACGGTCTTCTGATCGCGACGCCGGTCACGGGGATGGCCACTTACTATCTGGGCTATGATGGCGCCGGCGGCGTGCACGCCGATAACTCAAGGTCGTCCTCTAGGTGCTGATCGCCGGCCATGTGCTGGGCGCTCTCAACGAACGTTCTCCATCGGATGACCGTGGGATGGTCCACTCCTGCCGATCAGTCGGTAGGAAAGACGACATCCAGGATGGATGGAACGGCAGCAATGTTTCCGACGCGATCGATATCGCGCCTGAATCATCGTCTAGCGTTTCCGGAGAAGTACGAACACCAACGATAGTCTCGGACATGCCGAGGGCGACCGCTGTCTGGTTCGTGCTTTACTTGGTGTTTCAACTTCGAAATCCGGGAATAGAAGCGGGAAGCGCGCTTCCGGCCTAGACGATGTTGCGGGCCAAGGCGCCACCGATCGCTAGGCAAGTGGCTGCCTGTGGCTCGAGATCGGAATCGCTACGGCACGACCGACACGCAGGCGAGGCCTTTTAGAGCGGTCGAATGTCGCTCGCCGAGAAACGACACCGGCCCCCCGATCCTATTGCACCGCGGTGCAATTCCAAAAGTCCCATGACAGTCATATGCTTGCTACGAAGGCGGGTGCGCCGCTGGAGCGCGGAGAGAGGAAATCGATGGCCAGACGCATATCAAAAGAAGAAGGCCCACACCCGATGTTTACGTTGGCCGTCGCCTGCGGATGCGTCGCGCTCAGTTGGGCATGTCGCAGGCCACGCTTAGCGACAAGCTTGGCATTACCTTCCAGTAGGTCCAGAAATATGAGCGCGGCGCTGACCGGATTAGCGCGTCGATGCTGTAGGACATCGCGCGGGTGGTAGGGACTCAGTATGCCTACTTATCTTAAGCAGGCCTTCCCAAGTGGTACGCCAGACGAACTTGCTGCCTATATCGGCAGGGTGAGGAGGAACTGGTCATTGGATTAGGTGTTCCTATCGCCGCGAGCGGGAAAGGTACCAAGGCCGTCGCTGTAACGGGCGTTCGATGATCGACTTTGAGAACTTCGTAATGTGATGTTGACGCCGGAGGAAGGCGGCAAGAGCAGTTCCGGACTAGGGTCGGTTCCGACTGAGGGGCACAGGCCAACTGAGTGGAAAGAAAAGCCCCCGCAAGAGCGTCCTCTTTAATCAACTAGGACTCGGCCGCTTCGCCCATTCATGATAGGAGGCGCTCCGATGAAGAGTTGCGATTGTAGCGAACGAGACGTCCCCGGTTGCGGTGTGCCCCTATTGTGACAAGCTTCAGTGTCCGCCGACTAACGGCTCGCGCAGACGCGCAGGCGGCATTGAAGCTCATCCGCAAAGCAGCGCCGCTACATGATCCACGTCTCGCAGCATTGTCCTCCTAAGGCGAGAGACCTCATAGAGACACGGGGGCACGTCAAAGAAGCAAGTAGCTGGGGCATGATGGCCGCTGGTTACGATCAACGTCATCTGCTGGAGGTCATTGCTATCACAGCGGCTGCTGCTGCATTTAGAGATCGGGGTCGGCCGCATTGGCTTTTTTTAGCCCTGCCGCGATCTCATGTTTCATCCTGGTCATCAACCGCAACGACTTTGTAATTGGCCCAGACGCTCCGGGAGATCGCGTCGCTCCCAGCGTAGTCGGCGTCGAACTCTTCCAGGAGAGTGAGAAATCCGCCCTTCGTCTCGATCTCCGCCGGGGTCAGGTATCCCCATTCACACTCTTCGCGGTGTGCGTAAATGTCATCTGTCACGAGATTGCGAAACAGAAACAGTCGCGCTTGGCGACAGGATGAACAGTTTCCGGCGTGATAGCGGCGAGGCATGCATATATCTTAGCCAAAGCCACTCCAATATCCAGTCTGGCGCGGCAACGAGGCAGCGATGATACAAACGGCTTGGCGACCGCAGTCATAGTCAGCAAGCAGCCCCCTTCGAGGGCTCACGCCCGCGGGCAGAGAGGCGATTTGTAAAGGTTACTCGTGGGGTAGGAAGGAAGGGACGGACGAAAAGGCACACAAGAAACCCACCCGTCTTGAAGAAGCTACTGCTCCCCGTCACCCGGCGCCGACCGGTCCTGCCGATATTTTTTCGTTCGCATAATGAAAGGCGTCCTCAAAATGCTTTTGGTTTTCGAAGCTGCGTCTAGGCAGAATGAAGGCTTCCCGCTTCGATATCGGCAACATCAAATAATCTTTCTCCCGAATGATCCGTTTTACGGTCGCCCATGGAACAGTCGAATCCGCCACGTCCGAACTGACACGAATGGCGTCATCGTTCAAACCTACGGTGATGATCGCGTCAGCGGATGCGATCTGCCTATAGTACAGAAACGATGCTCCCCAAGACAGCCAGTGCGTGGCTAGCGAGAAGAAAGCCACGACGAGGAGGCAAGCAGGAAGCCAGAGCCAGGAACTGCTTTCAGCAACGGCGTTGATTACGGTCACCGGATTGTAGAGATCGGTGAAGAGGACCAGAAGGCACCAGACGGATAACAACCACAGAATCATCGTGACGATGCTGCGATGCCATGGACGGCGCGTGAGCGCCCGCGCCATCGCAGCATAATCCCATTTGGTTAGGGTATAGGTGATTTGATACCTAGGCTCGTCTTGCATTGAAATCCCCAGTGGCAGCACCGCAGGTCTAGCATAAATATTGGAATGCGTGCTTCTTCCAGAAGACCAGTGGCGTCGGGTAGTGGAATTGCGAGTTTCGCCATTAAGCGAAAAAGGGCCGGAGACAAAATCTCACGGCCCAAGTTTTTCTCATCGACGCCTAGGGAGGAGATCGCGTCGGGAATCCCAAGGTAGCGGATCATGGTTAACGAACGGTAACGCTGGCCGCGGTGTATGTGCGGCGCTCGGGTCGTGCCCTGGGACGGAGATTTTCCGCTCCATGTTAACAGGTCCGCGTCCAGCCATCAAGACCAGGAGCGCACCTGCCTAGATGCGCCATCCGCTCAGCGGGCGCGGCTCAATTTAAAAACAACGCTCTCTGAGCTCAATTGCCGAGCACGATCGGCATGTGCGGCTCTAGCTTTTCCTACCTCAGAAGCGACGGGCGGTGGCGTAAATAGGGAGATCTTGCCGGAAATTGGGAGCGCGCGATATATGTATATGTATAGCATAGGGGAAATCCTATTCGGATGACACCCCATTTTTTTGCCAGCGCGCCTCAAGATCTCCATTTGCAAACTTGAGAAGCAAATTCCGAAACCGGCGGCTTCCTGCGATCACTTCATTGTTGGTCAGAACCAACGTGAAGTCGCCGTTGCTTTTGCTGACGACTGACTGAATCCGGTTGTAATTGACAATGCGGCTGCGATGTATCCTTACGAAACGCGCCTCGGACAGTGTTATCTCCAAGGCCCGGAGAGATCGCCGCTGGAGGACGCGTCGCGACTCCAGGACCAGCTCGACATAATTTCCCGCAGCCTCGACCCAAAATATCTCGTCCGCCGAGATCCAGTACTGAACCGCGCCATTGCGATACGCGATCCTGATTGGCTTACGGGTGTCGGTGTCCTCTTTCGTAGCCGTCAACTCGGACGTGGATAGGCGCATCAGGACGTTTACTGAGATCACTATTGCAATATAGGCCAGTGCGTCCTTGCGCCCTTCGTAGATTGTTGTCAGCCACAGGCTGCCGTCGCCTGAATAATGCGCTCCAAAAAGCGGATAAATGGCGCGCCGCAACTGGATCATGCCTGTGACATGAAGAACGCTGAACGCGACAAAGCCGGCAAGGTGTCCAAAAAAAACTCTCAGCCAATTGAGGTAAACCGGGCGCAAATATACGGTCGCAAGAACGATCGCTGGTGTCAGAACAAGTATGACCAGGACACTCGTGAGCTCGTCCGCCAGCAGTGGCCAGAGCTCAAATGGATCGCTCGCATGCTTGATCCAAGTCGATGTAGCCCCAACTAAAGCAATCGCTATTAACAAAGCAGCATAGCCAGCCCATGCATATCGCTTCGATTGCGCAAAATATTGCCGGAACATCGACGTTTCTGCTGCCAAAGCCATCCTTGGTCCGATCAATCACCCGCCTGCACCAGCCAGTCCACCGCTCGCACCAGCCATGATTCCAACCTGCTTTGCGGTCGGTAATAGGGCATGACGTACCACAGGAGGTATTTTCGTTGAACCGACGATCGATTCTAAAATCCGGCATATCGGTTTTTTCTCTCGCAAGCGGCTTTTTACCTTCGTTGGCAGAGCCTTCCATGGGGGCGGTGGAGGAACCGAAATCTGCAGACCTTTGGTATGAATTGTCGCACGAACTGGGCGATCGACTGCAACCTGTAAAGTGGCCGTTCGCTGTGTGCCTCCGGGAACCCGATGGCGTCGCCTGTAGAACGCTATTCCAATCTATCCGCAATCCATTCTTTTTGAGCGATCATCCCGGCTTGACGCAGACGTCCGGGTGGGTTGGCGCCTGGTTTGCCAAGCCGAGCAAAAGAGTGGTCGAGGCGGAGTCCGCAGAAGACATCGCTGCCGCAATCAGGTTTGCGAGACGGAATGGGATACGTTTAATCGTCAAGGGCGGCGGCCACAGTTACAAAGGCTGCTCGAACGCGGCGAATTCTTTGCTCGTCCGAACACGCCGGATGAAGGAGATTACATTGCATGATGGGTTCGTGCCTAAGCACTCGACTGCCGAACCAGTCCCAGCCGTTTCGATCGGATCTGGCGCTCTCTGGGGCGAAGTCTATCGTACTGTCACCGTGGAAGGTGGGCGCTACGTGCAAGGCGGGGGCTGTTTGACGGTGGGTGTTGCTGGCCTGGTGCAAAGCGGCGGTTTCGGGAGTTTTTCCAAGAGTTATGGTCTAGCTGCCGCAAGCTTGCTGGAAGCAGAGATCGTTACGGCGGACGGGGTCATCCGTACCGTCAACGCTAACCAGGATCCGGAGCTGTTGTTTGCACTTAAGGGCGGGGGCGGTGGAACGTTCGGGATCGTAACAAGGCTGACATTGCAGACATACGATTTGCCGGCGACATTCGGCGCGTTTCTGCTCGATATTCGCGCCGCTTCCGATACAAGCTTTCGGGCACTTATAGGACAGATGCTAGCTTTTTATGCTGAAACCCTCTTTGGCCCCCATTGGGGCGAGCAGATCCGCTTTCGGCCAGACAACACATTGTCGATCTCCATGGTGTTTCAAAACCTCACCCGGACGGAAGTGGAATCGTGCTGGGCACCGTTTTTCGATTGGGTCGCTTCCCGAGATGAATATCGGTTGATCTCCAGTCCAACCGTGCTAGCCGTACCAGCCCGGTCTTTCTGGGACGGAGAATTCTTGAGAACGCTCCCGGGAGTCGTGTCCTTTGACAACCGCCCCGGAGCGAACAAGTACAATATCTATTGGGCCGGAAACCGCGAGGAGGCAGGCCAGGTCATCCACGCCTATCGTTCCGCCTGGTTGTCCGCAGACTTACTCGATATGCATCAACGAGATCAACTTGCCGATGGGCTTCTGGCCGCGAGCCGGCATTGGAGCATCTCCCTCCACACGAACAAGGGTTTGGCAGGCGCGTCGAAGGATGTGGTGAGAGCAGCGGCCGAAACCGCCATCAACCCGGCAGCGATCGAAGCGTTTGCACTCGCCATCTGTGCCTCGGAGGGGCCACCTGCCTATCCGGGAGTTGAAGGCCATGAGCCGGACTATGCTCGGGCGAAACAGGACGCAAACCATGTTTCCTCCGCAATGGCCGCGCTCCAAGAGCACGTGGTTACAAGTGGCTCCTACCTCGCGGAAAGTGATTATTTCGAGCAGGATTGGAAGAGCGCCTTTTGGGGTGAAAACTACCCACGCCTACTTTCCACCAAGCAAGCTTACGACCCCGAAGGGATATTTGTGGCTCATCATACAGTTGGACAGGAATGACGCCCGAAGCTCTTATTTCGGCTCGCAGCTTCCATGAGTGCTGCGAAAACATGTCACATTGGCGAAGAGACGTACGCTAAAGTGAATGACGCCGCAGAAGTCTGATCGGCGGCCACCCCGGCAATCGACTTGGTCAACACGCTCGATAACCGAGTTGGGCGATGACGTCCGGAGTTTTTCAACAGCTATAGCGACCTGCTTGCCTGGACTTGAGGTCATGGAATGACGCGAAGACGGCCAGCAAGCATCACGTGTGTAAAAAAGGAAACAGGGAAATGTCGACAGCTGCAACCACTTTTTCGCAATCGTTTTTTCACGGCACCCGTGCCGATCTGCAGCCTGGGGACATGGTCGCCGTTGGATACCCGTCGAATTTCGCCGCCGACACGCAGTTGTCATGGGTATACTTCACAGGCACGATGGACGCGGCGATTTGGGGCGCTGAATTGGCCGCGGGTGAAAAACCGGGACGCATCTATATCGTCGAGGCGACCGGCGCGTGGTTCGATGATCCGAACGTGACCGACAAGAAATTTCCGGGCAATCCGACACTTTCGTATCGATCGCAAAACCCGTTGCGGGTCATCGGCGAGGTTGTGAACTGGCTGGGTCATACGGCGGAACAGATCCGTCAGATGAGCGAAGGACTGGCGCGGTTAACCGCCGAAGGCGCTCACGTCATTATAGATTGACCGTTACGGGCTCTATAGGGGGGCGGAACAAGAGGAGTGCGAAAGCGTACGCTAAGATCGAACCGAATGAGAACTTATGCGACCCGCCGTAGCCCGGCTGGACAGCCGCAAGGAACTGTACTCCCAAGCAAAGGGTTGGCAGACCTTCCAGCTCAGTGTCCTGGCTTATGAGGAACGACCCGAAATCCGGGTGGTCGTCTATGGGCGGCATCGTCTCGTTTGAGACGAACCCTCATCACAAACGCCTACCGCTCGTGGTCCTGACGAGCAAGGGGAAAAAGACCTACAACGACGAACTCACACTCTACGGTCCGCTCGTGGAGCAACTTGCGGACGGGTTGGATATCGCCGACATCGGGGCAGCGCGAAGGGTACTGGATGCACTGCGGGCAAAGCTGGAGAGGTAGGATCAAGATTCGCGGCAAGTGGCAATGGCGTCTCGTTATGTTCGCGCACCCTCGGCATAGCGCGCGGCTTTTGAGAGGATGTCGCTCATAGGCCTTGATCAGCGACGCGTCGTGGCCGGCGGCCGAGCCGGTGTCGAGCAGCGTGAAGCCCCTCTTTTCGGCCTTGTAGGCGTTAAAGAGCTGCGCGGAGATCACGGTCGCGCCCAACCCTGGGGCCGCCGGCGATGGTGCCCTTCCTCGGGTCTTCCGGATCGGGGAAAAGTTCGGCATGCTTTTACGCGTCGCCAGCAAACCGCACGGTTCGATTGCATCGTTCGATCTGGCACATATCGCGTCAGCCTCCGACGCGCCACGGTCTTTTTTAGATGTCGCAAACCCTTTTATACGCCTGCACCTTGCCCGCTCTTGTTTCCTATGTCGTGCGTCCTAAGTCGATGAGATGGAGGAACAACCGATACCTGCTTCTGGAAAATCGGCAGGCTCACTGCCGCCGAAGCCTGTTGCACGGCTCAGCGCATTCACTACCGAAGAAGTGGAGCGCCAACTTGGCGGCCGAACCCGCGACATTCGCTTGAACATCGAGCTTTCCCGCCTTTTGCGCGAGCGCACGTGGCCGCAGATGTCCAAGATCATCCGGGCTTGGATGATCTGGGTGATCGTCCTCGACGTCCTGACGTTGTGCCTCAATGCGTTCCTCCTCCCGGCCGGGACCGTCATGTCAATGCTTCTACCGGCCTCGATCCTTCCCCCCGCGGCCGTAACCGTTGCGGTCGTTTTTCGCGAGCAAAGGGCTAGGTGGCTGCAAGCAACCGTTCTCCTGGTTGGCGTCTTCTTTATTCTGGTGTCTGTTGCGTTGGTAGGCGTTGCGACAGGCGGCGAATTTTACGAGCGGCATTTGACGATCATGCTTTTCGTCGCCGTGACCGCTATCGTCATCTTTCCGGTTCCTCTGCGCTGGGCGATGGTGATTGGCGCGTATGCCATCGGTATTTACCTGCTGTTTCAGCTCAGGAACCCGGACATCGAGCTTGGAAGTGCAGTTGCAGGAACGCTCTTCTTCGCGAGCGGCATTGGTGCGACGCTGGTGGCGCGACGAACTGCGACGATCCTGGCGCACAAGACCTTCCTATTGGAGTTGCGGGACCGCAGTCGCCTCACCGACCTATCTGACGCAAATGCGCGACTCGAACTGCTTGCCCGAACCGATCCGTTGACCGGCGTCGCGAACCGACGCTCGATGATGGAAACCCTGGACGACTGTTGGCAAGAAGCGGGAAATTCAGGGGGCGCTGCGATTTTGATGTGCGATATCGACGATTTCAAGTGTCTCAACGATAGCCTCGGCCATGCCGAGGGGGACCGCGGTCTGGTAAAGGTTGCTGGCATCATTCAGAGCAGCCTCAGAGATGATCGTGATCACGTGGCCCGTTACGGAGGCGAGGAGTTTCTGATCCTGCTCTCGGGTGCCGGCAAACATGCGGCCTATGCGGTCGCTGAAACCATCCGCAAACGGGTCGAGGCCGCGTCTCTCCCTAACCCTCTGTCGCGCGTCATGCCCAATATTACCGTGAGCATTGGTCTCGCGACGACAAAGCGGTGTAAAAGTATTTCCGCAGAGCACCTTCAGCGCCAAGCGGATGAGGCTCTCTACTCCGCCAAGGCTCAGGGACGTAACCAAGTCGTTGCTCATGCAGATTCCGAATGACGAGGGCCGAGGTCGGAGATTGCGACCTCAAAGGTGTGGGCGTGAGTTGGCGCTACGTGCATCACGGGCGCGTAGGATCACGGCGCCCCACGTAAGCTAGCCGTATCGTCGAAAAGGAGATGCTCCGTGAGAAAGTTCGCGAAGGCCGTGATCCTCGGCGACAGCTGACGGCTGGCCGGCCAGAGCGCGGCAAACTCCCTTGTTTTGCGAATGAAGTCGTCCATTGGCGACGCCAGAGACCTGTCGGAGATCTGTTGATCGACGGCAAAGGGCGGCAGAAAAGCATTCAAAACCCCTTCTCGGCGAGGTAGATCAGCGGCTCGATCGTCGTCGGGCTCATAGTCTCAGGAACTGCGAAGTGGACGCTGTTGGCCACCATGAGCGGGCAGTCCACAAGCTTGCCCGTGGCGGGCGACTTCTGGTGTGTTTCGGCGTCGTGTTTGACCCCACCATCGGCGCCGATGGGTGGATCGACACAAGACTTACTTCGGTTCAAAACGGCTAAGCATCTGCCTCAGTTGATTATTTTGAAGCCGGAGCTTCGCTGCCAGTTGGGACCGTAGTTCTCGGATCTCACTGTTCAGCGCCCGATCTGGATCTGGTGCCTTCGGCGCCACTTGCTCCACCAACGTGGCAGCCGACTCCGCATCCTTGGTATAACCCGGCGCTTCTACCTTGACCTTCCTTCGGGTCTCCCGCGGGATCCTATCCTGCCGATTTCGCTGTTCGGCGCCTATGACGACCACAGCGCGACCCCGGGCCAAGGTGGACGCTTCATCGGCCGGCATAGAGTCAGGCAGCTCTGCCGCCATCGACGGCTCCTGACGATCAGCGGCTTCGCCGTCGCCACCTTGCGACGCGGCCGGTGGTTTCGGCTCAGGTGCGGGCTCGCCCGCTATAGATGCTTCAGCAGCGTTGGAATTGGCTCCAGGCCCTCCGACCTCGTTGGAAATCTCGGTGATGTTGGCTTTTCCAACGTCATGCTGATCCGTGGTCTTTCCCCGGGACAGCAATCCGGTGAGAAGTTTCCAGGGCGACTTTACCATCGCTTTTTAACTCCCATCCTGTCGTACGCAACCCATTGGGCGGTGGAGAGGAAGATGCCCGTTATCAGCGGTCAAGCTACATCGCGCTGAAGAGGATGGTCGGCGCTTAAGCCAACCATCCCACGGCATCAGGTCAGTCAAGACCGAGTCGTTTGCGAAGAATAGTATTTTCCTCGCGGAGCTTTTCCGCAAGCAACTTCCGCAACCGATTATTTTCCTGCTCGAGTTGAAGCAGATCCTCCATCTCCGCAGCAGCCGTGATAGGCGAGACAGCCTGCGTGGCGGATCCGACAACCGCCTCGACGGCACTCTTGGCTTTGCGTCCGCCAGGGCGGGCAGACGGCGTCACCTCGGTTGCGGCGTTCTTGCTACCCCTCTTCGCCCGTGTTTTCTTAACAGCCGGTGCTTCGACCAAAGCGTTAGAAGCTGCAGTTTCCGACGCCACTTTCTTGGTCCGCGGGCGTCGCTTCTTGGGCTCAGGGACCTTTTGCAGAGCAGTTTCGGGCTCGGTGGACACCTGTTCGGACATGCTCGGGTCGTCGGCCATCTGTACCTCCAGTGAAAAGATCGATGTTGTTTCTCGCTGCAGATTTATTGTCGACGCGGGCGCGTGGGCTACCTCGTGCATCGCCGCATCTGAATCGGCGCGAAGCCCGCCAATCCGAAGTACTTCGACGTTGCCGTCGTGCTCGGCGAACCGGCGCAAATCGACGTTGCCCCAGATTGAGCTGGATTGCAGCGTGGGTTTTCGACGCGCACCCTTATACTCAACGACAAAGTTCTTATGCGGCTTCTTCAATGTTCGAGGCTCCAGATGCATTCATTTGCTCATATGCAGAGAGACATGTCTCGCACAGAAATGCAAATTCCGCCCCCGCACAAGGCCGGGCATGCCGAAAACGGTTGTGCTATTGAGGATGAATGGTTGCGGCAATGTCAGCCGATCCATAATATTTGCCGGCGGCATCGACGCCGCTTGTTTCACGAGGATAACCATGGCGACGGGTACCGTTAAGTTTTTCAATCAGGACAAGGGTTTTGGCTTCATCACACCCGACAATGGCGGGCAGGATGTGTTCGTCCATGTCTCGGCGGTGCTGTCAGGCGGGCCTCTGAAAGATGGCACGAAGGTCAGCTACGACATCGGCGAGGATCGCAAGACCGGAAAGTCGAAAGCGGAAGACGTTCGCGCGATCTGATCGACCTGTGTGGCACGCGGCGGTTAGTTGCCGCCGCCTATGAGTTCGAGAGTCCGACGATCTGGCTCACCGACAAAGAAGCGCTCCAGAGTAAGCCGGAATCGTTCCTCGTTCTCCACGGCAGCTTCGTTGAACAGCGTCATCGATGAGCGGAACTTCATGTCATCGGGCGAACCGAAGATCTCATGTGCGGAACGGCCGGATATCCCGAGCACCGCATCAGTGGTCCGCGCCAATCTTTCAGCAAGTACCGAATGTCGGAGATAAGCCCGGGCTTCCTCGATAGAGCCAATGCCGTAGAAATCCGCGGTGGGAGACCTGCCCAATGCACGCAATTGCGGGAAGATGAACCACATCCAATGGGTTTGCTTGCGTCCGGCCCTGAGTTCAGCGAGCACCGTCTCGAGGACGCGGTCTTGTGCTGCAACGAAGCGGGAAAGCTCGAAAGGATCGTCCTGCGCCATCGATCGTCCTTTCGGATGACGCCGTCAGATCGGTGCGGCGGCCAAGAGGACCGCGACTGGCACCGTGATTGCCGACGCGCTGATCGCGACCGCCGCTACAAGCCTGATTAGGCGAGTGCGTCTCGCGCGCCGAGGATCCCACTCATATGCCATACCTGTCCCTCCGAGCGCCAGAACAGCATGTGAAGCCGGGAGAGTCCATCCCCTTACGCGCTCGCGCGTGATCTCGCTAGCGTGCTATTGCAAAGCGCCGAACCGCTCTTATTTCTTGCTGCGGAGGTCATTGGAGTAGCTGCGATGCAGGATCCCGTTATCAATATCGCATCGGACGACTCGATCGAAATCTTGATGCCGAGCGGAAACAGAAGCCGGCTCCGATGCTCTGTCGTGTGCCTCTGTTGCGAGCGGGCGGACCAGCCGATGGACGACGACGGCTGCGGCATTTGCGATGCTTGCCTCGGTTTACCCATTCAAGCGACAGATGCTTCAGACGGTCTTGAATCTCCGACACCCTCCCCCCATCTATCACTCACTGCCTGTCATCGATGACTGCCTGCAGCGATTGAACTCAGTCGCGCGTTCGTAGTCGTCCGGGTTCGACTACCCCTTTGCCGGAAGTCGGATGTTACAATGGCTTTTGAGAGGAGAAGGGCTGAATGCCGGGCGTCTTCACGTCGCTACGCTGATGAAGAAGATGGGCATCGAGGCGATCTACCGTCGCCCGAACACCTCCAAACCAGCCCCAGGTCACAAAATCTATCCTTATCTCCTGCGAAAGTTGGCGGTCACCCGGCCCAACCAGGTGTGGGCAATGGACATAACGTATGTGCCGATGGCGCGGGGATTCGTCTGTCTCTGCGCCGTCGTGGACTGGTTCAGCCGGAGGGTTCTGTCGTGGCGGCTGTCGATCACGATGGAGGCGGACTTCTGCATCGAAGCGGTCGAGGAAGCGCTGGCCCGTTATGGCAAACCCGACATATTCAACACCGACCAAGGCTCGCAGTTTACCTCCATCGACTTCACAGCCGGGCTGAAGAAGGCTGAGATTGCCATCTCGATGGATGGCAAGGGCATGGCGCGACAACGTCTTCGTCGAGCGGCTCTGGCGGTCGATCAAATACGAAGAGGTCTATCTCCACGCCTACAAAACAGTGTCCGAGGCTCGCGCTGGCATCGGCCGATATCTGACCTTTTACAATAGCCGACGCCCACATTCATCCCTTGACCGGCAGACACCGGATCAGGCCTACTTCAACGCGCTGGCACCAATGATGGTGGCGGCATAATCGAGGCGAAAATCCACTTAGCAAAACGCCCGGAACTGTTCAGACAAACCGAACCACCTCTCAGGACGTTCCTCCCCTATCAAGGAGCACACTGAATGCCCGGAACCTTTATATCAATCTATGTCCTTGCATTCGATCTCGACGACCACGGCCAACCGGTGCCAGCATTCGATCCTCGCCCTGCCGCGACCGAGGATGCCGCCATTGAGGAAGCTAAGGATCTTGCCACCCGGCACGCGGGCGTCGCTGTATGGAAACGCCGAGGCGATCCAGTTGTGGGCGAAGAGGGAGAACCCGAGATCGTCTTTCGAGCAGGCCGAATCGGGGACTTTGCTTAGGACAATGCGCACGACCGAACGGTTCGTTCGTTCAGTTTGATGTCGGTCATTGCGTTTAATGACAGAGTCCTTGTAAGCGGACGCAGGCTGGAAACCGAGAGAGAAGCGGCTCGTTGTCGCCTGCCCTGCTTCTTCAAAGCCTCTTGCTAGGAAGAACGGATCAGTTAGGGTCTTGAAGAGAATCGAACCTTCGACCCTGTTAATGAACCCTGTCAAAGGTGCTGGTTTTGTTGACGTCGCAAAGAACCTAGCCTGATTGCCATGACCAGTTTGGGGCCGGAAGCGGACTGTCCGGGTTTGGCCGGGAAGGATCAAAGAGCGACCATACAGCGCCACAGAACAACATGACCGCTCCCGACTCGATTTCGGACCTTCGTGTCGGCGGTCATCAATCTTGAAACAGGACCTTCCAGGGGCCGTTCGTCATCATGGATTTTGCTGCAGAAGTGACGTGCAGCACTGTCGTTTTAGTCAGGAATAAAGCTTGACGAACCTGAAACCTGAACTCATTATGATACAGATCGGTCTCTATCATAATGAGTTCGCCTATGCCGCGCCCGCGTGATCCCGCCAATAAACGCCAGCAGATCGTAGATACGGCTTACGCGCTGTTTTCGCGCTCCGGCTATCACGCGACCGGTACCGACCGGATCATTGCCGAAGCCGACGTGGCCAAGATGACGATGTACCGCAATTTCTCCTCCAAAGACGCCTTGATCGTCGAAGTGCTGAACCATCGCGCCGCTCGCTTTGACGCCCAACTCGATCGTCTTGCGCAGCGTGCTTCGACGCCGCAGGAGAAGATCGGAACAATCTTTGACTGGTACGAGAGATGGTTTCTGGGTGCCGACTTTCATGGTTGTCTGTTTGCCCATGCGCTTGCGGAGTTTGGTGAACGGGGACATCCGGTCTTCGACGCGGTGGTCGAGCACAAGAACAGCCTCAAGCGCCGGCTTTTGGGCATTCTAGAGGCGGGGATGGACAAGGATCATGCGGCATCAGCGTCGGATGCGATCTTTATGTTGCTCGAAGGAGCGACCCTGATGGCCCAGATGGGCCAAGGACAGAAAGCTATCCTCCACGCACGTCAAGCAGCGTGTCGGCTGGTCGGCATTGCCGACGGATGAGTTCGCGAGCACTCGGCGATTCAGATATCTCTCATTTCGAAAGTCCTTCATTTGAGCCTCGAAAGAACTCCCCTCGGCATCACGTTGATCGTAACCTCAGTCTTCATGCTCGCCTTCGGCGATGCAGTCGTCAAACAGAGTAATGCCGACTTCTCACTGTGGCAGCTTTTCGTCGCACGCGGACTTGTCACCGTTCCCCTGCTGTTTGGCGTTGCCAGAATTCTGGCTCCTACTTCGCCGCTATGGCCAAAGGCGGTGGGCTGGGTGTTTGTGCGCAGCATGCTGATCGTGCTGATGTGGATTGCCTATTACGCCGCACTCCCGTTCATGAGCCTGTCAGTGGCGGCCACGGCGCTCTACACGACGCCACTGTCTATCGCTCTCTTCTCAGCCGCCCTCATTGGAGAACCTGTTGGCGCACGGAGGTGGCTGGGAATCCTGCTGGGCTTCATCGGTGTGTTCGTCATTTTGCGCCCGGCTGCCGATGACTTCTCCGCAGTTGCTTTGCTTCCGATCCTTGCTGCCATCTTCTATGCACTCGCGGCGGTCATAACTCGAAGCAGATGCGCTGAGGAGAACGCCTTGAGTGTAGCTATGAGCCTGAACGTGTGCCTCATCATATCGGGCGCTCTGGGCGTCGGAGGTATCATGTTGGTTCCGGCCGCTGACGACCTAGCTTTTCCGTTCCTGCAAAGCCCGTGGATGGCGATGAGCAATTGGACATGGGCGATCACTATACTACTGGGCATCTTGCTGGTTGCGGAGAGCATCGGGGTAGCAAAGGCCTATCAGATCGCCCCGGCAGCGATCATCGGTACATTCGACTACAGCTATCTGGTATTCGCGGTATTCTGGAGCTTCGTGTTCTTTGGTGACACTCCGGATATACTCACGGTGCTGGGAATTGGCTTCATCCTCGCGGCTGGATGGCTCGTTGTATGGAACCCGCCCCTCAAACAAGCAAATTGCTCGAGCCACTGACGCCAAAGGAATTACTTTCGCCAAATCGACATATTGGAGATGATTTTTTGCGACAGCGAATCGCTAAACCGAATGTCGGTGATGGCGCACTCGCTTCTAGAAGCAGACGGTCTCTTTGCCACCCAAGGTCGGGCATTCAGCCCAAATAAGTCAAGCGTCTGCTTCGGGGCAGTCTTGCTGCCCATGCAAACGTCCGTGTTGGGGAGGCGCTAAGCTGTCGTAGCGATTCGCGTCTTCGCCTTGAACGGATACGAACCTTTGACCTGTCCTGCCCCGGTTGCCCAAAGGACCGGAATGGTCGCAGAGCGACCTAGAAGGCGAGTTTGAACTGTAACGGTCAAGTCAATACGTTGCTTTTCGGGCCGTAGAGGAGCCGCAAATGGTCTGTCGGTTCTTACATTGCAGCAGCGCAATTCGACAAACCTAATGCCATCGAGATGGCGGCCCACCCGGCTGTTGTTGGCCTTATGTGCCTCGGGCAACAGCAGTTTGCAGGTCGCTTGAAAGCAGGCTTGCCATAACGTCGGTAATTGCCCGATGATCGTAGGGCTTCCGGAAGAATCGGCTTCCCACCGGCAGGCTGCTCTCTTCGAGAATTGCAGCACCTGATGCGACGATCAGTTTCACAGGGGGCCATCGATCCCGGATGTAGTGCGACAGCTTGATGCCGTCCATCGTCCCCGGCATCTGAACGTCGGTGAACACCAGATCGACATCGTCTCTCGATTCAAGAATGCGAATGGCCTCATCCGCATCGCAAGCCTCCAGCGCTTCGTAGCCGGCTGAAATCACCAGATCGATTGCACCCATTCGGATGATCGGGCTATCTTCGACAATCAGGACAACCGCCTTGCCATTTTTCATTGCTCACTCAGTCCATGCGCGTTGAGAGCTTTGGAGGCTCAGAGGGTATCGTTCTGCGGGAGCAAGCGGTTCCTAAGCAGCCGTAGAGAGATCTGTTTGGGAATCTGCGGATTCCCGGTGGCTGATCGTGACGATGGTACCAGGGCCGGCTTCCGTGAGATGGATCTCTCCCTTCAGCTTTTTGACAAGCGCCTCCACAATGCCCGTGCCAAGTCCACCCTTGGGCGCCTCGTTGCCGACCGGCATGCCGACGCCGTCGTCCGAGATCGATAGTGTCCAGTCCTCGCCGATTGAGTGATACGCGATCTCGATCAAACCCGTGCGCTCATCGGGAAAAGCGTGTTTCAGGGCGTTTATGACAAGTTCGGTGACGATAAGCCCCAGGCTGATAGACACGTCCGCGTCGACGACGCTTTTATCGACCGTCACCTGGATCGAGAGCCTGTCAGGATCAGCGATCATCGACGCCCCGAGGCTCTGCGAGAGCTGGGTCAAATAGGGGCGAAGTTCCACGTTTCCGCCATCGGTCGCGGAAAGTTGTCGTTGCAGCGTTGCGATCGACATGACCCGGTGGTGGGCATTTTGGATGTGACCGCGGGCCTCGTCCGACTGAACGCGGCGCGCGCTCTGCATCAGAACACTTGCGATGATCTGTAGGCTGTTTGCGACTCTGTGCTGAACCTCCTGGAGCAGCATGGCCTTGTCGCGAACGAGATCTTCTTTCAATCGCGCTTCCGCCCGCATCTCGGTCACGTCCGTGATAGCCACAAGCAGTCGAATTCGATCGACATCGCCGTCAGCGAGTGTCTGCGCATTGACGACCAGTTGCCGTGTCTTCTGGTTAGGCCGTTTGAGATCGATTTCGTAGGCTTCGATGTTCGCGCTTCCAGATGCCGTCGCTCGCAGCAGTGATCCCAGCTTCGGCATTGCCCATTCGCCGTTTCCAAGGTCACCGAGGCTTTGACCGCAAACTGTCGCGGGATCGATGCCGAAGGCTCGGCAGAACGAGGTGCTCGCCGCAATCACCGTCTGGTCGTCGGACAGGAAAAGCAACGGTTCGTTGGATGAAACAACGACGGCCAAAGTGCTCGCCGCTTCGAAATGTGCCGTTGGGGTCATTGGCATAAAGGCCCTCAAGGGCCGGAGACTCACGGAGCAAGTCATCACTCGGCAGATCAACTAATCGGCAGCAGTGCCAAGGTCGACACCCTCACCATAGCACGCCTTGTGATCAGTGCCGTCATATTAAATATGGGCGGGCGAGTGGGTTGCTACAGCACGGAACCACTTGGCTTGAATGGATTGGACAGACAGCGCCTTCATCAAGGGGGCGCACCTGGAAGGCCGCAAGTTCCCCGCTTCCCTTTGCTCAGGCAGCGGCCACCATCTCTCGAATGGCATCGATGACGCGGGAACGGTCGTAAGGTTTACTGAAGAACCGGCCTTGAACAGGCAGCATGTCATCATTCAACTGCCAATGTCCCGAGGTCACGATGATCTGCACCGGTGGCCATCTGTCGCGCACGGCCGCTGCAAGCTTCAGTCCATCCATGGTGCCTGGCATGTCTATGTCAGTGAACATGACCTTGATGTCGGGGTGTTTATCGAGAATAGAGATCGCCTCATCGGCGTCAGCCGCCTCGTGAACGGTAAACCCCTCATCCTCCAGGAAAGTCGCGACATCCATGCGGATGAGAATTTCGTCCTCGACGACGAGCACCGTAATTCCATTATGCGCCATCCCTCACCATCCCCTGCCCCTGCCGTCGTTATGTCTTTTTTAAATATGTCGGACCAATGCAGGTAACGCGCCAACCGATGTAATGATCCTGAGGAAAAAAATCTTTTCATACCCCGCTCGAACTGGCCAAATGCGCTGGTATGATCCTTGCCTAATATTCGAGCATTGACGGTGTCCGCCTCTGTGAATAACGATACATCCGCAACCAGCATTCCAATCATGCACGACAACGCTTCAAGTGACGGAAGTGTAGGTCTGGCAAATACATCCACAGATAGATCTCTGCCGAGACAAAACTAAAAGTTGACATGAGGCAGTCAAAGCCTTAGTTAAATGGGTGTCGATATTTTCTTGCTGAGCTTTGGTTACCGCGCGATTGGCACCGCGCTTTCAACGAACCCTCCCTTTAAAACAATCGCTATCCTCATCCGCAATGCGTTCGCGTGGCGGTCATCTATATTGCTATGAAAGGGTTCATCATGACCACTGGCACAGTTAAATGGTTCAATTCCACCAAGGGCTTCGGCTTCATTCAGCCTGACAACGGCGGCGCTGACGCCTTCGTTCACATCTCTGCCGTCGAGCGCGCCGGAATGCGCGAAATTGTCGAAGGCCAGAAGATCGGTTTCGACCTCGAGCGCGACAACAAGTCGGGCAAGATGTCTGCCTGCAACCTGCAGGCCGTATAATCGGTAACTGCTTTCCTTTGACCACGGATGTACTGGCACTGTCGAAAGCAAATTACCAACCGGGGTCAGGCAGATTGCCTGGCCTTTTTTTGTGCCTGACGACCACGCAGATCAGACTTGGCCGGCCATCGGTCTCAATAGAAAGAGGATCCCATGACGGATCAAGCCAACGAGCTTCAGGCAATCAACACGGCCTGGCAGATCGCCATCCAGGAAATCCTTAGAATGGTCGTTCGCGATGTCTATAAATCCGGAGACGAGACCTCCTTCCATGCACATATCAAGCGCATCGAAGAAGCAGCGGTCGATAGCATTTATACCGGGCTGATGCTGCGGGGAACAGATGAGTGGACGGAAGTTCTCGTCAAAGAAAAAGCCAGCAACTTCGTCACTACGCTTTTAACATCCTTCACCTACAACAAGGTCTAACCACATCGCCGAGCCGGCGGCGCTCCTATTCAAGGTGCCGCCCGCATGTCTGTACTGGTCTTCCAATCGCCGTAAAATCAAGACATTCCAGTTGACCGACCGCTCTATTCCAAGCCCAAATTAAAGGGCGACGCCACACCGCCTGCCACTTTAATTCTTCCGGAGCTTTGATGACAACGACACCCGAAACTCTCAAACCCCTTCTTTGGGAATCGAAAAACCTGGTGCGCGCTATCGAGGCAGCCGGGGTCACCTTGTGGTCGTGGAACGTCGATACCGACGCGTTCGCGATGGATGACCATTCCTATGACCTCTGGGGAATTCCGCGCGGAGGTGACGTAACCTTCGAAGATCTGTCCGCGCACATACATCCGGCCGATCGTGACAGGGTCCGCGCGGCGTTTACGGCAACACGGACCATTATCGGTGCCTACGAGATCGATTTTCGGATCATGACCGGCACCGAGCTCAAGTGGATTTCTGCCAGAGGCCAGGGTGATGATGCAGGCATGGTCAGGCGGATCATGTTCGGCATTTTCATCGATGTCACCGGCCGCAAGCAGGCCGAAGAAGGCCGGGAACTGCTGGCAGGGGAAATGAGCCACAGGGTAAAAAATCTTCTGGCCATTGCCGCTGGACTGACGGCAATCACATCACGATCGACGACGACAGTCGACGATATGGCGCGCGAATTGACGCTGAGGCTGACGGCTTTGGGACGTGCCCACGATCTCGTCCGGCCGGTGCCTGGGCAGACGGAAGCCCCTTCAGCGCTCCTTGGCGACCTGCTGACCGTGCTGCTCGCCCCCTATGACGATCTTGGAGCCTTTAGCGGTCGTATTCGGGTGTCTGTACCGCGAATGAGTGTCGGTGAAGCATCGACGACCGTCGTTGCGCTGATCGTGCACGAATTGGCCACGAACTCCCTCAAATATGGGGCGCTCTCTGTCGATACAGGCACACTCGATGTTTCGTGTTCTGCCCTCAACGAAGCTGTAACGATCGTCTGGACGGAATATGGTGGCCCTAAGATAAATGCACCCCAAGGCATGGGCGGTTACGGGAGCAAGTTGGTGGAGCGAAGCGTCAAGGGACATCTCAGCGGATCCATCAACTACAATTGGGCGGAGGAAGGCCTCGTGGTTACACTGGTAGCCGATCCGATCCGTTTGGCGGCGTGAAATCGACCGCCGTGCTTTGTTGCGTCGCGAGCGAGCGCAAGATTTCATGATGGACAATGAAGAGTATCGGAGCTTTCAGCATAGTGCCGGCCGAGCAGGACGGGAAAGCGGGAATTCTCGCGGCGGTCTCGCCGAAAGACGGGTAGCCGCAGGAGCCTAAGCATAGCGCCGCGAACCGGAAGGCGGGATCGACTACCCCGGCGAAAACGCTCCATAGATCTTCTGCCTACGCGGGGCACCTAAAGCCAAAATGGACAAGAAGCGCGATGGCCAGCCACGCCACTGTCCATACTGCTGGCCTTCAGCAGGCGGCCGAAACCACCTGAAAAAAAATTGAGCCGAAATCTTGAAACTCGATTTTCTCAAAATTAGATCATCTTCGTCAGTCGCTGCAAGGGACTGCCACAACCGGGGACGCGAGTTTCCGCGTCTCCATTCCATCTCGCTTTACGGAGGATTTGGTTATGAGAAACGACCTTGATTTTGCACCACTCTTTCGCTCCAGCGTCGGCTTCGACCGCGTGTTCAATCTGCTGAACAACGCCCAGCGCCTGCAGGCGATCGATACTTGGCCACCTTATGACATCGTCAAGACGAATGACGACGACTACCGCATCGAAATGGTGGTCGCGGGTATCGGGGATGCCGATCTCGACATCATGCAGGAGCGAAACGTTCTTGTCGTCAAGGGCAGCAAGGCTGAAGCAAAGGATGGCGAATATCTGCACCGCGGTATTGCCGGCCGATCGTTCGAACGCCGCTTCGAGCTGGCCGACCACGTGAAGGTGGAAGATGCCTCTCTGGTCAACGGTCTCCTGCGCATCGCCTTGAAGCGCGAGATTCCTGAGGCCATGAAGCCGCGAAAGATCGCAATCGGAACGGCTGTCGAGCAGTCCGCGCCGCTGCAGATCGAAGCAGAGCGTCAGGTCGCTTGAGGCATCTGTGATGAAGAGGCGGCTGGTAAAAAACTTCGTCGTGGAAATCAGAAAGCGCCGCGGCCGGAAATCGAAGCGTGCTGAAGGCACAATCATCGCCCGCGCATTCGAAAGACTGCAGTTGCAGCCGTCTCTGAGTGCCAAGTCATGATCGCAAGCGGGGAGCGCACTCGGTGCTCCCCGCTTTAACCCAAAGACATTCGGGCAAAGAAGGGAGCAGCCAATGAAACCCGATATGTTCGATAAACCCGTCAAGATTCTTCTGGGGCTTGGTATCCCAACCGAGGTGAATTCGGTCATGCACGCCTACCAGATCCTCATGGAATGGCGAAATCAACATGACCCGGCGCGCGAGTTGGCGCTGAAGGCCTGTCGGGCGGCTTTGATAGGGGATATCGACGCACAGACGGCTCGAGCGGTCTTCGTCGCTTTCGCGGAAAGGCATGATCTGTTGGCGCCTGAAACCGGCGGCCTTCTGGCCGAGCGTAGCAAGCGAAGCAGCGATCCGCATATTCGGTAAACGAGCCACTGCGGACCTAAGCCAGGCGGCAGCCGAATTGAGGCTGCCTGACCCATTGTCAAGCTCTGAGCGGAAGGCTTTCAAACTCGGGATGCTGTCCGTGGCGGGCTAGGAGGGATGTTGCAGCATCTCGATCCACGGCTTTCGAAAACAGGTACCCCTGCCCGAGCTTGCATCCGAACGACAGGAGCTGATCAAGCTGCGCATCGGTCTCTATGCCTTCGGCCACGACACGTAGCCCCAGCTTGTTGGCAATACTGAGCACCCCCTCGACAATGATGACAGCACCATCACCCGGAACCAGCCTCTCGACGAAGGACTTGTCGATCTTGATAATATCGACTGGTACCGTCAGAAGATGGGTAAGCGAGGCAAACCCTGTTCCGAAGTCGTCAAGCGCAACACGAATTCCACGGTTACGGAGCGACTGGATTTCGTCGGCAACCACGTGATCGCGCTGGCCGAGATAAACGGACTCCGTCACCTCAAGGATAACGTGTTTCAGCGGCACGCCAGCGTCCGCAAAGACCGTACAAAGCCGCTCCTGTAGATGGCCGGCATGAAAGTCCGCAGCCGAAAGATTAATCCCGACATGCTGGAGAGGCAGTCCGCTGTCGAGCCAGGCACGCATATCACTGGCGACACGCAAGAGCATGCATTGCGTAAGCTCGGCAGCGACATGGGCGTCTTTTGTCGCTTCGTGAAAGTTGGCAGCGGCGATGATCTCCCCTGACGGCGTTGCCATGCGGCACAGTGCCTCGAAGCCCACCACCTCGCCCGTTTCAAGCTGGACGATGGGCTGGTAGTACGCGTGTACCCGGTTTTCGGCGAGCGCAAGGCTGACATCGCGTATGGCCCGGAAACGCCTCGTGAACGCTGTGCCAAGCCCCGCACTGTATTCGATGAAATGACCCCGACTGCGTTCCTTCGCGTGGTACAAGGCGACATCGGCGCACTGGCGCACTTGATCGGGGGTTTCCCCTGGGCCTGCAAGACACCCACCAAGCGTCGCGCCGGGAACGATGACATGGCCACAGCAATCGGCATTCTCCTTGATGGCCCCAAGGATCCTTGCTGCCAGCATTGACAATAAAGAGTTCGAGTTTCTCTCAACAACGATTGCGAATTCGTCGCCACCGATCCGGAATGCGCGTCCCCCGCCGGCCACCAAGGCTATTCTTTTCGCCACGACTTGGATTAGTTCGTCACCAGCGCCATGCCCGAACGTGTCGTTAACAGCCTTCAGATTGTCGAGATCGGCGAGGAGAACTCCCCAGCCGCCCTCTTCGCGCTCGGCTTGCTCCGACAGAAACGCACGGAACTTGGCCCGGTTTGGCAGGCCGGTTAGGACGTCAATGTAGGTCAAGCGCTGGCGCTCGCGGACGCGCTCCTCGCGCTCAATCGCGATGGCGCAAAGGTGAATACAAGCATCAACGATGCGCCGTTCAGGGTCGCTTGGCCCTCTGGACTGACGGAAATAAAACGCAAAGGTTGCGACGACTCTGTCGCCACTGCAGATCGGCGTGGACCAGCAGGCTTTGAATCCGAGCGGCAGAGCCAAATGCTTAAAGTTTGCCCAGCGAGGATCGTTCTCGATATCTGTGACGGTGACAGCTTCTGTTCGGAATGCGGCGCCACAGGATCCGATCAGCGGACCGATGGCCAAATTCTCGAGTGCAGCAGAATAGGTGTCCGGCAGTGACGGGCCGGCAAGTGGGTGAAGATGTCCTCTGTCAACCGATAACACCGAACAGACCACTTCCGGCACAAGAGCCTCTACCTCGAGGCACAGACGTTCGAGCGTTAAATGCAACGCCTCGCCCCGGGCGATCATTTCCAGAATTACGTTCTGCAGCTCCAGAGTCATGGCGAATGCAATCTTTCGGTGGTCAGGACTTCACCATCCTAACCATCCGGTCGAGTGGCGTATCGACGTAAAGGCTTATGAAGCCAAGCTTGTTCCCAAATGCTTGGTCCAACGACTTCTCTCGACAAGCTTATGTTCGGACAGCATGGATCCTGGAACCTCAGCGTCTCTTCCTTGGGATCCCCTAGCGCAAACGAACTCACTTAATGTCCAATCACGTGCTTGCTGTTGGAATGCTCCCGACCGGTAGCCGAACAATCGAGAATAGCGGTAAAACCGCATCTGGTAGCTTAAACTTCATCCGACCCTCGGCTCTCCATCACTACCAAGCTGGTTGCAAAAACGTCCGCATCAGTGGGGCGGCCGAAAAGGTAGCCTTGGCCAACCTGACAGCCCATTTCGCCAAGCATAACACGCTGGGCCTCGGTCTCCACGCCCTCCGCGACCACCGTCAGGCCAAGGGCGCGTCCGAGGTCGATGATTGCGCGGACGATCACGTTTCTGGAGGGCCTCGTTGAGAATTCGCTGACAAAGGTGCGGTCGATCTTAATCTCTGTAACGGGAAACGTTTCGAGCGAGCGTAGGTTCGAATAGCCGGTGCCGAAGTCGTCGACCGAAAGTCCGACGCCGATCTGCCGCAGCCGTTCGAATGCGTCCAGCACACTGGGCGTTTCGCTGAGGAACATGCTTTCGGTGATCTCAAGCGTCAGCCATGTCGGGTGGGCGTTGGTTCGACTAAGGACGCGGTGGAGCATTTCTGCCATGTCGTGCTGCAGGAACTCCCCGGCCGACACGTTCACCGAGAAGCGCAGTGCCTTGTCACGGTGCGCGTTGACCCGCCGGGCGAATGTCGCGATGATGGTCAGGGCTCGTTCGGTCAGATCAAGCAGCAGTCCTGAGCGCTCGGCGGTTTCAATAAAGCTGCCGGGGAGTTGGCTGCCGAACAGCGGATGGTTCCAACGTATCAAAGCTTCCGCGCCTAGCCACTCACCGGTGAGTAAATCTACTTGAGGCTGGAAGTGATAAACAAACTCGTCGTTCGCGACCGCGGACTTTAACTCGCGTGTCATTCGCAAACGTCGGCGGGCTTGCTCGTGGTCCGAATCTCGAAACCGGCGCGGACCACCCAAAGGGTCGGATTTGGCCGCCCTCAGGGCTGTGCCGGCATTGCGGATCAGCGAGATAGCGCCGGCCGTAGGCTTGTCTATCGCATAACCGATGGCGAACCGCAGCGCGACGTTGGCACCCGCCACGATGAAGTCCGCTGCCAGCGAGGCGGTGACCGCGCTCACGATCGCGTCAGCACAAGATTCTTCCGTGAGCTCAAAAGCGAGTGCGAACTCGTTCGCGCCCATCCGGGCAACCAACGCAGCGCCCACGTCGCGCAGCCGTCGCCCGGTTTCACACAGCAGGGCATCGCCAACTTCAAAGCCGTATCCGGTGTTGAGATCGTGGAAGTCGATCACATCCAGCTTCAAAACCAGAAACGTTGCTTCAGTATTCATTCCGAAGCGTTCTTCGGCAGCCAGGAGAAACGACTGACGGTTCAGGCAACTTGTGGTCCCGTCCAGGTTTGCGACGCGGTCCAGTGCAGTATGCGCCTGGCGGATCGCGGAGACGTCACGCAATATGCCGACGTAAAATAGCTCTTCACCCACCCAGGCAGGCCTGAGGCTGAGACTGTTCCAGAACGCCGAGCCGTCCTTCCGATAGTTGCGCAGCGTTGCGTCCACAGGCTCTGCCGCTTCGATCGCCGAGCGAATGAGGGCGATCGTTTGCTGGTCGCGCTCGCTGCCCTGCAGATAGCGGCAATCCTTTCCGATGACCTCATTGCGAGAGTAGCCAGTGAGTTGTTCGAAGGCCTCGTTTACATAGAGCAAAGGGGAATTAGCCCCTAAACGCCGTGCGATTGCGATCCCGTCAGTCATTTCCTCGACCAGCGTCGCAAGGATCGGCCTGACAGCATCTGAGCTGAGGAGCCCATCTTCAATTACGCTGGGTATTTGCTTTATGAGGGCCGACTGCGTGAGCTTATCAAAATCTTCCATGCTGGAACCATGGACTTCGACCCAAAGTGGAGCAACCCGCCGCCAAGGCACTTCCAGGACAATCGTCAGCCGGTTTCGGCCAAACTGACTCTTGCTCCGTCTCCAGACGTCCGGAAGCGATCACGGTAGTCGGACGGCGTCACTCCGACATGCGAAAGGAACGCATGCCGCATTGCGCGTGCCGATCCAAACCCACTTTTCTCCGCAATCGATGCGATCGAGAGACGGCTTCCTTCCAAGAGGAAGCGCGCAACGTCGATGCGCGTCAGCTCGACGTAGTCGGACGGCGATATACCGACCTCTTGCGAAAAAACACGTGTGAAATTACGCGAGCTCATTGCCGCGATGTTCGCCAAGACCGTGATCGATAGGTCGGACGCCGGATGGTTGAGAACATATTGCTGGACATTGTGTAGACGGCTGCGGTCGATCGCCTGCGCCGCCAGATGCACACTGAACTGTGACTGGTCACCCGGTCGCTTCAAAAACACGACAAGCCGGCGAGCAACGTAAAGTGCTATCTCCCGTCCGAGATCCTCCTCGACGAGAAATAGGCCGAGATCGATCGCCGCGCTGGATCCGGCCGAGGTGATCATTGCACCATCACGGATGAAAACCCGGTCGCCTTCAACCCGCGCCTGGGGGAAGCGCTCAGCAAGCAAGGATGCGAACTGCCAGTGCGTGGTAACGCGCCGGCCCTTGAGCAGACCCGCTTCGCCGAGCACAAATGCCCCTGTACACACTGACCCGTAGCGCCGCGCTTGGGCGGCGGTATTGACCAACCAGTCGAGAACCTGCCCGACTGAGGGGTGCGGAACTCCCACGCTCCCCGCCACAAGCACAGTATCGGGTTTATTCGGATACGCGTCGAAAGCGTAATCGGGCAGGATTGTGAGCCCCGACGCACAGCGAATCGCGCCCTCGTGTGCCGCGACGATCGCAACCTCGTAAAATGCCTTGCCGACCCGAGCGTTCGCCTCAGCGAACACGTCCATGAGCCCGGCAATTTCCAGAGAATGCACGTCCTTTGGCACGAAGATGACGATCCGCATGAGGATATCTCTCGTTGCACAAGGAACTCAAAGCTCTTCACGAGGATTTACGCGCCGACACCGGTCCATGCCCGTCGACGGTCGCACAATGCCTCCCGGCTGTCAAAGTCAAAGACATCGAGTTAGAACCGGCGACAGGTGGAACCCAGGCGCGTCCCGACGGGCCCCGGTGGTGGCTTCGGCGCCGAGCTGGACAGCCAGAGCACACGCATCGACGCAATTGCAGCTCGCAACCTCGACGGCATTTCCGGCTTTGACGATGCACCCAACGATGTTTACGATAGAGCTTCAGCCAGGTCCTAAGGCGACGATTAGTAACGGAGGCTGAGCCCCTTGGTCGACTTAGACCTGCAGCTCATTTCCCTCAGGGCTTGGAATTTCTGGCGCTTATGGCAGTTTGTCAGCGAGGATAGCCAACTTATGGATCTTTGGCGGCTTGGCAAACAGGTCCCCTGCCTCTGCCTTGGCCATCAAGGCCGCAGCGACTTGGCCATTTAAGTGAGCATCTCTTCCATCCTCGTCGTCAAAAGTATCAAAGATCGCAAACGAACTAGGACCCTCCTGGATCGCATACCAGGAAATCGTGCCAGGCTCCGCGTTGACAAGAGGTATGGCTGATCTCAGAAAATCGGCGACTTCCTGTTCCTTGCCGGGTTTTGCTTCAAGCGGAACGTAGAGTGCGAATTTGGTCATGACCATCTCCATGGGCACCTGATCGTGCCGCAAGCTGCTATACCACGTTTAGCCGCCGGATGTTTCGAGATCGGGCAAATAAAGAAGTCCGCAGGAAAGCTCGGATTGAGTTAGGATGGCGAACCCTCGGAATGGTTAGAAAATAAAGGTCGCGGATCAAAGCTCTTGATAGGACTCGAATTCTCGGCACATTTGTCTTCGCCACGTCTGAATAAATCAGATACTTGTCTTGTGGAGAGAGGATACCCTATTCTCCGAACGGGAGCTCGATGTCTTCCCTGTTTTTCTTGGCCCCCTCGATCAGAACCGTCTTGAATAGCTCGGCATCTTGTGTGAGCAGCATCCCTGCCCCGGTTCGAATGGCTTCCTGCCACGCAATTCCGCGCTCCCACGCCTCGTTGTAGACGAGCGCCAGATCGGCTGATCGCCTCGTCTGCTGCAAGGCTTCGAAAAGCAGCGCGGCTTGGCGAACGTCCTTCTCTCGCTTCGCGGCCCCCTGCCCATCAGTGTGTCTGCGGCTGGCGACGATTAGCTTGTGGACCGCGTACCGGGACGGATCGGGGACTACGACTGGGACCCCGCTTCGGTGGAGGAGCATTGTTTTAACTGGCTCCCTGATAAGGTAGTCGAGAAAGCTTAGTGGGTCCGCGCTTGCACCGCCGAGGGCGGGCATCTTCGCCGGCTGGTCGATGTGGTCGTCCGAACCACGGTTCGACGTCAGAAATTCAACCCGGTAGCCGTCGGCATTCTGAAATGCTGACGAGGCCGCGGATCCCGATCGATGGGGAACTGGCCGGAAGCTGGCGTCAACGCCCTGCAGTAACTCAACAATCGGAGGCAGGCTGTCTTCAACCTCCCGGCTGATGGCATAATCCTGGGCGATGTCCGCATCGCCGGTCAGGATCGCAGCCATGGGAAGGCGGACGCCCAGCAGTCCTGAATAGCACTGAAAGGCGACCGTGCCGATGAGAATACCGCGGAGCCGGAAGAGACCGCCATCGGCTAGGGCCTCGACGAGGTCGCCCGACATGGCGTCAGGAGCGAGCATCCCGCCTTCGCGGGTCAGGGTGTTAACCATGCGCCTGCGAGCGCGGAGATCGTCCTTGTCCCTCTTATGATCAGCTACGCGCTGCGCGATATCCGGATCGTCGGCAGGACCGACGTAGCGTCGTCTTGTACCGCCATGTCCATCCGGGATATCGAAGTACCAATACTTGCGCCCCTTGATGTTCGCAGGGGTGAACCGGCCTTCTGGAGGGAAGGCGGCAGTCCACGCGGCGTCGAGCGAACGCTGGCCGAGCTCGGCGAGCATCGTCTGGTACATGAGGTCGATGGGTTTCATCAACTCGACTCCGAGTTATACTGTTTCTCAAAAACAGTATAACCAGCGAGAGGGCGCGAAACAAGATGGGTGCTCAACAGCCCTTAGCTGCAGGGTGTCGCGTGGCACATACCTGTGTGCTGGTCCTTCCGGGAAGGCAGACACCGAACTGGGTCGCCCTCCCAGGCCTAACCGTATCCAGCGACAACGTTGTCGAGAGCTTCCAGAAAGTCTGGCGCAAGCAGCCGCTGCGGGAGGTCCTTGTCAGCGCCAAGCTTGTAAAGAATCACTCGGCTTTATGAATACTGCCCGGAACACATCAGCCACGCGCAAATATCGATAGGCGACACTCCCTATTGCACCTTCGCGTCGATTTCAGCGCCAGTGGACGGACAGATTTCAGAAGCTGGCTAGAAGCTTTTTACGCCTTGAAAGGAGTCGAACCATCGGCATGCTATTATTTCGGACGCGTGCCGCCAGATAGACGGGGCAGATCAAGCACCTCGTTCATTCGGAATGTCCGGAAGGGGGCCGTTTGCTGCCGGTCGGCTTCCAGCCACCGCACCGTCGAAAGCGGACCGCCACAGTGAGGTCACGGTAAAAAAAGCGATAAGCGTTACCGAGCTTGGCTGGTACGCCGATACTCGCCAGGGGAGTGGCCTGACTGCCTCTTAAAAGCTCGTGCAAAAGCGGCTTGAGACGAAAAGCGGCAGACCAAAGCAATTTCCGCGAGCGACATCTCCGATGTCGCCAGTAGATTGCATGCACGATCGATCCTGCGTGCTCCGATGTAGCTGCTGGGACTTTCCCCCGCCGCAGCTCTGAAAGCTCTTGCAAAATGGTGTCGGCTGAGACAGGCGACAGCGGCGATTTCCGTAATAGTCAAATCGCTACTGAGATTCTCCTCAATATAGTCACGGACACGGTTGAAACGACGGGAATCCAGAGCTCCCACATTGCTGGGCGTCTCAGCGACAATACGTCGGTCGGCAAACCGGCCGCAGATATGGGTGACCAAGACATTCGCGAGATATTCCATCATCACCGCTCCGCCCGCAGTCTCCTCTTGCAACTCGCTGTTGATGCGGACGCAGATTTGCCGAACGAATTCATCTTCGAGCCCTGCCTGATAGAAGTTTTCATCGAAAACTACAGGGCGGGAGGTATGGACTGAAAGCGACGCGATCTGATGATCGGGAATATAGACATGCAAGACTTCGGGTATAGCCTCTGTGATGCGGATTTGATCCTCACTCACGCCTTTAGGGCACACCCAGATTGTACCGGATCGGCTCGGAGCAACCTGGAGCCGGCCGTTTCCTCGCCGATGGACTGATCCGGCCTTCGCCCCTCGAACCGCGAACGTAATTTCGGTCTGAGTGGAACAAATGTCCGGAATGGCGCAAGCAGGATGCGATCGCAGTTCCGCCGCCATTCCCTTCCAACCCCGTGCTCGAGAGGACGCCAACAGTCCGGCATCGGGAAATTTGTGAACACCATGGTCGTAAAGAGAATTCATTGATGTCACCCGCACGCCAGCCAAGTCGCCTCCCAGCTATTTGTAATGTCGTGCTCGCTCGAAAATCAAGAGGAACAGCACTTGGAGTTAAAAGGTCGGCACGTTGGGAGAAGATGTTCCCGTCCATGGGGTGGATGCTGGTCTGAATGAAAGCGTCCGTTCAAAGGATTCAGTAATTTTCCGAATGCGGCAGCCTCGTTACTGGCGGACAAGTCGTTCTTTCGTCGTCTTGTCCTGAGAATTCGAATGGTGCTAGCTAAGGTGATTACGTCAAGGCAAACTTAAAGCAATACTCGTCTCAGATACTGGCGGCTTGTTGTTAAACGGCCATTCGCAGATCGATCGACAGTCGAAGTTTCAGATTCCGGCCTGAGGGGCAGGTCTCGCTGGAGTAGCAGGTTTGGAAGAGGAACTGCATTTTGCTCCGTTCTCGATTGTGCCTGCCAGGCGGAGCCTGATGCGGGGCAACAGCGTCGTCTCACTCGGAAGCAGGGCGACTGACATCCTTCTTTATCTGATCGCGCATCCCGGCGAACTCAAGACCAACCAAGAGATTGTCAAACACGTTTGGCCGGATACGTTTGTGGATGAGGCCAATCTGCGTGTTCATGTCTCCGCGTTGAGAAAAGCACTGGGGGACACGAAGGCCGAACCACACTTCATCGCCAACATTCCGGGGCGGGGCTACACCTTTATTGCACGCGTGGAGCGCCGATCGTCGGAAATGCCGACCGAACAGTTTCAGGCTTCACCGGAATTCCGCGACGTCGATTTGGTGCGCGTAATCGGCCGCGATCAAACCATTGAAGCCATTCTATCGCAGTTGGAAAAGGGGCGGCTGATCACGGTGACCGGCCCAGGCGGGATCGGCAAGTCGACCGTCGCAAAGGTAATCGGCTCGCGGTTGTCCGACAAATTAAAGATCGTCAGAGTGGATCTTTCCGAAGTTGCATCGGGCGAACTTGTACCAACGGTTATCGCATCTGCCATTGGCGTCCCATCGCGCTCCGATAGCTTGATCGACGCGATAAGCAAATCGCTTGAGACCGTTCCGTCACTCGTGATCCTGGATGGGTGCGAACACCTGATTGAAGATGCGACGCGATTTGTCGACACCATCCTGCAGCAAACGACGTTGGTGCGGTTCCTTGCGACAAGCCGTGAACCGCTCCGCGGAAACGGCGAACGTGTTCACCGTCTCCTGCCACTGGAGCTTCCTGTTAGCTTGGTCGGACCCGAAGAGGCGCTCCGGTTCCCGGCCGTCCAACTTTTCGTGGAAAGAGCAGATGCCTGCCTGGGTGGATACGAACTGACCGAAGAGGATGTGCCGCTCGTCATAGACATATGCACCCGCCTGGACGGTATAGCGCTTGCGATCGAACTTGCAGCAGGCCGGCTTGAGTCCATGGGGATATCGTCGCTCGGCAAGTCGCTCGACGATTGCTTCAAAGTCCTCAGCCGCGGACGGCGGACGGCGTTGCCCAGACACCAGACACTTCGGGCAGCCCTAGATTGGAGCTACCTTCTCCTCACTCCGTCGGAGCAAGGGGCGTTAGCTGCGCTCTCTGTTTGTCGGGGTCGCTTTACGATGGGAGCCGCAGAGGCTCTCATGGCCGAAGACGCCGACGATCTGGTGGCGGCTCTTGTCGCCAAATCGCTCTTAGTTGTAGAGGCAGGCCCGCGTGGTCAGTTATACCGGATGCTCGATACGACGCGTATCTACGCTGCTGAAAAGCTGTCGGACCTGGGCAGGTTCGACGACACGATGTCCAACTTCGCAGACTATATGCGCCAGTTGCTCGATGCATCTTCGACAACGATATATACGCACGGCACCGACGAGGTCGTTCGTGATTTCTCATTCCTCTTGCCTGGTCTGCGAGCGTGCCTGGATTGGGCATTGATCGGAAATGGAGACAATCTGCTCGGTTCGAAAATCACGGTCGCAGCACTTCCGCTCTATTTCAAACTGTCCCTGTTCGACGAATGCATTGCTTCCGTGACCGCGGCGATCGGCTATCTGGATGCCAATCCCGATGTCGATGAAGCAAGCCGCATGAAGCTTTACACAGCGCTTGGCTGGCCACAGTTGATCGCGGCAGATGCGCCTGGCAGGGGGGTGGAAGCCTGGACCGCTTCAGCCCGGATCGCCGAGAAACTCGGGGACGTTGATCATCAACTCAGGTCCATCTGGGGCCTCTGGGTTGATGCCGTCAACAGGGCTGAGCCGACGAGCGCGCTCGGACTAACTGTCCGGTTCGCTGAAATGGCGGTGGCATCGCCCGATCCCGCCGATATCCTTATCGGCCAACGCATGAAGGGTGCAACCCTGCACTGGCTTGGGCGTCACATGGAAGCAAGGAGTATTCTAACGGGAATGCTGGCAGAATATGATGATTTGCCCTCTGCCGGTCATGCCATCCGTTTCCAGTTCGACCAGCGGGTGACAGCGCAGATCGTGCTGGCACGCTGCAAATGGTTTATTGGGCACGAGCAGGAAGCGATGACAGACGTTGCCTCCATGCTCGATTATGCCGACGGCATTCGCCACTATGCGTCTCTAACCAATGCATTGGCCGAGGCCGCTTGCCCTCTTGCATTGATGTCCGGCGACGACGAGCTTGCCGCTCATTATGTAGCAATGCTCCGCCAACATACGAAAGCAATGTTGTTGGATATATGGCGAACCTACGCGGATTGCTTTGAGGCTGAGCTCGTCCGGCGAGCCGGCGATAACCAGTCCGGCTTGCGACAACTAAGACGAGGTTTGCAGTCACTTCGCAATGCAGGCTTTGTTCTGTTCGAATCGATGTTCGCAACATTTGAGGCACGAGCACTCTGTGGACTTGGGCGAAATGCCGAAGCTATCTCCGTACTCGATGCCTCCGTGCGGAAATGCAGAACCTCGGGCGAAGCGTGGTGGCTGCCTGAACTATACAGGGCGAAGGCAAACGTGCAGATGAAAATCTCCGACGTCGCGAATGCCCGTGTAAATTTCGAATCCGCCCGCCGTGCCGCCAAAGACACAGATGCCATCGGCTTGCTGAAACTGGTAGAGGCGGACATGGCGGGCGCGGGGCTGGATATCGCCGAGGAAAGCGCTGATTTCGAAGTGCGCTCCGGCGTCTCGATCGCTGGATGATTGCATGTCCGGAACTACGGTTACCTCCGTGGTTTCCGATTTACACGGATTTACAACTCTAAACTCGTCAGCCGAAGATCGGACCGGCATTGTCGTGTTGAAGAGGAGTGCTCTATGGACCGCAGCCAGCCAATTCGCTTTCTCGTCATCCTCTCGACGGATGAAGGCGGCGAGATATCAAGTGGCGAGGTCAGACTGGGCCGCATCGCACCCGCGTACTACCTTTTCAAGGATGAAGGCGCCGAGGTAGTCCTCGCCACGTTGACAGGCGGCTATCCGAAACTTCCGGATTTTGGGCAACTCGACCAGCAAGATCCGAGCATTCGCCGCTTTCTTGATGATCGGGAAGCCCGTGATGACCTTGCCGATACGCTCGGTGTTCATCAAATTGTGACCGACGACTTCGATGCCGCTCTTTGTCTCGGGTTTTCCGGACCGTTGTGGGAAGAGGGAAACCAAGGCACCGCGCTGGTTCTTGCGTCACTTCTGGAGGGTGGCAGACCTGTAGCGATCATCCCAGGCAATGCGGTCCCTGTATCGCCTCGCGGGGCAGCTAACGGGCTTTTGATGATCGGCGATGCCAATGACGCCCCCGTCATGGCGGCGCATGCGCTCCTGAAAATCGTCTTTGAACGCCGCAAGCTCGCCATCTGAGGCGGCTGACCTCTGAGGGCAATCCCGTCCTTTGCATCGATTTACGACGCTTTACTCGCCAACTGACTGCGGCTCCGGCACCTTAAAACCGTCAAACGCGGCCAACTAGGAGGATGCCATGGCCCACCGCACGATCGCCCTCGCTTCTGGAGCAACACGACGGGATCTCATTCTGGTCACCGGTGTCGCGGTCGCGAGTATGGCGCTTCCGAGACTGACGAAAGCCGCAACGCAATCTACTACAACACCATCGGGGAACCAGATCATGTCATTCGTAAAAACGCAGGACGGCACTGAAATCTTCTACAAGGACTGGGGTCCGAAGGACGCGCAACCGATTGTCTTCCACCACGGCTGGCCGCTCAGCGCCGACGACTGGGACGGGCAGATGATGTATTTCCTCGAACAGGGTTACCGCGTCATCGCCCATGATCGTCGGGGCCACGGCCGTTCGACGCAGACCTGGACCGGAAACGAGATGGACACCTATGCGGCCGATGTTGCGGCGCTGACCGATGCACTCGACCTCAAGAACGCGGTTCATATCGGCCATTCGACCGGCGGCGGTGAAGTCGCCCATTATGTCGCTCGCGCCAAACCAGGCCGGGTCGCCAAAGCCGTGCTCATCGGAGCCGTTCCACCTATCATGGTGAAATCTGACAAGAACCCCGGCGGCCTGCCGATCGAGGTGTTCGACGGCTTCCGGGCGGCACTTGTCGCAAACCGCGCGCAGTTCTTCGTCGATGTCCCAACAGGACCGTTCTACGGCTATAATAGGCCCGGAGCAAAGGTCAGCCAGGGTGTCATCGAGAATTGGTGGCGTCAGGGTATGGCGGGCGGTGCAAAAGCGCACTACGACTGCATAAAGGCCTTCTCCGAAACCGACTTCACTGAAGACTTGAAGGCGATCAGCGTTCCGACGCTTGTGATGCATGGCGATGACGATCAGATCGTCCCCTATGCGGATTCTGCGCCGCTGTCGGTCAAGCTTCTGAAGAACGGCACGCTTAAGACCTATGCCGGGCTGCCCCACGGGCTGTGCACCACCCATCCCGAAATCGTCAATCCCGACCTGCTTGCCTTTATCAAAAGCTAGCCGATCATCGAGCGTTCGAAGGCGCACTCGATCGTGTGCCTTCGCCAGATAACGAAGGAGAACACCATGATCTTATTTCTCGCGCTTCTGATCGGGGTCATTGCAGGGCTGCGCGCCATGACGGCGCCGGCCGCGGTCGCGTGGGCAGCCTATCTCGGATGGTTTGACGTTTCGCAGACTCCGTTGGCATTCATGGGTTACAGGTGGACGCCTTGGGTCTTCACGGTGCTGGCGGTCGGGGAACTGATTTCCGACCAACTCCCGAGCACCCCGTCTCGCAAAGTGCCGATCCAGTTTGGTACGCGTATCGTCTCGGGTGCTCTGTCTGGCTCCGTCATAGGCGCCGCGGGCGGATCGCTCGCGATGGGTGCCATTGCCGGAATTATCGGAGCTGTCATCGGCACCTATGGCGGAGCAGCCATCCGAGCACGGTTGGCGGCATCATTCGGGCGTGACCTTCCAGCAGCACTCACAGAGGACATCGTCGCCGTCGGCGGCGCGCTTCTGATTGTGGTGGCGGTGTCATGAAGGAGTTCGACGCCATCTTCATCGGAGCTGGACAGGCCGGCCCTTTTCTGGCGGCGCGTATGGCGTCGATGGGCCGCAAGGTTGCGCTCATCGAGCGCAAGCATCTCGGCGGCACCTGCGTCAACGCCGGCTGCATGCCGACCAAGACACTCGTCGCCAGTGCACGCACAGCATATGTTGCCAGAAACGCGGCAGAGTATGGCGTCTTGTTATCCGGTGAAGTCGGCATCGACATGAAGGTCGTCCGGGGCCGCGCCCAAAACGTTACGCTCGACGCTCGCACAGGATTGGAGAACTGGTTCGCAGGTCTCGAAACCATGTCTGTCATCTCTGGCCATGGCCGTTTCGAAGATGCACGGACAATTTCGGTCAACGGAGAACGGCTCACGGCACCTCAGATCTTCATCAATGTCGGAGCACGTCCGTCCATTCCCGACTATCCGGGTCTTGCCGGCGTGCGCTATCTGACAAGCACGTCGATCATCCAACTCGACGCCGTCCCGCGCCATCTGGTGGTGATCGGCGGAAGCTACATCGGGCTGGAATTCGCGCAAATGTACCGGCGGTTTGGAGCAAAGGTGACGGTGATTGAGCGCGGGTCGTATCTGGCATCACGCGAGGACCAGGACATCTCCGAAGCGATCGCGGACATAATCCGCTCGGAGGGTATCGCTGTTCAGACGGATGCAACCGGACTTTCCTTCAAGCAGGCCGGAGATGAGGTAGCGGTTTCGTTCAACGACGAAACGATTGTCGCAAGCCACGTTCTGGTAGCCACCGGACGACGGCCGAACACAGACGACCTTGGCCTTGAGGCCGTTGGCGTCGAGACCGATGGGGAAGGATTCATCGTCGTCGATGATCAGCTCTCGACGAACATCCAGGGCATATGGGCCTTGGGTGACTGCAACGGCCGTGGCGCCTTTACGCATACGTCCTACAATGACTTCGAGATCGTCGCTGCCAACCTGCTTGACGGAGCGAACCGAAAGGTTAGCGAGCGCATCCCCGCCTACGCCCTTTACATCGATCCGCCGCTTGGCCGGGTTGGCACGACGGAGCGTCAGGCAAGGGCCTCAGGACGCCCCGTTCTCGTGTCGAAGCGGCCGATGAACCGCGTCGGCCGGGCCGTCGAAAAAGGTGAAACACAAGGGTTCATGAAGATCGTCGCCGACGCCGAGACACAGCAGATCTTGGGTGCCGCAATCCTCGGTATCGAGGGCGACGAAGCGATCCACGGCATCATCGACGCTATGAGCGCCCGCACACCCTATCCGACACTTCAGTTGTCGGTACCGATCCACCCGACCGTGTCGGAACTTCTGCCCACGCTGATCGGAGACCTCAAGCCGGCTCTTTAGGTGCGGGAAACTGAGAGTGCGTGCCCTGTCGGCTCGGAAAACGAACCGACAGCTTATGAGGAAGGAAAACCCTTCCTGTTTTCAACATCGCAACAGGCGTCCACGAGCGGCATTCGCCGCGCGGATGGCGGCGCTTTGAGAAAAGGGAAAGACCATGACCAAGAAAGCATTGATCGTCGTTGATATCCAGAACGACTATTTTCCGGGTGGCAAGTGGACCTTGTCCGGCGTCGAGGCTGCGGCAAGCAACGCGGCACGCCTGATCGCCGACGCGCGGAAAGCAGGCGATCTCGTCGTTCATATCCGCCACGAGTTTCCAACGACCGACGCGCCGTTCTTCCAGCCGGAGTCGGAAGGTGCAGCCCTTCATCCGAGCGTGATGAACCTAGAGAGCGAGCATGTCGTGCTCAAGCATCGATCAACTCCTACCGCGACACCGATCTCAAGCAACATCTCGACGACAACGGCATCGACGAGGTCGTCGTCTGCGGCAACATGAGCCACATGTGCGTGGACGCGATCACCCGCGCCTCGGCCGATTCCGGATATCCCGTCACGGTAATCCATGACGCCTGCGCGTCCCGCGATCTCGAGTTCAATGGCGTCACCGTTCCCGCCCACCTCGCCCATGCAGCCTTCATGTCCGCGCTCGGCTTCGCCTATGCGCGCATGCTGTCGACTGAGGAATACATCGGAGCGGCCGTGAAGGCAGCCTGATTGATCTTGCCAGGCGGTAGCCGTTGCCGCCCGGCCCCATCCAACAAAGCAAAAGGGGAACGCAATGAAGGAAAAACTCACCCACGCCAACGGCGCGCCTGTCGTCGACAACCTCAACACCCAGACGGCCGGCCCGCGCGGCCCTGCCCTCCTGCAGGACATCTGGCTTCTGGAGAAGCTCGCCCATTTCGACCGTGAGGTCATTCCGGAGCGGCGCATGCATGCCAAAGGCTCGGGCGCCTACGGCACCTTCACGGTCACACATGACATATCTCGCTTCACCAAGGCCAGGCTGTTCAGCGAGATCGGCAAGCAGACGTCGGCTTTCGTGCGTTTTTCGACCGTTGCCGGCGAGCGCGGTGCGGCCGACGCTGAGCGCGACATCCGAGGATTTGCCGTCAAGCTCTACACGGAAGAAGGCAACTGGGACATCGTCGGCAACAATACGCCGGTGTTCTTTTTCCGCGATCCCCTGCGCTTCCCAAACCTGAACCATGCTGTGAAGCGAGACCCGCGCACGGGCATGCGGAGCGCGAACAACAACTGGGATTTCTGGACCCTGCTTCCTGAAGCGCTTCATCAGGTCACGATCGTCATGAGCGATCGGGGTACCCCTAAGTCTTATCGTACGATGCACGGCTTCGGCTCCCACACGTTCAGTTTCATCAATGGAGCTAACGAGCGCGTATGGGTGAAATTCCATTTCCGCAGCCAGCAGGGCATCCACAATCTCACCGATCAGGACGCCTCGGCGGTCATCGGCGATGACCGGGAAAGTCATCAGCGCGATCTCTATGAAGCCATAGAAGCCGGGGACTTTCCGCGATGGACACTGTGCGTCCAGGTCATGACCGAAGATCAGGCGCGGCGTCATAAACATAATCCATTCGACCTCACCAAGGTCTGGCCACATGGCGACTATCCGCTCATCGAAGTCGGCGTGCTGGAAATCAATCGCAATCCTGACAACGTGTTTGCTGAGGTAGAACAGGCCGCCTTCAGTCCAGCCAACGTTGTTCCGGGTGTCGGATTTTCCCCCGACCGGATGCTGCAGGCCCGACTGTTTTCCTATGGCGACGCCCAGCGCTACCGCCTCGGCGTCAACTTCAACCACATTCCCGTCAACGCACCCAAATGCCCATTCCACAGCTACCATCGTGACGGGGCCATGAGGACAGACGGAAACATTGGATCCACTCTGCACTATTATCCAAACTCCGAGGCGGAATGGGAGACGAGGCCCGACTTGGCCGAGCCGCCATTGCCGACAGGTGACTACGCCACGCATTTCGATCACCGGGTTGACGACGATCACTTCGAACAGCCGGGCGATCTTTTTAGACTGATGTCTCCAGCACAGCAGCAGGTTCTGTTCGAAAACACGGCACGCGCCATTTCCGGAGCGGACATCCACATTCAGGAGCGCCACGTCGCCAATTGCATGCGGGCCGATCCGCGATACGGTGCGGGTGTCGCCGCTGCAATTGGGATTGTTGCCGCGCAGGCAGCGGAATAGGAGGACGGCATGGCAAAAGGAACAGCAGTTATCACGGGGGCTTCCTCCGGTATCGGAGCCGTTTATGCAGAAAAGCTCGCAGGCCAAGGCTACGACCTCGTGATCGTCGCGCGCGACGTCGAACGCCTGAGCGCTCTATCAAAACGGCTGTCGCATGACCATGGCGTCGCCATCACCCCGCTGCCCGCAGACCTGTCCAACGCCGTCGATCTCGCCAGAGTGCTGGCAAAATTGCGGGATGACGCGTCCATCCGTTTGCTCGTGAACTGTGCGGGGATTGGGCCGAAGGGGGCGGTCCTGGCTTCGGAGACCGAAGGGCTTTCGGACATGGTCTATCTGAACGTCGATGTTCTGCATGCGCTGACAATCAATGCGGCCAAGACGTTCACAGACCGGAGCGAAGGAGCGATCATCAACATTGCGTCCGTCGTTGCCCTTATGCCCGAGCGCTTTAACGCGACCTACGTCGCCAGCAAGGCTTTCGTGCTGGCGCTCACTCAGGCCCTTGCCGTCGAACTCGAGCCGAAGGGCGTCAGGATACAAGCCGTTCTTCCGGGCTTTACCCGGACGGAAATCTTCGACCGCGCCGGTATCGACATAACGGTCATTCCGCCGGAGATGATGATGGAGGCCAGCGAGATGGTCGATGCCGCACTGGCGGGCTTTGACAGCGGCGAGGTGGTGACAATACCTTCGCTCTCGGATGTCGGGCTTTGGCAGACGCTGCAGGGGGCACGGCTTGAACTTGGTCCCCATCTTTCGCTGAAGCATGCCGCCGAACGCTACCATGCGGCGGAACCGTCCTAACGATCACACCAGGGGGAAGACTATGGCAATGCCATCGCGACATCAAATCGGACTGCCGCTGGCTGTTGGGGCCGCCTTTGTCGCCTTTCCCGCATGGGCGCATGTGAAATGGTTTGCACCCTATATCGTCGGGGCTCCGCCGCAGGCGATATCGACGGTTCTTGGCGATCCCTGGTTCTGGACCGGGATCGCGCTGGTGGTGGTGTTTTTCATTCTGACCCGCCTCGTGGAGATCAGCCCGTTCGGAGACAAAGTACACGATGCGCTGGATTGGGTCACAGGACCCTTGTGGCGTCGGCTCGACGATTATGTCCGAGTTACCGTGGGCGCCTTCTTCGTGGCGGTCTTTGCCGTCGGCGGCGTTTATCTGACACCGGATTTGAAGACGCCGGCGGAATGGGTCTCGTGGCTACAGCTATTGATCGCCGCCTGCATCTTCTCGCGCAAGACTATGCCTCTTGCCGGCATCGGCATCCTTGCGCTCTGGCTGCTCGCCATCCGCGACTACGATCTCTTTCACCTGTTCGACTATCTCGCTCTGGGCGCGGGCGTCGCCGCCTATCTTATGCTTGAACCGTCGAAGAACGAAGGATGGCGGTCGCATCGTTTCGAAGCCTTGCGCTGGGGTCTTGCCATCGCATTAATGTGGTCGAGCCTCGAGAAGTTTGCTTACCCTGACTGGTTCTATCCGCTTGTCGTTGAAAAACCATTCCTTACCTTCGGCATGCCGCGGGACGTGTTCATTCCCATGGCGGGTGTGGCCGAATTCACGATGGGCTTCGGGCTGCTCTGGACGCCGCTGATCCGGCGGCTTTCGGCAATCGCGCTGATCGTTATCTTCACCGCCGCGGTCTGGCCGTTTGGCCGGGTCGATCTGATCGGACACGGGCTGATCATGGCGATCCTCGTTGCCGTGGCCTGCGACCAATGCCGCGTCACCCGCTTCCTGCCGTCGTTGAAGGTGCATCTGCCGGCGATACCGGCGGGCATAGCGACCGCTCTCGTGGTGTTTGCCACAGGGTACTGGGGATTGCACCTCGCCTTCTACGGCGCGGAAGGCTTTACCGGTCCGGCGACGGTGGAGCGCGCCACCCATTCACACAATGCCGAACAGCCCCATGGCCCGATGTCCGACACAGGCATCGGCGCACCGCCCACAAAGTAACAAGAAGATTTTCGACCACCCCTTGCACAACATAGGAGTCCTATATATATTTGCCTCATGGAAACGCCGAAGAACCCCACGTCTGTCAATCACCGCATCCGGGAAGGTCTTTCCCGCGTTGCCATGGCCATTCGCGCGGATGACTGGAACCGGGCCAAAACCAGCGGATTAAACCCGACGCAGCTCGCCATTCTCGAGCTCCTCGAAGGTCGCAAGGATGGTCTGAGCGTAAAGGAGATCGCCGCCAATCTTGGCGTCTCCCAGCCGACGGCAACGGATTCGATCGCAGCCCTTGAACGCAAGGGCTTCTTAGATAAGCGCAGCGCCGGAAGCGACAAGCGCGGCGTCAATGTCGGCATCACGCCTGAGGGATTTTCGGTGCTTGAGGCCGGCAGATCGTCCACCGGGGTTGCCGAACAGTCGGTCGAAGCCTTGGCCGAAGACGAACAGGAAGACCTGCTGATCACACTGGTCAAGCTGATAAGCCATCTGCAGGAGATCGACGCGATCCCGATCCAGCGCATGTGCGCGAGCTGTCGGTATTTCGCGCCATTCGCCCATTCCGATGCGGCCAAACCGCATCACTGTCATTTCGTGGATGCAGCATTCGGCCAGCGGGATATCCGCATCGATTGCCGCGAACACGAAACTGCCGATCCTTCGTTCCGGGCAGCCACCTGGAACGTCTTTACCCAAGGATAGTCTTGCAACCCCTCCAGGCTAACGGAGAAAAGAGGAGAATACCGAAATGTTCAGGAAACTCACAGCCGGCGGGCTTCTCGCCGGGACGGCAGCGCTATGGCTGACGGCCGCCAGCGCCCACTCGATCAAAAGCGAACCGGCCGATGCGGTGCAGGCTTCGTTCGACATCATCGAGACGACGATCGTCACCAAGGGAGACACAGCCATCTTCACCACCCGCGTCCGTGGCGAGGCAGGCGCCGAAAGGCCTGCAGCCACGGGCAAGTTCGAAGGATCCGACGTCTATGCCTATGTATGGCCCACATCGCTGAACAGTGGCGAGATCGGCTTCGACAAGGACCAGGGCATCGTCGCGCTTGCCGTGACCTTCCATCCCGATTTCGACGACGCCGCCAAGGGTGGCAAGAACCGCGACGTCTGGCATCCCCACTGGGTCGTGCTTGCCGAAGACAAAGCCTGCGGCGGCGGCCTCAAGGTCATCGATATTCCGGAAGGCGCAAAGCCAAAGGTTCCCGAAACCTGGCCCGGTGTTCCGCTTTTGATCGACAGTCCGGAATATCCGACGACGCTCAAGGGTGATGCCGTGGATGTCACCATCCCCGTATCGCTGATCGGCGGCATCACGGGGGCGTCTTACGATGGCGTGACCGCTGGCCTGAAGGTCAACGGCAATCTGCACGCGCCGCTTCTGTGCGTCAGCAACGTCTTCAAGGTCGCTTCCGGCAATCTCAGCCTTCCCGGCAAGGTTATGCCTTCGAAGTGAGTTGACCTGTGCGGGTCCGCCGACAGCCATCGACGAACCCGCCTATTCCCCCCTCCAGGCTAATAGAGAGAAAGAACATGTCCAGAATTACACTTATCGACCCGGCCAGTGCAACAGGCCATCGGAGCAGCTTGCCCAGATCAAGGGAGCGTTCGGCATGGTGCCGAACATGTTCAAGGCAGCGGCGAACTCGCCTGCCGCCCTGAGCAGCCTATGGGGCGCATTCGGCGCGCTCGGTAGCGGCCGCCTCGGCGCTAAGCTCGGCGAACAGATCGCCGTCGCCATCGCCGACCGCAACGATTGCAATTATTGCTTGACCGCCCACACGGGCCTTGGTCGAAAGGCTGGTGCTACAGCGCAGGAAATGGCGGATGCCCAGGTAGGCCGTTCCACCGATCCGCGCACGGCAGCCGCCCTCACCTTTGCTCTCGCCGTCGTTGACGAACGGGCCGGGATCGAAACCGCCGATGTCGATGCACTTCACTCGGCAGGCTTCGATGATGAGGAAATTGTCGAGATCGTCGCCCATATCGCTCTCAACCTGTTCACCAACTACCTGAACGTCGCCCTCGACGTGCCGGTCGACTTTCCAGGTGTGAAACTCACGCGAGCCGCCGCCGCTTGAGCCACCTGGGGGCGGACCGACCTCCCCTCCGGTCCGCCCGCAACACAAGGATGAAATCATGTCTACGACATTGACGACGCTCGCGCCCGAACTGGCGGTGAGCGAATGGTTCAACACGCCTGCTCGGCTAACCCTTGTCGGACTGCGTGGACGCCCTGTATTCCTTCACAGCTTCCAGCTTCTGTGCCCCGGCTGCGTTTCTGAATCGATCCCGCAGGTGCAGCGCATCGAGCGCATCTTCGGCCACACCGATCTTCAGATCATCGGTATTCATACCGTGTTCGAGCACCATCAGGCGATGACACCGGTTACGCTGAAGGCCTTCCTTCACGAATACCGGATCAGGCATCCCGTGGGCGTCGACCTTGCGGATGAACGTTTCGACACGCCCATCACCATGCAACGGTTCTCCCTTCGCGGCACGCCGTCATCGATTTTGATCGGTAGAGATGGCACCATCCTGCATCAGACGTTCGGTGTCGAAGAAGACCTCGCTGTCGGAGCAAGGATTGCCATGGCGCTATCCGCCAGCATTCCGGAAGTCGCCGCGACCTCGCCCGCACAAGATGAAAGCGGCTGCGCCGACGGCCGGTGCGAGGTAACCCGTCCATCGACGAGCGCCGCGTGAGGCAACCATGGACAAGACTGCACTCGTACTCCGGCACGTTCATTTTGAGGATCTCGGATCCTTCGCGCAGCCCCTGGAGGAGGGGCGCTCCAGCCCCTTGCGATACCTCGACGATATCGCGGTGCTGCACTGGCATGGCGATACCTATTCCCTCCCGCTTGGGGCGACGAACCTTGCGTCATCCGCGTTGGTGGAACGACAGGCGTTCTCGATGGGGTCCAACATCCTCGGCCTTCAGTTCCATCTTGAGGCCGAGGGGGAGGAAACATTCGAGCGCTGGCTTGTCGGCCATGCTGTCGAGCTGGCATCCGCCGCGATCAATGTGTCCGTCCTGAGACGGGAGGCGAAGGAGCGGGGTCCGCTTCTTCGCGAGGTCGCAATCCTGGTGCTTGGCGAATGGCTTGCTCAACTTCGGTACGAAGGATGACCAGCGTCGCTATTGAGGCTCTCCTGACCGGCTTCGTTAAACCTCTTGGCACCCGCGCGGCAGCCAGCGGGATTGACAAAACACAGGTCACGGTCCCCACAAAACTGACCGAGACAGGATTTGAAGGCGACGCGCAAGGCGATCTCGTTCGGCATGGCGGCAGGGAGAAGGCGGTGCATCACTATCCTCTCGATCACTATCTCGCCTGGCGGGGCGAGATAGGTGTTCACCGCCTTCTGGGGATGCCCGTTGCATTCGGAGAGAACGTCTCCACGATTGGCCTAACCGAAAACACAGTCTCCATCGGCGATGTGTTCCGCGCCGGAACGGCCGTCATAGAGGTCAGTCAAGGTCGACAACCTTGCTGGAAGCTCAATGAACCCTTCGGTGACCCATCCATCGCCAAACGCGTTCAATCGACAGGGCGCACAGGCTGGTACTATCGTGTACTCCAAAGCGGCATTGTCGCTCCGGACGACAGCATTGATCGGATTGAACGCCGCTCGCCGGACTGGACGATCGCCAGAATCTGGCGAGCGTTCTACGTCGATGTGCTCAACCGGGACGAGCTGGCGCAGCTATCTGAACTATCACGCCTGGCCGAAAGTTGGCGTACGCACGCCGTCAAGCGACTGCAGACAAACACCGTCGAAGACTGGACGCAGCGACTAACCGGCAGATCGCCCTGATAAGCACTTGGCTGACAAAGGGTCGCGGTTCGGGAAACATAGTTTCTACAGACCACATCACCCACCATTTAGTCCTAGGGTCTGAAACAAGCCACTTCGAAAGAGATTGATATGGATAATGAACTGCCGAACCTAGGGACGTCTGCTGCGTTGGTGCGCGCGCGGGCGGAAACTGAGATGAAGGCCATCGGAATTGATGACGCCTTTATCAGCCGGCTCGTGGAAACGTTCTATGGAAGGGTTCACGCTCACCCCCAACTTGGCGTCGTCTTCGATACCAAGTTGTCCGGCCGCTGGCCCGAACATATGGAAAAGATGAAAAGCTTCTGGTCGGCCGTTGCATTTCGCAACGGTGCCTACCAGGGTAAGCCGGTGCAGGCGCACCTTGGCGTCGCGAACATGACGCCACAGCTCTTTTCACAATGGCTGGAGCTTTTTGCCGCGACACTACGCGACATCTCACCCAACAATGAGGCGGAGGCATGGTTCATGGCAACAGCCGAGCGCATTGCGAAAAGTCTCGCGCTGTCACTCTTCTACAACCCGGCGCTTGATGACCCGAAGCACAAGCGCCTATAACTTTACTTGATGCACTCGGGGGGAGTGAACTCAACGGTTTTCATAAAACGATATCAATCTGTCCAAGTTCATGAGCCGTACGTAAGCTTGGCCTTCGTTAATGTCACTTTGGGAGGGCCGGGAGCCGACTGTCCGATGCTGGGGTGTCGAAAGGCGATAGCGGACATCCAAGCATCTGTTGGTGCGGCTGTCCGAGTGTGACCCGGAGGCGGCCTCATGTCAGAGGCCGTGATCCGTTTACCTTCCGATCTGGTTCAATTGCCGGTCGAATTCCGCCGGATCGAAATAATCACGCCAAACCGTGATCATACCGTTTTCGACGGTCACTGTTCCCATGACGGGCAGCGTGATCCGTCCGCCGTTTTCGTGGAGGAAAATGTCGATCCGCTCGTTCAGCACGACGTTTATTGTCGCCGCGATGTGCACCACCTTCCAGTCGACAGTAAACTTGTTGCCGATGCCGAAATCGCGGTGGAATTTTCGAACGTTCTCGCGACCGGTGATATCGGGAAAGGGCACGTTGTCGTAGAGGACGTCTTCGGCGAGCATGGCGATGGCCTCGTCGATCCGATTGGCGCTCCAGTGGTCGAAAAACGTCTGTGCTATTTGGATGGCTGTGGCGGACATAGCGGGCTCCTGAATTGCTGAATATTGGCGGCGCGGAAGGTTAAAAGACTTCAGTTGAATTTCACGAGGTTGTGCGCTGGCAGCGGCCCGCCGGGGAACTGGACCAGCCGGCCCCCGACGGAAAGGTCGCCGAGGTCGATGCCGAAGAAGCCGACACGATCGATCAGCGCGCCGATCTCCGCTTTGGCCGATGCATCATCGCCGGAATAAAACAGCACCCGTCTACCGCCTTCGCTGGCCGGGTCACCGGTGAGCACAGCGGCTGACAGATGGTTGAACGCCTTTACGACCCGAGCACCAGGAACCATCTCGACGAACACATCCGACGACGTCCGGCCGCCGAGGTCTACGGGCTGGAACAGCGGCGCTTCGATCGGGTTGTTGGTGTCGACGACGATCCGACCGTTCCAGTTGGGCAGACCGGCCATCGCCGCAGGAAGCTTCGACCAATTGACGGCGATGAAGACGATGTCTTTTGATGCGGCTTGCTCACGCGAGCCGGCGGTAATCGATGGGCCGAGCGAGGCGACGAGTTCGGCAAGCGTTTCAGGGCCGCGGCTGTTGGAAAGCGTGGCTGCGATGCCCTTCCTTGCGAGAGTTGTCGCGATGGCGCGACCAATGTTTCCAGCGCCAATAATTCCGATGGATGTCATGGATTTGTCTCCTTGTTGAGAATGGTCGATCAGGCTGTCTGTCCGCCGTCGACGTTGAGTGTTGCTCCGGTGATGTAGCTGGCGTCAGGGCCGGCGAGGAAGGCGACCGCCGCGGCAATGTCTTCGGGCATGCCGTAGCGCCCAAGCGCCGCAAGTCCCTTCAAAGTGTCTGCAAAGGGGCCGTCTGCCGGGTTCATGTCGGTGTCGATCGCACCGGGCTGAACCAGGTTGACCGTAATGTTGCGAGGGCCGAGATCACGGGACCAGCCGCGCGTATAGGCGCCCACTGCAGCCTTTGTTGCGATGTAGTCGGCCGCACCCGGAAAGGGAATGTGAACCGCGCCCGTTGTCCCGATCGAGACGATCCGTCCGCCGTCTGACATCAGAGGAACAGCAGCGCGGACTGCGGCTGCGACACCCTTGACGTTGATGTCGATCTGTCGATCGAACGCCGCGATTTCTGCGTTCGGATCGTCCACCCCGCCGGTGACGAAGACACCGGCCGAATTGACCAGGATATCCAGCCGGCCGAACGCTTCGTGCGCCTGTCGCACAAGGTCTGCGACCTCGGACGCATTGGCCTGATCCGCCTTGATTGCCAGAGACCGACGCCCAAGGGCTTCTACCACGCGCACGATCTCCTCTGCCTTGTCGCCAGAGGTTGAGTAGCTGAACACCACATCCGCTCCGTCATTGGCCAGGCGCTTGACGATGGCTGCGCCGATGCCCCGCGACCCGCCTGTAACGAGAGCCACCTTGCCGTGGATAGGCTGAGAATTCCGTGTCATCTGTTTGCTCCTTGCGATGTCTGATGACCCAGATATGGACGATCCAATTCCCTTTGATTAGCTGGAATTGACTTGTTATATCTTCAACGATCACTTGAAGGGCGCGGCGATGGAGACACTGGCAAATCTTGAATCCTTCGTCCGCAGCGCCGAGCATGGCAGCTTCTCCGAAGCGGCCAGACGCATGTCGCTCACTCCGGCCGCCGTCAGCCGCAACGTCGCCATGCTGGAGCGCAACCTTGGAATAAGGCTGTTCCATCGCTCGACACGGAGACTCGTCCTCACTGAGGCGGGCGAAAGCTTCCGATTGGCTGTTGCCGATAGCTTGGACACTATCCAGACTGCGATCGGGGGTGCAGCCGTTCAAGGTGAGCCAAAGGGGATACTCAAGGTCAGCCTGCCGCCCACCCTTGGCGTGCTGCATATCCTTCCTCATCTGCCGGAGTTTCTAAGGCTTTATCCGGGTGTGAAGCCGGAATGTCATTTCGATGCCAGACCCGTCGACCTTGTGGCCGATGGCTATGATGCAGCGATCGGCGGAGGCTTCGATCTGAACCCGGGCATTGTCGCCCGAACGCTGGCTCCGGTGCACATCATTGCGGTGGCTGCGCCGAGCTACATGGCAGGCCGCGTGCCGCCGTTCGACCCGGCGGGGTTGAAGGCGCTGGATAGCATCGTGATGCGTTTGAGGCAGAGCGGACGCATCCGCCAATGGACGATGCGCGATGCGGCTGGCCGTCAGGCGGCTGCGGAGTTATCCGAAACTCTGGTCGTCAACGATCCCGCCGCCATGCTCAGTGCTGCCGTTCTTGGGGTGGGCGTCGCCCTAGCTCCGAAAGCAGACGCCCAACCCCATCTGGAGGCCGGGCGTCTGGTCCGGCTGTTGCCGCAGTGGTATTCCGATGCCGGCGCGATTTCGGTGTACTTCGCAAGCAGATCACAGCTCCCTGCAAAGACCCGTGTCTTTATCGATTTTGTGACGGCTCTGGCAGAGCGCAATCAGTGGCCAGAGCAGTTTGCCGGCAGTCTCGGGTAACCGCATTCGGCGCAATGGGGACATGACGTCGCCCCCGAGACGATGTCTGCTTCTGGGCAAGTACGGCGACGACCTCCATGGCCGACAAGAAGGCGCAAATCTACCGAAACAAGTGCGAAATTGGGATAGTCATTTACGCTACCCCGAACTCCAATGAACCACTTCGCCCGCTGAAATTGCGTTCTGCGGGCGAAGTGGTTGACGTTATGCCGCGCTCTTTGCCAAATCGGAGGAGAATATCGCCTCCACTTTTTCTGCAATGGCGTTGCCCAGCGTAATGTTGGTCTCTGCGGAAAAGTGAATTCCGTCCACACCGTCCGTTCTCACGAACTGCCCGGCGTCTAGGAAATCGACCTTAACGAAGGCGGCCAGTGCTTGGTAGTGCTTAGCAAGTTCCTTCGATTTCTCGTATCCGCCAGCAAACATCCCCTCAAACCACGGATCCGGCATAGGGGCGAGCGGCGGCGGCGCGACCACCAGAACCTTGGGAGCCGGATACGGTGTTCCAACACCACCAGCGCTCGTTAGGACCTGTCCGACCAGTTTGCTCATGCCATTGGCGATTTCATACGGGGTACGGTGAAAATAGGACTTCGTATCGTTGGTTCCCAAAAGTAGGATCACGAGGTCGAGCGGCAGATGGCTGGCAATTGCCGACGGAAGATAGGCGCTGCCATTCAGCCGGAGATCGTTGGGATCATCGACACTGGTGGTGCGGGCGCTCAAGCCCTCCTCGATAATCTGATAACCGTCTCCGAGCCTTGCCGACATCGCCCCTGTCCAGCGCTGCTCGAACGGGTAGCGATAGGTCGGAGCGGATTCCGAAACCGGGATCCAGCCCCATGTCAGGGAGTCGCCGAAGCATAGGATTGAACGCTTTTCTGCCATTTGTACTGCCTCCATGAAATGGCTATGATTGGGTGTCCGATGATCTGAAAACTAACATTCATTGCCGCTTGTGATTAGAGCGTGTAAACTTGATGCATCTGTGAAATAAGCTCATGAATAATGCCCCGTGACCACATCAATGAAATGACCGCTTTCCTTGCCGTTGCCCGTGAGCGCAGCTTCACGAAGGCAGCGGCTGAGCTGGGCGTGACGCCCTCGGCGCTTAGCCATACAATTAAGGGACTTGAAGACCGGCTTGGGGTGCGCCTGCTCTCGCGAACGACGCGCACGGTCGCCCCGACAGAGGCTGGGGATCGGCTGCAACAGCAGGTGGGCCCTCTTTTCGAACAGATCGCTTTCGAACTGGACGAGATCGGTTCGCTGCGGGACAAGCCCGCTGGCTCCATCCGCATCACATGCACGGACACCGTCATAGAGACAGTGTTCCGCTCGAAGCTGGGCCCATTTCTACGGCAGTACCCGGAGATTAAAGTGGAGCTTGATATGAACTATGCGTTGGTCGATATCGTCGCCGACCGCTTCGACGCAGGCGTGCGAATCGGCGAAGCGCTCGAGAAGGACATGGTTGCGACAAGGATCGGCCCGGACTGGAGATTTTGCGTGGTGGGATCACCAGGCTATTTCGAGCAGCGCGCGCTCCCAAAGTCACCGCAGGATTTACGAGACCACAATTGCATCAATCTTCGGCTGGCGGGTTCAGGCGGATTTCTTCGTTGGGAATTTAAGTCTCCCGAAGGTCGGGACATCAATCTTCGGGTTGAGGGCCAAGCGACGTTCTCGACGTCGGGCGCTGCCCTCCAAGCTGCCTTGGATGATATTGGGCTCACTTGGGTGCCACAAGAGCTTGCAGCCGGCTACATATCTGACGGACGGCTTATCGAATGCCTGTCTGAATGGTGCCCGATATACGAGGGATATCACTTGTTTTATCCCAGCAGAAAACAGAAATCGCCAGCGTTCTCTGCTTTTGTGGATGCCATGCGATTTCGCGTCTGAGCCCTATGTGATCGAAATTCGTATGTTGGACACAGCCCGCTCGCCTTGAAGGTATGTGAACCATCAACCCTCAAGCTGTTTTCATCACAGCGCAAGCGGGGAGCCCGCGCTGTGATTGAAGGCGGCGTCTCAGCCCGCAGAGAACTTCTGAACAGCGGTAACGTCGAAATAGTCACGCCACTCGACAATCTTGTCGCCTTCAAGCTCGAAAATCCCCATGACCATCACGCGCCCGATTTCACTGCCGTCGGCACGCTCGAACCGGTCGAGCCTGTCCGTGAGAACGCGGGATCCATCGACGGCAATCGCGAGCATGTCGATATGGACTGTCGAGATGCCCATCGACGTCTCCAGCCCGTCGATCATCGCAATGGCCTCGTCGGCGCCCGTCGTGACTGAGACGCCTTCGTTGACCCAGCGCGTCTTGGGCGTGAACCAGCGACGGACGGCGGGCCTTCCGCCGTCTTCAACGAACGCGGCGCAGAAAGCCGAAACGGTTTCGATTGGGGTCGGCATAGCAGTATCTCCTGGGCCATCAGAAGCCCCGATGGCCTCTGTCTTGGCCCGATAGTAGGATCTGAACCCCAATGCCACGATGCCGAAACTTCCGATACTCTTGCCTGATCTTCCGGAACGCTTGATAGAACTGGGCAATCACGTTAGGGTGGCACCATGAGCGAGCTCGACACATTACGCGCCATCGCAATGCGCCACGCTGGCCGTCCGAGTCTTAAACTGCCGAGACTGTTCGCCTACACCCTCGACCATACGACCGAGGTCGATCCGCTGATCTACGATCCTGCGGCGTCCCTGGTGATCCAAGGCACGCAGCGCATGTTTATCGGCGACAAGATGTTCGAGTACGGACCCGGTCAAAGCATGATCGTAGCGGCGGAGATCGCCGCGTTGGGACAGGTCTGTGAAGCGTCGCCAGATAGACCGTTTGTCGCCATCGGTCTGTATCTGGACCCGGCTCTCCTGTCCGACCTCGTGCTTGAGATGTCGGCGATTCAAGAGTTGCCGATGGCATCGGGATACGGCGTCAGCACCGCGAGTGCGTCGCTTCTCGGTGCTTGGGGGAGATTGGTAGAACTCCTCGATCGCCCAGCCGAAATCCCGGTCATGGCTCAGTCTCTGGAGCATGAGCTGATGTTTCGGCTGCTGGTGGGGCCGCACGGCGCCCTGCTCCGTCAGATTGCCGGGTCTGACTCGCGCCTCATGCACATACGAAAGGCCATGGCCTGGATCCGCGACCACTACACCGAGCATCTCGATTTCAAGGCGGTCGCGACACTGGCAGGCATGAGCGTATCCGTTTTTTACGACCGCTTTAAAGCCGTCGCCGCCGTCAGCCCGCTGCAGTATCAGAAGTACATCCGGCTCCACGAGGCCCGCCGACGCATGATCGCAAACCAGGCAGGTGCAGCCGAAGTTGCGTTCGCGGTCGGCTACGAGAGCGCCTCGCAGTTCAGCCGCGAGTATAGGCGTCTCTTCGGAGCGCCCCCGGGTCAGGACACCAAACGAGTGAAGGCTGGCTTTGGGGACATCAACCCGCCAAAAGCGCCTGGTGCCCGGCCAGATGTTGCTTGAACCGATGACCGTAGTCCTGACCCACAGCTGCCAGAACGCTCTCGCGTAGTGCCAAAGCGTGCCGCCATCGCCTGACGCGCGGCAAACCCTGAAATATCGTCTGCGTCACACCCGGGTCGATGAGATCGAAATACCGGAACAGAGGCGCGAACACCGCATCGACCATGCTGAACGTTGGACCGGCGAAATACGGCCCCTGTTCCAACGCTTCCTCGAGCCTCTCTAGCCGACCGTGAAAGGCGGCACGCTTGGCGTCTGCGGTCGCGCGATCCTTGGCGTTGAGGAATTGCCAGGCATCTGCCAGTGTCGCCGTGCCGTACTCGATCCAAGCGCGCTGCCGAGCGCGCGACAGCGCATCCTCCGGGTAGAGCTTGCCGCCTCCTTGCGTTTCTTCGAGATATTCGCATATCACCATGCTTTCGAACAGGATGGCGTCCCTGCCATCCTGCCGCTCTACTTTCAGTAAGGGCACCTTTCCCGTCGGAGACAGCGCCATGAACCAATCCGGTTTGTCGGCCAGATCGACATCGATCCTGTCGAAGGCGACGCCTTTCTCCAAGAGAACGATGGCCGCACGCTGAACGAACGGGCATAGGGGATGGCTAATGAGGGTAAGTTTGCTGGTCGTCATAATGGCCTCTCGCTAATCGGCACTCTGGAGGGCTCGCCTCGTCTAAAGCAGCTGTCCGCCCGAGATGTCGAACGTGGTGCCATTGGCCCAGGCCATGTCGTCGGACAGGATCGCGGCGACGGCGCGCCCCACATCATCAGGCAGTCCGACGCGGCCAAGCGCGATGCCCTGAGCAACGTAGGCGTTGACACCCTCGTTGTCGCGTAATGCGCCGCCGCCGAAATCGGTTGCGATGGCACCCGGCGCGATAGCGTTGACGCGAATCCTGCGTTCACCCAGCTCAACTGCCAGATAGCGTGAGAGGACCTCGACCGCCGCCTTCATGGCTGCGTAGAGGCTGTACCCCGGCAAGGTAAAGCGCACGAGCCGGACGAGACGTTCAGGATGCGCCCACCGTCCGAGATCAGCGGCAGAGCTTTTGGGTCAGGAAAACGGGACCCTGCAGATGGGTCGAAACCAGGGACGAAAACTGCTTCTCGGTCGCATCGACAAAGTTCGAGAACAGGCCGTTGCCGGTGTTGTTGACGAGATAGTCGAAACGATCCCGGTGGAAGTCCGACTTGAGCGTCTCGATCACCGCGCCGTGGAATGACGGAAAGCTCGCTGTTTCGGTCACATCAAGCGGCAGCATCGACGCCTTACCGCCCAGTGCTTCGACTTCCTGACGCAAGGTGTCGGCTTCGTCCGCGCCCGTGCGGTAGGTGCCGATGATGTGGACACCGCGTTTGGCAAGGTGAAGCGCCATGTTGCGGCCAAGGCCGCGGCTTGCGCCGGTGATGAGTGCGATAGGGTGGGTCATGAACGCCTTTCTGGATCGTAGCGCCATCGGGCGCTTGATCCAAAATAGGCTAAAGCCCGGTCGGGGATACGCCTGATCGGCTCAACATCTTGCCCAATCGTCTCAGCGCCTTTGCTTTTCGGCAGGCACATGGCACAGTGGAGACATGAAACACGATCTGACGCAGCACCTGGACATCGTTATGCGTCATGCCGCGACCGGCATGACGGAGACACTGATACCCCGCCTCGATATCTTCGTGGGAGAGAGCTCCACGGGCACGGCGCCTTGCCTATATCGCTCGATGATTTGCTTCGTTCTGCAGGGATCCAAGCGTGTTGCGATCAACGAGACCCTTCTGAGTTACGACAGCGCGCAGTATTTCATCAGCGCTCTCGACCTGCCGCTGACCGGGGAAATTCTCGATGACGGAGAGGACCGCCCCTATGTCGCGGTCTCACTCGTCCTGGACCCGGCGCTGTTGGCGGAGCTGGCTGCGACCATGTCCTTAGTGCGCGAAAGCGATCAAAAAGGCATGGGCGTCGCGATCAATCCGATGACCACGCCGCTTCGAGATACATTGCTCCGGTTGCTGTCCTTGTTGGATAGCCCGGCAGACATTCCCGTTCTCGTCCCGATGATCGAGCGCGAACTGCTCTATCGGTTGCTACAAGGTCCACAGGGACGATTGCTGCGCCAGATCGCACGGCTGAAGGTGCCTTGGACCGCGTCCGGCGCGCCGTCACGTGGATCAGGGATCACCCCGACACGCAGCTCCGCATTGATGCCCTTTGCGATGCCAGCGGCATGAGCCGTGCAAGCCTGCATCGCCATTTTCTGGCGATAACCGGTTTTAGTCCTCTTCAGTATCAAAAGCATCTCAGATTGCAGGAAGCCCGCCAACTGTTGCTGGGCGGCGGCTATAGTGCGTCGGATGCCGCGTTCGCGGTAGGATACGAGAGCGCGTCGCAGTTCAGCCGTGAATATCTTCGGCAATTTGGCGCACCGCCTGCGCGGCATGTCCAGGAGATGCGTCAAGCGATTGAACACCCGAGGGTGGCCTAGCTTCTTCGTCTTGAAGGGAATCGAACCTACCCCTACCCCTGCACTAACAAATTGAAAGCGCTCTTATTGCTCGAGCTGCGAATGCCAGTTGGCATTAAAATCCTGCGCCGCTCATTGTCAGCCAAGACTGAAGCAGCTGCCGTCTAACTGGAGCTGCAAAAGAGCTTAATGTTCTGCTCCGCTCATACCACGACGCGACAGACTCATACTCAACCATATTGCCGAAACAAGAAAGTAGAATGCTCCGAAGCCCGCATAACCGACGACCGTGGAGATCGAAGGTACCAGCGGCATGTGCGCTCGATACATGAAGACAGCGCCTGCTAATGCCGATTGGCAGCCACTTAGAACCATAGCCCACTGACCTCCGCTCGTTCTCCAACGCCTGATAGCAGTGCCAAGCTGCAGCAGCCCTGAAAAAATCGCCCATAGTCCAAAGGTGCCCAGAACCCAGTTCATGCTCATCGTCAAGGCGATGATCACGGCAATTGTCATGATCGAACTTGCAGTGACGTTGATCGCCTGGCTGCGGTTGACTGCCAAGCCGCCGCTCCTGGCCGCGTCAACAACGTTCGCGGCGGCGTCCCAAGCCGGATAGGCGATCAGCAGTGCGGCCGTTATCGCAACTGATTGCTGCCCGATGGTCAAGGCAGCTGTGACCCACAACACCGAGAACGCCGCACGCGTAAAGTAATACTGCTTAAGCCATTGCTCGTTGGCGCTCGCGCCAAGGGAGGTCTGATTGTTTGCCATTGTTTTTTTCCACTTCATTGAGTGATGAGATTTACTAAGGTGAACCGGTCAGAAGAAACCGACCTGTTTTCCAGATGCGGTATTCTGATCCCACTCAAATCGACCAATTCGATCGCTTTCGCCGGAGAGTTTCGCAGCTGGCCTCTCTAAGAGCTCGACGTTCTGTGCGCTGTCGTGCGACGGAGGCACTGAATCAGTGCCGTGTTCGCTCTCCAAGCGCATGCGCTTCTCGAATGCCTCGTTAATCGCCCCCTGCCGCTTTGCGACCCATTGGCCGTCGGGATCAGAAAGGATCGAGTTGGTTTGGCCGATCTCAACCGGTGGCGAGGAGGCGACCGCTGAGATGGCCATTACTATTTGAACTGGGCGTCTGCTCATGAGCTTTGATCCTGTGGTTTGCTGTTTGACTGCCTCAGATGCCGGCGTACCATTCGTACCCGCGGTCTTCCCAATAGCCGCCGTTCCCGCCCCACAGGCCGGCGAAGCTATCGACCAGCTCGATGCGCATGATATATTTTGCCTGCTTGTAACCCAGCTGCCGCTCCACCCTAAGACGCAAGGGAGCGCCGTGCCCGGTGCTCAGATCCTGGCCGTTCATTTGGTAGGCGAGGATGGTTTGAGAATGTACCGCGTCGATGAGATCGATGCTCTCGTAATAGCGGCCGCTCCCGTCGAGAGTCTTTTCGAGTTCGTCGGCACAATGAAGCACGACATAGCGCGCCGTGGGCTTCAACCCGGTCAGCCGCAAAAGACTGCCGAGCGGAACGCCTGTCCATTTGCCGATGGCGCTCCACCCCTCCACGCAGTCATGGCGGGTGATCTGGGTGCGGGACGGGAGCGCCTTCAGATCGGCAAGCGAAAACATCTGAGGCCGATCAACAAGACCGTCGATCTTCAGTCGCCAGTTTGCAAACTTGCCTTCCAACAGCTCCGCATATTCCTCGCTGTCGGGCGCGCTCGTTCCATTGACACGGAAAGAGGGAGAAATGTCCTTTTCGTCAAACTCACGCGCCAGAGCATCACGCCCCTGAAGCAGTCTCTGCGCCTTCAGCGTCAGGCGCTCGGCTGAACGGAGGACATCGGCGACGTCTGCGTTTTGGTCCAGCAAATCACATCCGGAAAGGGTCAAGGCGCTAGCGCCAAGTGAGCCGCCAATCAGAAAGCGGCGTCGAGTAAAGAGCTTGCTCATGATTTCGGGCCTTTTTCCTGGATCGCATAGCGTCCGGTGATCATCGAGCGGATGTTGTTCCAGGTCCCGGACAGGATCACCATTGCCACATGCACGATCACGAAGATGACAAGCGCCGACGCTGTGATGAAATGGATCGTGCGCGCGGACTGGCGTCCGCCGAAAACATCGACAAGGGACGGCAGAGCGGCATCGACGCCCGGCGACATGGTCAGGCCGGTCAAAACCATCAGAGGCAGGAGGACGACAATGACCGCCAGATAGGTGAGCTTTTGAAGCGCGTTGTAATGCCTGGCCTCTTCGCCTTCGGGGAAGCGGAGACGAGCGTGGTCGAGAACCTCGCGGCCGAGATGGCGAGGCGAGAGTTCGTGCACCTTCGGCGCCAGTTCTCGCCTGAAATGTCCGCTCAGCAGGCTGAAGCCAAGATAGAGGATACCATTGATCACAAACAGCCAGGCAAAGAAGAAATGCCAGCGACGTCCAGCCGCGAGATCCTGGAACGAGGGGATTGTTGCCCAGGACGGGAAAGCTCGCTCAGTCGGCTCCCCATCAACATTGGAAACACCGAGGACGCCGGTTGTAGAGATCTGTAGCCCTGCGACACGCACGAAGCCGCTTGGCGTACCTCCATCGTCGTCGGAGCCGATTATCAGAACGGCGGGGTCGCCGTTCGCGCCGTAGTGACCCCAATAAAGCTCCGGGTGGGCATTGAAGATCTGCAGCCCGCTCAAAAGAAGGAAGCTCAGGCAAAGCACGTTCAGCCAGTGCGTAAGCCGGGTCACAACGGAGTGGCGGCGGATGAAAATCGTACGAGGATAGTCTGCATTGTCATTAGAAGAGTTTGCGCTCATCTCAGCGTCTTTCATCTTTGGCATTTACGGCTGCGGTTCAAACAACCTCGACCTTTAGTCACCGGCCGAAGCAGTATGGCGGCTGCTCCGGCCAGTGACGGCGTGGTCTTCACATGGGTGGAACCACGCCGTTCTTGCCGACGACCACCTGGTGGGCGATCGGGCCTGTTGCAGCCTTTTCGGCGGTGATGAAGACAACGGCGCCGGGAACGAGATCATCCTTGGTGGCTCCAGCGATGGTGACGACAGGTGTCCCATCCGGAATGGCGATCTTCTTTTCCTTGCCATGATAGGTGACCGTGACGGTCCGGCCATCGACGCCCTTAACGGCATCCGCGACCGTCGCATTGGTCATGCTGCTTTCGGGCTTCAGATCCCAACCGTAGCTACCCTCGCCTGTGCCTTTCATTGCCGGCGGGAAAATGAGGACCTCAAGCGCTCCATCGCCGCCGTCGGCCTTTGGCATGGATGCGATACCTACAAAATCGCCCGGTTTGATGTCGGTGACCTTCGCATCCGCGACGCCAGCCAACTTCCAGTCGTCAGCAAGCGCGACATCAATTGTCTCGCCTTCGCGCGTCTTCACTTTGAGCGTTGAACCTTGATAGTCAACGATGCTGCCGCGGACATGGATCGGCGCGGCTTTCTTATCTTCGGCAGATGCGGGTGTTGAAAGGACTGTTACCGAAAGGATGCTGGTCAGCCCGAGGGCCAGAGCGGGGAATACGTTTTTCATTTTTATCTTCCTACTAGTTGGTAGTCTCGATGGACGCGATTTACCTGAGCGGCCTTGGCAACTCAGGATTAGTGAGAGAGAGTCGGCGTAAGGCGGTCAAGGGCCGGTGCAAGTATTGTCGAAAACACCTCCGGTTTCCCGTAGGCTCTCGCCGAAAGCATCGCCCCGTACACCGTCGCTAGAAAAGCTTCGGCTTCAACATGCGGTTCGCTCGTGAGATTGAGCGCCCCATTTTTTCCTCCACGCTCCATGACCGTCGTCAGCCACGATGAAATGAAGCGAAAGAAATTCGTCACCTCGGTTGCGACTTCCGGCGGAAGGGATGGCAGTTCACTGGCAAGCAAAGCACACACACAATAGGGCCTGCTGGCATCCTCGATGCATTTGGCCCAGTGGTTCGCATAGACTTTAAGGACGTCCAATGCGTCTGGAACATTCTGTTCAAGAGTGACAACACTCGCCTGCCCGTCTTCCCGGTAACGCTTGACCAGCTCACGCACCAGATCGACCTTGCTGGGGAAGTGGTGGTGGATGCTGGCCTTGCGGATGCCGACCACTTCCGAGATATCTGCGTAGCTGAACCCGTTGTAACCCCCACTCATGATGAGGTTGCGCGCAGAGGCCAGGATTTCGTCGGAAGTGTTCGAAAGATTGCTCATGGAATGAATCTACCTTCTAGTAGGCAGATTGTCAATAGCCAAAAGCTCGTCTTGCATCTAACCGTCTGTGGAAACCGTAAGAGCTTTCCACGATGCGAGTTCCTGCTGCAAACCCTCGATCCGCGCCGTCACGTGGCTGAGGGCATCACTGCCAAGAAGGAGCTGCGGCGGAGGATAGTCCAACCCGATGAGAGTAAGCACAGCGGCGGCCAGTTTTTGAGGATCACCGAGCTGCTTGCCGCTTACGGCCTGACGCGCCTCGCGGATCGGATCGAACAGGCTGTCGTAATCCGCAATCGACCTGTCTGTGCGGACCATCGAACGCCCAGCCCAGTCTGTCCGGAACGAGCCAGGGCAAAGCGTTGTCACGTGAACTCCAAACGGCGCCATTTCCGAGCGCATGACCTCGGAAATGCCCTGAAGCGCAAACTTGCTGCCGCAGTAATATGCGATGCCGGGCATGGTGATCATACCGCCCATCGATGTGACGTTCACAATAAAACCACGGCGGCGCAAACGGAACCTTGGAAGGAACGCCTTGGCCACAGCGACGGCGCCGAACACGTTCACATCAAACTGACGTCGCATCTCTTCAAGTGGCGATTCCTCGAGCACGCCCTCGTGGCCATATCCGGCATTGTTGATCAGCACGTCGACTGGCCCGTGTTCGTCCTCGGCTTGCTGGACAACGTCAGGGATGCGATCGAAATCGGTGACGTCGCAAAGGACCGGACGCAGTTCCCGGAGGGTCTTTACCAGCGCTTCGCGCGAGCCTTCGGAGCGGACGGTCCCGATGACGGTGTGACCGGCTTCCATTGCGGCAGTGGCGATCGCCAATCCAAAGCCCGAGTTCGCCCCTGTTATGAAAAACGTTTTGATCGACATTTCTGAAACTCCTTGATTAACCGTGGATGACAGATAATCTGATGACGACCTGAACTCGATTGCGGATTTTCTAAATGTTTTGCCTAATCCTATGATTATTGAAGAACAGTTCGTCGCCCATGACCGGCTTGTCGCCGTGGCCGAACAACTGACTCCTCGCCTCGGTTACAATCAGACCGGGATCAGTTGTCTCCGTATCCTGCGCACTGAAGCGGTACTAGATGACGTTCCGGTTCTCTATAAGCCGGGGGCAGTGTTCGTTTTGCAGGGGAGCAAGCAAGGCATCCTGGAAGGCGAAGTCTACCTCTATGACGAGGACCATTATCTCGCTGTTTCGGTACCCGTTCCATTCCGGATGACTTCAAAGGCAAGTCCACAACGGCCATTGCTTGCCGTCTATCTGGAGTTCGATATGCGGATGGCGGCCGAGATTGCTCTGCAGGTGGAAGAACTCGCAGGTCCCTCAGGCGCCAAACCGCGAGGGCTGCTCTCGAGCAAAATGGATCGCAATATCGGAGACGTCCTGTATCGCCTGCTGACTGTACTCGGCAACGCGGTCGATGTCGCCGTGCTCGGGAATTCCATCCTTCGTGAACTGCATTACCGGGTCATGTCAGGGCCGCAGGGTGACGCGGTGATCGCGGCCATTCAGCGCAAAGGAACATCGGGAAGACTGCTCGAGAGCGTGGCGTGGCTGCGGGAAAATTACGCTAACGAAATTGCCGTGGCGGATCTGGCCGAAGAGGTGGGCATGAGCGTTCCTTCCTATCACGTCCATTTCAAGAACCTGACCGGCTCAAGTCCGATGCAATATGTAAAGGCGATGCGGCTCCATGAGGCGCGACTTATGATCGCCCGCCAGAGCGGGACCATTGCAGACGTAGCTGCGTCGGTCGGCTATGTCAGCCCTGCCCAATTCAGCCGCGATTTCAGAAGGCATTTTGGACGCACGGCGTCGGAAGAGGCGAAGTGGGTCCACCAGCATCTTGGTGAGGAGGGCTAACCGATGCTCTGGCACACTCCCGCAAACCAGTCGCCAGATAGGCAGCATGTCACTGCAAAGCAGCTCGAAGGGCGGCTTCACAGTGGACCAGGGTCGTATCGAAGACGGGGACGCCGACATTATCCTGACTCAACAGCATCCCTACCTCGGTGCAACCAAGGATAAGACAATCACTGCCTTGATCAATCAGTCCCTGCGCGATCCGCTCATACGTCAAGCGACTTGCCTCACGAACCACATCGCGACACAACTCGTCATAGATGATGCGGTGGGTTTCCGCTCGATCATCGGCGTCAGGAATTGTTGGCGACAGTCCTCGGGCGGTCAGGCGATCGATGTAGAAATTCTGTTCCATCGTGAAAGCGGTTGCCATTAACCCCGGCCTACGGAAACCGCTATCAAGGATAGCTGTCGCAGTTGCATCCGCGATGTGTACCAACGGGATCGACACCCCGCTCAGGATCTTGTCCGCCACCTTATGCATGGTATTCGTCGCCATGATAAGCAAGTCGGCACCTCCGCGCTCCAGAGCAATGGCTTTTTCATTCAGGATATCTGCCGCCGCGTCCCACTCGGAGGATGCCTGTAACTTTTCGATTTCGTCGAAGTCGACCGATCGTATGAGCAGCTCAGGAGAATGAAGTCCTCCAAGGCTCTCGCGTGTCAGCCTGCAGAGTTCCCGATAATAAATCTGGGTCGAGGCTGCGGACATTCCGCCAAGTATACCGATTGTCTTCAAATGCTCTCTCCATATTCAAGTGTTTCAGCCTGTTGCCGCCAGACCAGTCGAACCAACACTCTGTCGTCAGGAAAACCCAACGACAGAGTGGGGAATGTAGTTGATCTCAAGAGCTTGTATTTCAGCGTCGGTGAGCCTGATGGAAAGCGCAGCGACAGCGTCGTCCAAGTGCTGCAACTTGGTTGCGCCGATGATGGGAGCCGACACTTCGGATTTAGACAGAACCCATGCCAGCGCAATCTGAGCTCTGGGCACTTCCCTCTCCTGCGCAATCCTGGCAACCGCCTCCACTACGCGTTTGTCGGCGTCCTCCGTGGTTAGGGTGTAAAGGCCCTTTCCGATCTCGTCGGTTTCGGAGCGATCGCTCTGCGCGCTCCAGTCGCGGGTTAGACGGCCACGTGCGAGCGGGCTCCACGGGATAACGCCGATACCTTCGCCTTTGCAAAGCGGGAGCATCTCTCTCTCCTCTTCACGATAGAGCAGGTTCAGGTGGTTCTGCATGGAGACGAACCGTGACCATCCGTTCGCCTGCGAGACAGCGAGCATTTTCGAGAATTGCCACGCATACATCGAAGACGCACCGATGTAGCGGGCTTTGCCCGCCTTAACGACATCATGCAACGCTTCCAGAGTCTCCTCGATCGGCGTATGATGGTCGAACCGATGGATCTGATAGAGATCGACATAGTCAGTCCCCAAACGTTTTAGGCTGGCATCGATCTGCGAAAGAATGGCTTTTCGCGACAGGCCGGCCCCATTTGGTCCGGGCTTCATCCGACCGTTGACCTTTGTGGCGATGACCAAGTCGTCTCTCGTCGAGTAGTCCCTTATAGCGCGGCCGAGGATTTCTTCGCTCGTTCCATCCGAGTAGACGTTGGCGGTATCGAAGAAGTTGATCCCCAATTCGATCGCTTTGCGGATAAAGGGGCGGCTTTGTTCTTCCGCTAGCGTCCAGGGGTGGCTTCCGCGATCGGGCTCGCCATAGCTCATGCACCCAAGGCAGAGCCGGGAAACCTCGAGGCCGGTATTTCCAAGGCGCGTATATTCCATGTCTATCTCCAATTTTGCAGCGGAAACCTGGCTTGCCGATCGGCAGCTCCCGCCTTGCTTAATGTTCAAGCGCTTATGCCGCCATCGACGAGGATGCCCGAGCCGGTGATGTAGCCAGCGCCCGGGCCTGCAAGGAATGCGACGGCCTCTGCGACCTCTCGGGTCCGACCGTATCGGGCAATAGACAGGCTCGGCAAGATCGCAGGTGCCAGAGCGCCATCGGCAGGGTTCATATCGGTGTCGATCGGGCCAGGCCGGACCAGGTTGACGGTAATTTCCCGGGGACCCAGTTCGCGCGCTAGACCACGTGTAAAACTTTCCAGAGCGGACTTGGTCGCTGCATAGACAGCAATTCCCGCGAAAGGCACTGCCAGTCCCGCATTGCTGCCAGTATTGATGATGCGGCCTCCGTCCGGGATGTGCTTCAGCGCTGCCTGTGTGATCAGAAAGACGCCTCGCACATTAACGTTCAGTTGAAGATCTATCTCGTACAGTGGCTGTGTGGAGAAATCACCGGCAAACAGGACGCCGGCATTGTTGACCAGGATGTCGAGGCCGCCGAGGTCAGCGACCGTCCGCTCAACCGCAGCTTTAGCAGCGTCTGGGCTCGCGGCATCAGCTTGAATGGCAATGGCTTTGCGGCCCATCACTCGGATCTCCGCAGCGATAGCTTCGGCTTTCTCGGCCGACTTTTCATAGGTGATCGCAACGTCGGCACCATCTTCGGCCAGTTTTAAAGCGATGGCTGCACCGATACCGCGTGCCGCACCGGTCACAAGAGCTCGCCTTCCCGCAAGCGGAGGAGTGGGAATGTTGTTCATGGAATTTTACCTCAAAATGTTGCATGTCGATCGGCCGAGAAATGGATTATCCGAGGGTGGCCGACTGGGAGTGGGAATGGTCAAACCTTTAAAGGAAGAGCCGATGGCTCAACGTTCGCACTCATCGGTGAACTTCTTTGTCCGATGGCAGACCAACGGAAAGCCAACCTGCAATGAGGAGACAAATACCAATCGCGACGGCTGCGATGCTGTAGGCATGGCCGATGGATCTCTCATCGGATGCTGGACCCAGGATTGAGAAAAACAATCCGCCGATAAGCGCTGTTGCCAAAGCGCCGCCTATCTGAAGCATAGAATTGATCAGCCCTGAGGCCAAACCTGACCGCGCCGGGTCAACCCGCTGAACGACAGTCTTCACCAGGTTTGGGAGCGCAATTCCCTGACCGGCGCCAACAAAGAACAGGGCAACGAATAGGAACTGTGGTGCCCCGAAAGAGATCAGGGCCGCGGTCCCGAACAATCCAGCCGCTTCCAGGGTCATGCCTGCGGCGGCAGAATATCTCCCGAAGACGCGCAGGATGCTCCCGCTCGCGAATGGTCCCAAAACGAACCCGAGGGCCGCGGGAAGGATTGCAACTCCGGCCTCGAATGGTGTGCGGCCAAGGCCGCCCTGTTGGTAGACCGAAAATGTCAGCCAGAAAGCCGCAAAGGCGTAGAAAAACAAGGCTGAGAGCAGCCCGCGCGTCAGTCCAGGGACCTGGAGCATGCGAGGTTCGACAATCGGATCTCCCCCCACGGCCCCTACCCTTAGCTCGTAACGCCAAAACAGCAGAAGAAGTGGCAGGGAAGCCGATAGCATCAAGATCGACCAGATCGGCCACCCTTGTTCACGGCCCTCAATGAGCGGCGAGATCAGCGCAAACAACGCAACTGCGAGCAGCGTCGCTCCACCCATATCCAGCTTCCTTGCATGCTCCGATCGGGTCTCGCGCAACATGACCAGCGCGGCCGGCGCGGCTATTGCGATCACGGGGAGGTTGATAAGGAAAATGGCTCTCCATCCGAGGCCAAAGACATTCAGTGCAATCAGCGCCCCACCAAGAAACAGGCCAGCCATTGATGCCACCCCAAATGTCAGGGCATAAAAGCTGAGTGCCTTTGACTTTTCGTGTTCGGGAAATATCGCATTGATTGACGCCAAAGCTTGCGGCGCCATGATTGCTGCGGCAAACCCCTGGAGAATACGACCGGTGATCAAGACCGAGGGGGACCAGGCGAAGCCGCACAAGGCAGATGCGGCGGCGAATGCGACCATTCCAGCCAGAAAGACGTTTCGCCGACCGTATAGGTCGCCAAGCCTACCACCGCTGATCAGCATGACTGCGTAGGTGGTGGCATATCCTGAAATAATCAGCTGCATCGTCGAGGCCGAGGCCTGAAAGTCCTCCCGGATCGAGGGCAGCGCCACGTTGACGATGAAGAAATCCAGCGGTGGCAGAAAAGCCCCGGTCAACAAGATGGCCAGCGCCGTCCACCTGCGCGGATCGAGACTGTCCTTGGCGCCATGGGATTGTATCAACTTTCTCTCCATATCGAGAAGCGGAACCGCTCAAGCGGTTTGCAAGATGCGTAAATTAGGAACCGACTGGTTCCTAATTGAAGTCAGCCAACCGGCTTCAGTGCGAAGTCAACCATCGCCCTAGTGGCGTCGCGATCGGCCCCTGTTTTCCCTAGAACTCTCATTCCCTGGATCTGACACACGAGGAATCTCGCCAAAGTTCGCTCGTCCAGCCCACGATCAATCTCACCGAGGGCTTGAGCCCTTATGATGGCGGCCGCATAAAGATCCTGCAGTCGCCGGAACAGTCGTGCAATTCGAGCGGAAACCTCGTCGTCCGCGGGAAGCATTTCGACGGCCGACAATACGACAAAGCATCCGCGCAGGCCTCCCTTGCCTGAGGACTCGTCAACCTGCCGCGAAAAGGCTTCTCGAATTGCGGCTTTTGGCGACGGGTTGGCATGCAGGATTTCGCCAAGCTTACGAATGGCGTCTTCGATATAGACATCAAGTGCGCGGAGATAGACGCCCCGCTTGTCCACGAACGCCTTATAAAAGCTACCTCTCGATAGCTCCATGCCTTCGAGAAGGTCGGGCAAAGACGCATCGTAATATCCACGGTCCCAGAACACGCCCATCGCCTTGCGAACTGCGTCGTCGAGTTCGAATTCGCGAGGGCGTCCAACGGAGGGGGATGTCTTAGTGCGTCTAACCATGGAGGCAATATGGAACCGTTCGGTTTCTATTGCAAGTCATATTCTCTCGCATTAGGTAATCGTTCGTGGTTCCAAGGCGGCGCCGCTCTTCAATGCCTGGGCCGCCTATTTTAACAGGAAAGTTCAGGCCAATGGATCGAGAAGTCATTATTCCAGAGGAAATGCGCGAAATCGTCGTCCGCGCAGGATATGCCCCGGCGGTTAAGGTTGGCGATACAATCTACGTCGTCGGGCAAGTCGGCCGCACGAAGGACTTGCAGGTGATTGAGGACCCACGAGAACAGTTCAGGGCCATGTGGGAGAACCTCCGCATCGTCCTTGAGGCCGCAAACTGCACCTTCGACGACGTGGTGGAGATGACCAGCTATCACGTGGAGATGTCGAAGCACATGGATATTTTCCGGACGGCAAAGAACGAAGTCTTTCCAAAAGGAACCTACGCATGGACTCGTATCGGCGTATCTGAACTGGCACATCCTGGCTTGCTCGCGGAGGTGAAATGCGTCGCGGTGAAGCGATAGCGGTCAGGTTCACACCGATCGGTGAGCGGGCAATGCGCCCTCGACCGGAGAGCGTTACCGCATGGAACAGAGTACCAAGCTCTTGACAGGAACCGAACCATCGACCCGTGATCTTAACGTGGTATTTCGCAAGTCCGTGTTTTCGCTTTCACCCAAAACACGCACGACAGGATGATCGGCGAAGCAAGCTGGACAATCGCTGCCACTGGCAAACCGCTCATTTTACCGGTGGCGCTGCAATAAAGAAGGCCGGCTCATCGCCAGCCTCTTCGTACCTTATCCAAACCTGAATTACGGAATGATCTTGTCAGCGCGCAGTCGTTCGAACAGATTGAAGAAAGCGTCATCTGTTGACTGGTAGTCGAGAAATCCGAGCTTCCGGCTCTTCGACATATCCGTCACCACCTCGATCGGTCGTCCGAGATCGGCATCCGTGTGCCACGGCGAGGCAAGACGGGAAAGATCGTGTTCCACAAGACGGTAGCGGTCGGCAATGTCGCGCCAGATGGGGGCATCCTCGGCCATCTGCACTTGAAGCGGTCTAACCTCGCCATCAAAATGTACTGGCTCAATCCCGAACCACTGCGCAAGACGGGTCCACATCCAGCTCCAACGGAAAACATCGCCGTTCACGACATTAAAATCCTCATTTGCCGCCTGCTCGTTCGTTGATGCCCAGACCATATGTCGTCCCAGAAGACGCGCGTCGGTCATGTCCGTAAGACTCTCCCACTGTGCCGCCACGCCCGGAAACTGAAAAGGCCGGCCTGTCTCCTTGCATATCGCTGCATAGACGGCGAGGGTGGTACCCATGTTCATGGCGTTGCCGACCGCTTTGCCCACGACTGTATGTGGACGATGGATACTCCAGTTGAAGCCATCTTTATCCGCAGCCGCAAATACCTCGTCTTCCTGAGCGTAGTAAAAGTTATCGACATCGAGCCTGCCCTGCTCTTCCCGGAACGGGGTTTGAGGTAGCATGCCTTTCCCGTAGGCCTCGAACGGGCCGAGGTAATGTTTCAGGCCGGTGACAAGCGCGACATGCCGCACCGATCTCGCGGGGCGCAGGGCGTCGAGGAGGTTTCGCACCATCGCCGAGTTGACCCGGATGTTTTCCGCTTCGGTTGGCTGCCGAAGCCAGCTGGAAATGAACACGTGTGATGGATCAAGACCCGCGAGCGCTCCTGCAAGACTGGCAGGATCCAGCAGGTCTGCCGCGACGGGAATAGCGGTGCCTTGTCGCGATGGCTTGCGTGCCAAACCCCAAACCCTCCAGCCGTCATTGTGCAGAACGTCCGCCGTCGCGCTGCCGATGATGCCGCTTGCTCCGACGATTAGTGCTTTCTTTGTCATATTTGCTCCTTTGCATCTGTGCCTGATCTAGTTTGTGAGGCCAAGATGTGCCAGAAGGCACCCTAGCGGGACATAGACACCTTGAGGTAACCACAATGCGAGCTGGATCGCCGGACCGAGAATGGCGTGAGGACTGCGCGCCAAGGCGGGTGCTCGAGATCTTTTCAAGCAAATGGACGAGCATGATCCTGCATGTTCTTGACACGCGGCTAGGAGGCTGTGCCCGCACAGGCGTACTCCAACGAAGCCTTCCAGGGATTTCGAAGAAGATGCTGATTCAGACGTTGCGCGACATGGCGTCGGACGGACTTGTGACGCGGCGTGTCTTTGGGACGGTACCGCCGGCTGTCGATTATACCCTGACTCCACTTGGGAAGCGCTTCGTAGAACCGTTGGAGCTGCTCTACGGCTGGGGTCGAGCTAACTCTGACGCTTTAGACCAGCTTGCAAACAATCGAACGGCGGATTGATCACCTGTCAACTCAATCCCAGGAAATTCTTAGTTTGAACAGATCTGAACCGAGGGGGACGCTGTTCCGATCGCAGTGGATAACAAGGATTTCCAGAACCTAGAATGGCGGTCGTACCAAGCTGGAAGCCGTTAAAATATTGAGCTAGTCACACGGGAAAGCGCGGGCCTGCGCGTTGTGGTTTCGCGAGGCAATTTTCTAGTTCCCTCGTCGGTGACGGCGACTTCGCTCGAGGGTTACGCGTTTTTCCATTGGAGGCGTCTCAATCGCGCGGACGATGATTGTGATGCCCCGTTGATCGTCCGACTACCCTTGCCCTCCACCTTGACCGAGACGTCGTGTTACGGCCAGCGTCGCATGCCAGGCCAGGCCAATTGCAATGCCTGCTGCTGCAATTATCAGTTCGAATTCTGCTCGATCAACATCTCAATTGCCCTCACGGCCACAGGGTAGCCCTTGGCACCGAGGCCCGCCATGACAGAGGTCGCCGTCATCGAGACGTAGGAACGATGATAGATTGGCTCCCGCTTGTGCACATTTGAAATATGAAACTCGATTATCGGCCCGTCGAACATTTTCAGCGCGTCGAGAAGTGCAATCGAGGTGAAGGTGAACGCAGCGGGATTAATGATGATCGCCGCACCTTCATCGATTGCCTCATGGACCCACTCGATCAGACGTTCTTCACTATTTGTCTGGCGGAACTCTACCGGCCGCTCTCCGGCGGCCTCGCGGCACCATTCCTCTATTTCGGACAGTGTGGTGCTCCCGTAGATTTCCGGTTCGCGCTTTCCCAATCGGTTAAGGTTCGGCCCGTTGAGGATGTAGATTGGCTTCAGATCGCTCATAATGTTCTCGTTTCTCAGCCCTGGTATCCGAACATTCTCGGTAACCAAAGGACCATGTCTGGGATAAAGGTGATGAGAAGCAGGCAGACAATCATCCAGAATAGAAACGGCAGTGCGTCGCGGATGATGTCTTTTACCGGCGCGCCCGAGATGTTTGTCATGATGAAGAGCAATAGTCCGTAAGGCGGGGTCACCAGCCCGAGCATGATGTTGACGACGACCATGACCCCGAAATGGACCATGTCTATGCCCAGCGCCTGTGCGGTCGGGATGAAGACCGGAACGATAATAAGCAGGATCGCGGTGCCTTCGAGCACGCAGCCGAGCAGCAGCAGGATGACGTTGACAAGGATCAGAAAGCCAGTCGGCGACAGATCCCAGCTCGTCATGACCAAGCGCAGGCTGTCGGGAATGTTCTCCACAGTCACGACGTAGTTGAAGACCAGTGAGCCAGCGATCAGCATGCCGATGGACGCGGTGGTCTTCGAACTTACCTTCAGCGCATCATAGAAGGCGGCAAACGAAATGCTGCGATAGATGACGATGGAGATCACCAGCGCATAGGCTGCCGCTAGGGCGGCCGCCTCAGTCGGTGTGGTAATGCCGCTGTAAATGCAGCCGAGCAGCACCACCGGCATCATCAGTGCCGGAAATGCCCGCCAGGTGATCATCGGGATCTCGCGCAGCGGAACCGCTTCCTCGACGGGGAAGTTCTTGCGGCGCGCCGTGATCGCCACCTGCATCATTTGCAATGCAGCCATCAGAAGACCGGGTACCATGCCGGCGAGGAAGAGGTATCCGATCGAGGCATCGGATACGAGCGCATAGATGACCATAGGAATTGATGGGGGGATGATCGGCCCGATGACGGATGTTACCGCCGTCAGCGCTGCCGCGTAGCTCGGTGTGTAGCGGCCATCCCTGGTCATCATGTTCTGCATCATCTTGCCGCTTCCGGCTGCATCGGCGATTGCCGAGCCGGACATGCCGGCAAAAACAATGCTCTGCACCACATTCACCTGGGCGAGGCCGCCACGGAACCGGCCGACTAACACGTTGCAGAAGGTCAGCAGCCTTTCGGTCATAGAGCCGATGTTCATGAACTCTGCAGCTAGCACAAAAAGGGGAACGGCGAGGATGATGTAGTTCGAATACATCCCGTTCAGAAATTGCTCTGCAACCGTGCCCATGTCCGCGCCGGTCATGAAGAGATAAAAGATAGAGCCGACCATCATTGACAGCCCGATGGGCAGGCCAAGAAATGCCAGCGCCGTGATGGCGACGATGGCGAGTGAGAAAGGACTGGTAAGGTTCATACGCCGGAGCTCGCCTTGGTGGGATCAAAGGCTTCGGGAGCCTTACCACGGATGGACTGTATGCCGAGCCACATGTAGCGAACGATCATCGCCACGGCGAAAACGACGTAGATGGAATAAAGGTAGTCGAAGCGGATCTTCAGGTAGGCCGTCTTTTCGACCTTCATGAAGCTCACATAGTCGATGATGGCCGGCAGCGAGACGCCGAACGCCACAATTAGTGCAGCTGCCATGATGATTGTCATGACGCGGCGTGCCTGGTCAGAGGCGCCTGCCCAGAAAAAGTCGAAACGAATTTCCTCGCTTTCGCGTACGACAAAGGCCGAGCCGAAGAGCACTATCCAGATCCAGAGCGCCACGCTGACTTCATGCGTCCAGCCGATCGACAGGTTGAGGCCGTAGCGAAAGACGATCTGAAGCAGGAACACCGCAAACATGCCGAAAAGCATGAAGGCAAGAATGTTCTCCGCTCGATCCCGCAACCATTCGCCAAGCGCATTGTATTTTTCGGACATAGGATCCCCCCGCTAGTTCGCATGGCGCTGCCCGGCCGCACACGCGATCGGGCACAAAGCTGTGGTTGTGCCTTATTGCTCCTCGCAGCAGGGCATTTGTCCAGTCTAAAGACCGGCGACCTTTTCAAGAATGCCCTTGGGCCAGGACTTGGCAAGGTCGGAGGCCAGGTACTTTTCCTGGGCGAACTTGCGGAAAGCGGCGACATCCGGCTCGTAGATCTCAAGACCGGCAGCCTTGAATTCGTCCATCAGCTTCTTTTCCTGTGCAAGGTGCTGTTCCTGGCTCCAGGCCATCGCCTTATCGGCGGCGGCTTGGAATGCAGTCTGCTGTTCCGGCGTCATATCGTTCCAGACCTTGCTAGAAACCGTCAGAAGGTCGTAGCCGATGAGGTGCGACGTCAGCACGACCTGCGACATGACTTCATAGAACTTCATGTTTTTGACGTTCGGAAGCGGGTTGTCCTGCCCGTCGATCGCGCCTGTCTGTAGACCGGTGTAGACTTCTGCATAGGCCATCGGTGTCGGATTCGCGCCGAGTGCCGTGCCAAGAAACTGCCAGGCATCGCCACCTGGCATGCGCAGCTTGATGCCGGCCATGTCTGCCGGGGTGGAAATCTTCTTGTCCGTTTTCAGACCGACTTGGCGGGCACCGAAATAGGTAGGGCCGAGAATGTGGACGCCGAGCTTATCTTCGGCCATCTTCTTGAATTCCGCGCCAGTATCGCTGTCGAAGAACGCCGTCACATGGGCTGCATCGCGGAAAAGATAGGCCGATGTCAGCACCGACCATTCCGGGATCTGATTGGAAATGTCCTGCGGCGCGATGTTGCCCATTTGCAGGTTGCCACGCTGCAGCGCGACGAGCTCTGTGCCCTGCTTGAAGAGCGTACCGCCGTAATAGGGCTCAAGCGTGAAACTGTCCTTGATCGCTTCGGCGAAGGACTTTGTCATCTCCGCGCGAATGTCCTGCTCTGAAAAAACCGCTGAGAATTTTAAGGCGGGCTTATCCTGCGCGAAGGCCGGCAGGCCCAACACCATAGAGGCAGCGACCGTCGCCCCAAGGAAATAGCGCCGTGTGAGTTCGAACGTCATATGATTGTCCTCCGCTTGCCGACCGGCTCTGCCGTCGGCTCTCCTCCAAAACCGATTTCCCTCCCGGAACTCGGCATCACTAATATTGTACGAAATGGTTCGTTTATGTCAAATGGCCAGCTCTCTGTCTATTCTGCTAGGAATGTCTCTCTTCAAATATGCCCTGTCAAATAACTTTTATCATAGATTTCTTTTTCTATCGGATATAAATCGCAGGGAGGAGATGCCATGACCCGCTATGAAATTGACCGTCAGGAGACCGCCGGCGAAGTAGCTTTCCGCCTGATCCGCCAAGACATTATTGCCGGCTCCCTTGCTCCCGGTCAGAAACTGAAGCTGGAGCAGTTGAAGGACCGCTACGCCGTCAGCGTCTCCACCCTGCGCGAAACGCTGTCGCGCCTCGCCTCCGAAAACCTCGTCGTTGCTGAGGGGCAGCGCGGCTTTGAGGTGGCGCCGGTCTCGGTTGGGGAATTGGAGAACCTCGGCGACCTTCGCCTGCTGCTCGAGGCCCACGCCGTCAGCCTGTCTTTCGCGGCCGGCGACCTCGACTGGGAGGCGCGCGTCGTCGCCGCCCACCACAAATTGTCCGCTGTTGAGCGGCGCCTTCTGGAAGGCGATCAGCACCGTACCGTAGACTGGGTTCGCTATGACTGGGAGTTTCACCAGGCACTTGCCTCCGCCTGCGGTTCCGCCGTCCTCATGGACGCACTCTCATCCACCTTCGATCGCTTCCTTCGCTACCACCTCTTGGCACAGAGCTTTCGTGGCAAGCCCGTGACCGACGATCACCGACAACTCTTCGAACTGGCAATGCAACGTGACGTGCACGGTGCTCGCGCCAAGCTGAAACACCACGTCCGGAGCGGCATTGACCATGTCTTGAAGACTGGCCGCATTCACTGAACCGGGAAAAGCGCACGGCCACTAAAGTGCATTGATGCGCTCTAGCATTCCCCTGGGCCAGGAGGCCGAAAGCGGCGACTGTAAATACTGCGCCTGCGCATAAGCTCGGAAGGATGCTACATCCGGCTCATAGACAACGAGCCCCTGCTCCTGAAAGAAACCGACAAGTTCGGCCTCCTGCTTTAGGTATTCTGACGTGCTCCAGGCAAAACCCTTCTTCGCCGCGTCTCGCATGCTCTGCTGTGCCTCCGGCGAAAGTGCGTCGAATACCTTGGAGCCCATCAGTAGCAGGCCGAAACCGATATTGTGCCCGGTGAGCACAATTTGATTTGTTACCTCATGGAACTTCATCAGCTTGTTGTTCGGCAGCGGATTGTCCTGCGCGTCGATCGCGCCGGTTTGCAGGCTCGTATAGGTCTCGGCATAGTCCATGGCGATCGGGTTGGCACCAATCGACTTCCCGAGGAACTGCCAGCTCTCGCCGCCAGGCATTCGCAGCTTAACGCCCGCCAGATCTTCCGGCTTCATGATCTTGCGGTCGCCCTTCAGGTTCACGTGGCGGGCACCGTAGTAGGCCGGCGCCAGGATTTCCACGCGCAGCTTCTCGCCGGCAATCTGGCGGAATTCCTCGCCGATGTCGCTACCGAAGATCGCATTGAGGTGCGCCGCGTCACGGACGACATAGGCCGCGCCAAGAATATCAAACTCGGGTGCTTGCTTGGCAAAATCAGATGGGGGCAGCATCGCCATTTCCAGATTGCCACGCTGCACGGCGACGAGTTCCGTGCCCTGCTTGAACAGCGTCGAATTGAAGTAGGGTTGGAATTCGTAGTTCGCACCGATTTCCTTGGCGAAGATCTCGACGAGTGCCACCGAGCGCGGCGCATCCGCCGTCGTCACGTCGGCAAAGCGCAGCCGCGTCGCCGCGAAAGCTGGCACTGGCATAGCCACAAGCGAAAATGCCGCTGCAGAGCGCGCCAGAAAATTCCGTGTGGTTATCAGCATCATCATCCTCCCAGATGGCGCGTGTCGCGCTCTTCCTCAGTCATTCTCAGATCGCAAATCGGTTTTCCGCGAAGCCCTGCGCGATGCCTTCGACGGCGAACAACCCGCCCGCCAGCGGTTGAGCTTCGCGCTGCTCCGGCGTCAGAAATTTTGCAGCCGTCGTGATGTAGAGGGTGCGAAAGTTGGCGCCACCGAAACAGACGCAGGTCGGATTGCTGACGGGCAGCAGAATAACGGTGTCGATGTGCCCGTCCGGTGCATAGCGAACCACCCGGCCGCCGGCAAAAAACGCCGTCCAGAGCCCGCCGTCCACGTCGAAGCAGGCGCCGTCCGGTCGCTCGCCCGTCGTCGAGTAGTCGGCGAAGAGACGCCGGTTCGCGATCGTTCCATCTGCCGCATCCATGTCGAAGACCCAGCTTTGATATCGCCGCGTGTCAGTGAAGTGGAACCGCCGGCGGTCCGGCGAAAAGGCGATCCCGTTGCTGACGATGACATCGCCGAGAACACGCTCGACGGTCCGGTCGGGATCGACCCGGTAGAGCGCACCGTTAGGCCTGTGTAACTGGTTATCCATCGTTCCAATCCACAGCCGGCCCCAGGGATCGACCCGACCGTCGTTCAGCCGGTTGTCCAGCCCGGCCTCGACCTAAGCAAAAGGTGCGAGCGTACCGTCCGGAGCGCGCGCGACAAGCGAAAGATCTCGCGCCAGGAGGTGACCGCCGGATTGTGTCAGCGCCTGGCTGCCGAGAAACGTTGCCTCGCGATCCGGAAAAATCTCGTGGAACTGAAAAAACGGATCGAAGCTCTGGAGTTTGGGTTTCTCGATGTCGATCCACCAGAGTTTGTGTGTGCGGTCGCACCACAGGGGCGTCTCGCCGAGCTGGTCGGCGGGGCGCAGGATGCATTCGACCCGTTCGCTTCCGATCGTCCTCGTCGCCCTGCCATCCATCACTCAGTTCTCGGTAGGCCGGCAGGGCGCAGGTTCTTCTTCAGCGCCGCGATGCGGAAAATCGCGTTCGCCGCGCCATAACCGCGATAATCGCGCCGCTCGACGATCTCAAAGAAGAAGCCTTCGCCATACGTCGGGCTGTAGAGCTGGAAATACTCGCCGTGCTCGTCGCGATCATAGAGGATATTCTCCGCCTTTAGCGTCTCGGTTAGGTCCGGATCGAGCCCAAAGCGCGCCTCGACGTCGCCGTAGTAGTTGGGCGAGATGTGAAGCGGATGAAAGCCGTTTGCCCGGAGTGCCGCAGCGGTCGCAAAGATGTCGTCTGTGGAAAAGGCGATGTGTTGGACGCCAGAACCGAAATTCTCTGCAATGAAGTGACCGGCGAGCGTGCGGCGGTTCTCGGCGCCGTTCATCGTGATGCGGAGAGACCCCGCGCTGTTCTGGATCACCTGGCTGCGTACGACACCTGATGGGTCGATAATGTCGACGACTGGCGACTTCTCCAGTTCGAAAATCGAGGTGTAGAAGAGCAGCCAGGTTAGCATTTCCTCATAAGCAACCGTCTGCGCGATGTGGTCGATACGGGAAAGCCTCGCTGGTGCGATGTCGCTGCTGTCGTCGACGGATACAAAATCGATGTCCCAGACGCGACCGAGATCGGCCTTGCCGTCGAGAAGATAAAGCAGCCCGCCGCCGACACCGCGGATGGCGGGAACCTCGACTTCGCCCTGGTCGACAGACTGGCTGAACGGTTCCGCGCCAAGCGCCACCGCCCGCGCCATCGCTTGCGAAGCGTCGTCCAACAGCAACCCCATCGCATAAGCTGACGTGCCATGCACGGCATACGCAGCGTTGGCGAAACCGACGTCCTCCGTGTTTACGACGATACGGATGGTGCCCTGTTCGTAGAGATCGACCTGCTTGGAGCGATGCCGCGCCGTCCGGCGGAAGCCCAACGTCTGCAAGATCGCGGTGAGCTCCGCCGCATCGTCCGCATCGGCGGAAAACTCGATGAAGCCGATGCCCGTAAGGGGAACGCGTTCCGGCATGGGTGCCAGCGTTAGGCCGGCGGACGCTGGGCGCCGACGCACTTGGTCGCCGAGATAGACCAGCGACCGCTGGCCGTCCGCTGCGATCGCCGTGGCCGAGCCGCCGCGAAACTGGTCGTTGAAGATTTCGAGCGAGAAGTAGCCATCATAGCCGGTCTCGGCGATCGCCGCGGTGAAATCCGTGACGGCAAGGTCACCCTCGCCCGGCATATTGCGAAAATGCCGGCTCCAGTAGAGCAGGTCCATGTCAATCAGCGGTGCGTCAGCCAATTGCACGATGAATATGCTCTCCTTCGGGATCGATCGGATCGAATTAATATCGATCTTGCGCGCAAGCGAATGGAAGCTGTCGAGGATGATGCCGACGTTCGGGTGTTGCGCCCGGCGCACAATCTCCCAGGCGTCGCGGTGATCGGAGATATGCCGCCCCCAGGCCAATGCCTCGTAGCCGACCCTCAGCCCTCGTTTCGCCGCCCGTTCGCCCAATTCGTGGAAGTCGGCAGCTGCCCGGTCAATGCCGCCGAGCGAGACCGGCGAAACGTTCGAGCACACCAGCACCAGATCGGTTCCGAGCTGCTGCATGATGTCGAACTTGCGTTCGGCGCGGTCGAAGGTGCCGGAGCGATGCGGCTCAGGCATCCCCTCGAAATCGCGGAACGGCTGGAATAGCGTGATCTCTAGCCCGTGGTCGCGAACCATCTTCCCGACATCGGTCGGGCTGCCGTCAAAGGCAAGAAAGTCGTTCTCGAAGATCTCAACGCCATTGAAGCCTGCCGCTGCAATCGCCGCCAGCTTGTCAGGCAGTTCTCCGCTGATCGAGACGGTGGCGATTGATGTCTTCATCCAAGCGCTCCCAGGAGGTTTTGGCCCAGATCGCCTGTGCCGGTCATTTCCATGAAGTGGCGCATCATTCTCGAGGCATCTGCCTCGTGGCCGGTGAAAAGACGGAAAGCGCCGACAGCCTGAAACACCGCCATCCCGCCGCCATCGACCACACGGCAACCGCGCTGCCGCGCCTCGGCGAGAAGTGTCGTCTCAAGCGGGAAATAGACGATCTCGGCAACCCATTGGCGCGCAGTCAAAAGATTGGCATCGAGCGGCAGTCCGGGATAGTTCGCCATGCCCGTGGGGGTCGAGTGGATTAGGCCAGAAGCATCCGACATTGCAGCAGATAGATCGCTCCCGGCGGCAATCCGCGCCGATGGAAAACGCGCCTCCATGGCAGCGACGAGTTTGGAAACCCGGCCGTCATCTGGGTCGAAGATGGTCACCGCGTCCGCACCCAGCATTAGGATCGCATAAACCGTCGCGGCCCCTGCCCCACCGGCACCGAGCTGGACGACATGGCGAAGCTCGACGTCGAGTAGACGACGGCGGAAGGCCTCCGCGAAACCCCACCAATCGGTGTTGTGGCCATGGCGCTTGCCGTCGCGCAGCACCACGGTGTTGACGGCGCCAAGGGTCGCGGCATCCTCCGAAAGGGTGTCTAGCAGCGGAATGACGGCCTGTTTAAAGGGATGTGTGATATTGAGGCCGATAAACCCCTTAGCCTCCGCCTGTTTGATCAGTTCGGAAAGGCGCTCGGCCCCTGCGCCCAAGAGATCGAGGTCGAGCAGGTCGTAACGATAGGTAAAGCCCTGACTGTGCGCTTCTGCCATATGCATGGCGGGCGTCAGCGATGCTTGAATACCAGAGCCAATTAGTCCAGCCCGCATGATCGTGGAAGAGTTGCTCATCTTTACCACCGCGCATTGCGCGGCCAGCGTACGCTCCGACGCATCGTGCGGCCCTTCCCGTCGTTCCGGCCAAGACCGGATTCTCACTACGGCAGCAAAGATATTGTACTAACTAGTACGTGTCAAACAGGCGCCGTTGAAACGAAACCCTGATCCGCCTATGAACAGTGAACAGGTTCGCATGCCCGGGAGGTAGAGTATGCGGGCTGCTCACCGAACGCCCGATCTGGATGCTGTAGAAAATGCCAAACCTAGAGCGCAGCGCGCGTAAGAATGACCCCGAAAAAACGAAAAAGGACATTCTGAACGTCGCCACTGAAGAATTTGCAGCCCACGGCCTGGCCGGTGGCCGGGTCGATGCGATCGCAGAGCGCACGCGCACGTCCAAACGAATGATCTATTATTATTTTGGCAGCAAGGAGGATCTTTACCTTGCCGTCTTGGAGAGAGCGTATCGAAAGATACGCTCCCTCGAAGCTGACCTGGAACTTAGTGATATGGCGCCGGTCGCTGCACTCAGGACTCTCGTGGCCAGCACTTTCGACCACGACGAGCGCAACCCGGATTTCGTCCGGCTGGTCAGCATCGAAAACATCCACCGGGCAGCGCATATGCGAAGGTCTGGCGAGATCAAAGACCTTAACGTCTCAATCATTCGCACCCTCGAGGAGATCCTACAGCGTGGTAAGGAGGATGGAAGCTTCAGGCGCGACATCGACCCTATCGACCTACACATGCTAATCAGCGCGTTCTGTTTCTTTCGCGTATCCAACCGGCACACCTTTGGCACTATTTTCCGCCGAGACCTATCGGACCCGACGCTATATGATCGCCACAAGAAATTGATCTCGGATGCCGTTCTGAGCTACTTATGCACGCCGCCTCCTCCTCACGATAGGCAGTGAAACGGTTTGCACCCTTAGTTCGATATCAGTGAAAGCGAGGCGACTGCGGACGCGGGCTCGGGACTGTAAGGGCCTCTGTACGCCTTGAACGGATTTGAACAATCGCCCCGTTCCAGAGATCAACTAAATATCTGTATTTCGTATTATTACTACCGCCGACCCTCAATGCTCGTTTATCATTCAGACACACAGGCCTGATCTGGTTTCAATAACCACAGCTTGGCAGCGTTTAATGTTTTGAAGCATGCCAAATCTTCACGCGTGATCGAATGGCCCTCCGGGCGCGCTCACCACTGGCTCTCGTGTATTTTATCCGGATTACATTTGCTCCAATGCGGCGGCTTCCCCGAGGTCGATCAGCGCCCCGAGTTCACGACCTTGTCCGACCCGCTGGCGCAAGCCGGGCGAGGTGTCAGCCGTCATCATTGATCAGGATTGGGGAGCTCCGGTTTTCATGTGTCCTAAGAGGGTCAAGAGCGTGACGAGCATCTCTTCATCCTCGGGGGTACCGTCGAATTGCGCATTCCGTAGCGTCGCAAACGCAGCTATTTCCCGATCTTCTTGAGCCGGGCCTACATTAAGCGATCGAAATTGCCCAAAGCTAGGCGATCAAAGGCAAGCCGAGGCGGCAAGTACCGGCATTATGGTCCACAACGCCGCGACAAGGGCGGTCGAAGCAAGTGCTGTGGCCGTCGTCTGCACAAAACGGGCAGGGGACGGAGCGTAGAGGACTGCAATCAGTGCTATAAGCTGAAGGACAATCGCAATAGCCCAGGCGGCAAGCAGAACGGGGCGCGCCTCGAGGTCCGCGGGCCAATGGCGCGAACAAGACAGCCCCTGCAGCGCGTAGACTGCGCTAAAGCCGGTAAGCCAAACTGTAATCGGCAGCGAAAGGCGCAGGATTTCGATCATGCAAACGCTCCTGGCAACCACGCCGCCGCCAGCGCTACAAGCCCGGTGGCGACGGTAAAATCCGCCCAGAGCCTCACGATCCGTGCCTCGCCAATGCGAGCGGGCGAGGCATATCCCGCAGCCCCCCTCGCAGCCAGATAGAACAGCATGATTGAGGACAGGAATGTGTGCAGCCCCACATGGCCCGCCAGTAACCACAGCGTGGCATCATAGGCATGGCTGGCAGGGTCGGGCCGATCCAGTATCACGCTCGCCGCAGCTATGGCCAGTGCCAAGGCGCCGACAATTCCAAGGGCGATCGTGGGCCACACAGCGCCGCCCCTAGCAATCGCACGCACCGCAAGGCGCGGCCCCGCGGTCAGCGCCAACGCACCCGTCAGCGCAAGGATGACGGCCCAGAGCTGCGGCTGAAGATAGGAGTGTGGAGGCCAGTTCGGGGCAACGGTCCACAGGAACGCGTAGCCAAACAGCAGTGATCCGAAATGTACGCCGTCCGCAAGCAACAGGAACACCGATCCCCACCACCCCGGCGGGTCGGGACTTTCGGATGCCAGCGGCAGCTTCGCTCCATGTCCCGCGTCAACGTGCCCTTCGTCCGCACGCGCGCCCAGACCCCATGCCCAGACAAGCGCAAGCGCGACCACGCCCACAAGCGCAAGACCCGCGACGATATAGGCGTCGAACAAGGGGGCCAGAAAGGATGTGCTGGTGACCACGGCCAGAAGGAAAGGCAGCACCGAATTGCCTGGCAGCACCACCACTTGCGATGGCTCACCGCGCGCAGTTGACACGATCAGCGTCTCGCGCCGGTTCCGGGATGCATCGCCAAGATAGCCCTCGCCCCTCGCGATGTGCAGCGCAAGGTCCGGGTCGTCGTGCAGCGGGTAGCGGCCTTGCACGATGGGGATTGACGCAAAGCCGTAAGCAGGCGACGGGATTGCCGCCGCCCATTCCAGCGTTCCCGCCCCCCACGGGTTGCGCCGCCCCCGCACGGCGACAAACGCATTCACCGCCACATCAAGGATGATCAGCGCAAATCCGATGGCCATCACGAAGGATGCGATGGAGGCGACGAGGTTCAATGCCGTCCATCCCTGATCCGCGTCATAGGTCCAGGTCCGCCTTCGTTGACCCAGCAACCCCGCCATGTGAATCGAAAGAAATGTGATGTGGAACGACGGCACCACCAACCAGAACGCCACCTCTCCCAGTTTGAAAAACCGCGTCCGCCCGGTGAGCAGAGGCATGAAGTAATAGATCGCCGCGACCATCGGAAAGACATAGCCGCCGATCAGCACATAATGCAGATGCGCCACCACGAAATGTGTGTCGTGGACCTGCCAGTTGAACGGCACCACAGCCAGCATCACCCCTGTCAGCCCGCCTATTACGAAGGTTGCAAAGAATCCCATGATCCACAGCATCGGCAATTCCATCCGGGCGCGGCCCTTCCACAAAGTTCCAATCCACGAAAAAATCATGACCGAAGTTGGCACCGCGACGAGCGTGGACGCCGCTGAAAAGAACGCGAGCCCCATATGCGGAATACCGGTCGTGAACATGTGGTGGACCCAGAGGCCAAAGCTAAGCACGGCCAGCGACACAGCCGCCGCCACAACCCAGCCGTAGCCCAGCAAGTTGGTGCGCGCCATCACCGGCAAGATGGTGGCTATCATGCCCGCAGCGGGCAGAAAGATGATGTAAACCTCAGGGTGACCGAACAGCCAGAACAGGTGCTGCCACAGCAGGGGGTCGCCGCCGTTTTCCACCTTAAAGAACGGCCAGTTCAGCGCGCGTTCCACCTCCAGCAGTAGCGAGCCAAGGATCATCGGCGGAAACGCCGTCAGAATCATCACCGACACGACCAGAATATACCACGCAAAGATCGGCATTCGCGACAGACTCATCCCCGCCGCGCGGTAGCGCAGCACAGTCACGATCACCTCAATCGCCGTCGCGATAGCCGAGACCTCGATCGATGTAATACCCAGCAACCAGACATCGGCCCCAATCCCCGGCGAAAATGCCGCCGAGGACAGCGGCGGATACATGAACCAGCCACCATCGGGGGCAAGGCCCATCAGCATGGCGATAATTACCGCACTGCCGCCAAAGATATAAACCCAAAGTCCGTAGGCCCCAAGGCGCGGGAACGCCAAATCGCGGGTGCCCAGCATGCCCGGCAGCAGTAGCATCGACATCGCCTCGAAGAACGGGATCGCGAACAGGAACATCATCACAGTGCCATGCATCGTAAAGATCTGGCTGTAGACCTGCGGCTCCATGAAGGCCGAGTCCGGTGTCGCAAGCTGTGTGCGGATCAACATGGCAAGGATGCCGCCAATGACAAAGAACGAAGTGGCGACAATCAGGAACAAGGTGCCGATGTCATTGTTGTTGCTGGTGGTAAACCAGCCCCGAAAACGCTGATCGGACCCCCATATGCGCGCAAGGCCCCTGTGTAGGCGTAGCGCCTTCCCACGCGGCTGTGAGACGGATGAAGGACGGTCATCGGTCATTGTGTGCCTCCTACCAGGAATGTGGCCCAGGACGCCGCATCATGCGCCTCAACCTTAAACACATGCTCCCGGTATCCGCGTCCGCTGAACTCGGCACTTTGACCGTCATATGTGCCCGGGCGTGCGGCCTCGATACGCAGGACGTTCACATGGCCAGGTAACGCATCAAGCTTGCCCGCCAGACGTGGCACCCAGAACGAATGGATCACATCAGTGCTGGTGATCTCGACATTCACGGGGCGGCCCGCAGGAATGTGCAGCACGCCTTCGGTTGCAATTACTTGGTCCTCGCCATAGCGAAACGTCCACGCCCATTGCCGCGCCTCGGCCTGAACGGTCACTAGATCGAGCGCCTCGCGTGGTAGCAATCGCTCACCGATGGAAAGACCATATCCTGTCAGCGCAGCCAGCGTTACCAGCGGAAAGCCAAGCCCAAAACCCCAAATCCAGACACGGGTTCCGCTCTCGTCCTTGCCATCAACTGACGGATTGGCAGGGCGATAAGAGGCGGCAATTAACAACGCCATAACCAAAAGAAAGATTGCCAACCCGCAAGCCAGCATGACCCACCACAAATCTGCAATAGTATGTGCTGCCGGTCCCGCAGGATGCAGCATCGAAAGCCGTGCTTGGCAACCAGTTGCGATCTGAAGCATTGTCACAAATGCAGCACCGCGAAGGAGTCTCTGGTGACACAAAAGATGAAGCAAGTGGCAGAGGATATTGCCCCGTTGGAAGACCCGATCACCAGCGATCCCGCATTTCAGCAAACCGAAAGCCGCGTCGCGATCTGGGGTCATCCGTTGCATGCCATGACCGTGGCCTTCCCGGTGGCGCTGACGTTTTGTGCCTTTGGGGCCGACGTGCTTTACTGGTGGTCGGGGCAGGAACGTTGGGCTTGGGCGGCGCTTTGGGCTACAGGCACCGCCTTTCTTTTCGGCCTGCTGGCAGGGGCCAGCGGCACGATGGAATTGCTGATGGTCCCCGGCATCCGAATTCGCGCTGCAGCCTGGACGCATTTCGTCATCGCCGTCATGCTGCTGTCCCTGCTGGGGCTGAACTGGGGGTGGCGGCTGAACGGATACGAGTCCGCCATTCTGCCTTGGGGTATCCTCATGTCCAGCTTTGCGGTCATTGTCGTGGCGGCAACGGGGTGGCATGGCGGTAAGCTCGTTTTCGACTATGGTTTGGGGGTATCAAAGGGCAACTGACGACCCAAAGGTTGCAAAAGCCACGACGGCATCGGCATTTCGCCCAGTTCGGGCTTGGCCAGAACAAGAAACAGAACGCCGACCACCAGACCGAAAATAAAAATGGTTGGAACCAGAGGCTCGGGAGGTTCGTGCTCGCCTTCCGTTTCGGCCACGGCAACGATCGTATGCCCCACCCATGCGTGCATTCCAACAAGCCCTGTGACAAGGATGAGTTTTCCAAAAATCCACACGGTGAAAACCTCACGAATGAAGATCAGGGTTGATCCTGTGACAATTGCCAAAACCGCCACTGGCGTGATGATCCAGACATATCCGAAATGCGTGGCGCGGCGGATTTGCGCGAATTCGGCCTGCACGATCGCGCGGTCGTGGCGGGCTAACATGCGGGGCAAGGCGATCAGCCCGGCAACCCAGACCGCGACGAAACTCAGGTGCAGCGCCTTGAGATGTGGAACCAGTCCTTCAATGCAGATCACTGGAGTTCTCCCATCTCGCGCCACGCCCGTCGTGCCAGCATCCACCCCCACACAGCAAAGGGCAGGCCCGCTGGCATCCACATCACGAGCCCGCCAAGCTGCTGGTCAGACAGCGGCGACAGCCCCCAAAGCAGCGGTGCCGTTGCGTGGGTTGCATAGACCGCATTCGGCGCAAGGGTCAGGATCGCGCCCAACAGTCCCATCGCAAGATAGGCCAGAAATACCCACCCCACGCCCGACCCTCCGGGTTGCGAAAACACTGCACGCCAGAAGAGATATGCAGACCCAAACAGGGTCGCCTGCATGGCCCAGAAAACCGCCATATGCCCCAGAGCCGCGTCATAAGCCACAGGCGCATGCCACAGCCACAGCGCGACCGTGGCCTGAAGAAATGGCAGACCCACCCCCGTTGTCCGCCGGGCGGGGCGCGAGAGTGCAAAAAGCGGGGCTGCAACCGCCACCAGAAGAACATGATGCACAACCCGCGCTGAAAACAGCGCCGAGGACAGAGCGCAAAGCGGCGATAGGAACGCAAATGCTAACACGATTATGGCCGCAGCACCGGGGCGGTTCCGCCCCGCCCAAAGTGACAACGTGACCAAGATTGCAAGTGCCCAAGGCTCGATATTCCAGCGTGATAAGAGATCCGCCGGTATCGGCGCAGGGCCACAATAGCTGCCCTGCCAATTGCTCACGTCGAAGCCGGAAAAGCGGGTGTTGCGACACTCATTTCTTTACTCCTGTGCGGAAGGCTGTCGGCAGCCATCTCATCGTCTACCTGCGGCTTTAGGATCGAATTTACCTCCAACGCCCCCAGACTACTACAACATGTCGGTGCACGGATCGACTGCCGCACCGCCCCAATTGTTTGCCTCTGCGGTCGCGCACCACAGGAACCTACCTTGAACAGACGGCGGGGTATAGAGCCAACGGGAAGTGCGTCGGTCAGCGTCCAAAGCTCCGGCAGCGTCGTGTGATTATGGTCGCCACAAGCACATCGGCAAAGGCAGCGCTGGCGACAGTAGCTTGCCCTCCGCCTCGCTAGCCGCACGGCGCGCTCCTCAACGAGGAACAATAGTTGCCCGGTGCTGCAATCCAGGACGAAGGTGACCCTTGCTTCGTCGTCCGCACCGGCGCGGTACGCTCACGCCGTTGCGCATGATGGACCCTCATTGCTCGCCGAGACAAGGCCTTCGACCAGCGTATGTCCAGAACATGGTCAAGCTTGTCGCCGCCGGCAATGACCGTGCCAAGGTCCTACAGCATTCCAGCATTCGCTTCGAAGAGGGCGACGCGAGCGATCTGGTCAACCTCGAAGATGGGGAATTTGACGTCGTCGTCTCGATCTTCGGCGCCATGTCCGCAACCAGGCCAGGCGATGTAGCCCCGGCGATCCCACCCTCGTGGCGCAGATACTCAGGATCAGCTCTGCCTACTCACCGCCGCCACCGGAAGGCTTCGTCAGTCCGATGACCTGGGGCGTGGAAGCCAGTGTGATCGAGCGCTTCGAAGCCGCCGGCATTCCCCTTATAACATCACCTGTGAGAAAGATACTTACACATTAAATTATATTAGCATTCACGCACACATCATGCCGTACCGATCGTTTTTCACCCGAAGCAGACAGCTTCGAAATTTGCGACGTGGCCTGTTCGAGATCCCTTTGGGAACTATGGCAAACTCGACTCTCTCAAGTGACAGTGTGATTTCCCGCAGGTGGCGGAGATACCGATGGGTTATGAGTGGAATGACAAACGCGCAAGACGAGCGCGGTCCCGCAAAATTACGGCTGCCGCGATCTGGATCGCAGCCGTGGTGGGTGTGCCCACGTCCATGGTTATGGCATTTGCACACCTCAATCAAATGCCATGCTCACCGATGTCCAAGTAATCCCTCGCAACTAAATTCATGACAAGCCGAAAACATGCCTCTCTAGAATGTCTAGTTTGGGGCTGGTGGCAGACTGCCCGCTTCTGGGTGCTTCGAGCAAGAAGCCAAAGATCTACCCCTAGCGCCGAGTGCGGTGACTAAGCGTCTTCAGCGGCTGGCGTCAATCGATTTGGTTTTCGACAATTTCATATCCAAGAGCGCCGCCAGAAAAATTCTTATTTTTTTCGCCTCTGCCGGCGCCAGTTTCCAGCTCGTCAACCCCCACATTGTCCCGAATTTCACGCAAGCCTGCTTAGAAGTCTTGCCGCCGTCGAACCAACGCGGCAGAAAGTATGCATTTCGGATCAAGCGCCGTCACCGATTCTCCAAGACGGGAGATAGGCGAAACTGGCCATATGACGAGGTGAATATTGTTTGCAATCAAAGATCAGCGAATATTGCAGGAAGCTTCGCCAGCCACCTAAACAGGCCTCATTGTGCCAGCCGCGTGCTTTGAACAATGCTGAAAGGCGCTACATTGGTGGCGTTCTTTATGGGAGGAAAACCTCCGTGCGCACGAACGGGGCCGATCAGGCCCCATTCGCTTAAACTTCAAACAATCTGGATTAAACAGATGATGCGCGGCCCGCATAACGCGCGCGCTCCTCATCGATTTCCGCCTTTGAGTAAGGATTGGCGCTGTCGTCGAAGGCTGTCCAACCCTGACCTTCATAAGCAGTACGCCGCGCCGAAAGATCGACCCAGTTCGAACGCTTGAGAATGGCTTCTGCCTCGGTGGCACGGGCATCATTGACCTTAGCCGTGACGAGGGTACCGCCACGACGCACACCTTCAGCGTAAACATGGGCGTCTCGTTCGTCGACGCCGGACTCCGTCAGAGCTCCTACGATGCCGCCCGCCGCACCACCGACGACCGCGCCGGCAACAGCGCCGGCAGCCGTGGCGGCAAGCCAACCTGCGGCAACGACCGGGCCGACGCCTGGGATGGCCATAATGCCAAGACCAGTCAGAAGACCGCCTACGCCGCCAACGGCAGCGCCGATCCCTGCCCCTGTTCCTGCATCCTCGGCGACATCATTGTCATTGTCGTCGTCGTTGTAGCGTCCGTCCGAATTGTTAGAGACGATGCTGATGTCACTGTCGGAAATACCTGCCGCCTTGAGCTGATCCACTGCTGAGGTCGCATCAGAGTAGTTGTCGAAAAGACCTGTCACTGTTTTCGTCATGGTGTTTCTCCTCGTTATTGTTCTTGATCGCGCTTACTTGGCGACGACGTTGCCCTGGTAGTCCAATGACACCACTATGGCCTTGCCGTCCTTGGTCGCCTTGCCCTGCCAAACTCCCTTGTCGTCGAGCTTCAGCTCGGTGACGCCGGCATAACCGGCTTCGGTAATGCGCTCTTTTGCCTGATCTTCCGTGAAGCTGTTCGCCCCTTCGACGGGTGCGCTTGCGTTCTGCTCGGAAGGTGTGGCGACGACCGGGTTATCGCCGTCCGGCTTGGTTTCCTGTGCAAATAGCGAGGTCGCGGAAAAGGCGATGGCCGCTGTTGCGATGAGAAGTTTTTTCATGAGGTTCTCCTGTTGGGATCGTTGGTTGATCCTGGCGATCACAACACGCCTGATATTATATAGTTCCAGTACAACAGGCCGTCGAACCGCCACCGAGACCTATGCCTTACGTGTCGTAGACCAAAGTCCTACATTAGAGTCGGATCGTTCCAAAGATCTGACAAGAAGTCCTTGGAACTGAACAGACCGAGCGCGTAAGCTGAATGGGTCGGCAACAAACCCGTCGCCATAAAGGTTATGCATAGGGCCAATATCTGAGGAGGTCGGTGTCGCTTCAACATTGGAGGGAGTGACTATGGGGATGGCGGCGTCTTTCGCCTCGATATGATGATGCCTTTCTTAATATGTTACGGCGGCGGCGTGAGCGACAGAGCATCGCATTAGAACTTCGCCTGGAGCATTGATTAGGGCAATCAATTGCAGGGCCGACATGATTATCCAAGCTGCGCGGACAATCGGGCAATACGCGTTAAAACCAGCGACGCGATCCAGGCATCATCGCCGAGGGTGATGAGGTCAGGGAAGCACCGTCGCGCTCGATGCTGACCTGACTTCCTCGGCATAGCCTGTTGAGCGCGACGAGATCGTCCATTAAGTTGCCCTCCAAGTCTTAGGCTGAACAGTTTGGGTACACAGAAACCGTTGCGCTGCACGACACTAGGCACGCCTAAGTTACTGCAAATGCAACCTTCACCCCGCTGGGCAAAGACTCTGCGATCCTAAAAGGTGCAAAACGGAGGTTCGTCTGATACTTTCTCGGACAAGGGAAGCGCGGGCCCGCCCCGGCGGGCTTTTTTGTCTATGAGGTATCCATGAGCTTAGAGAGCCGACGATCAACGATCCGAAAGCTGATCATCAGCGAGGGCATCGCTGGACGCCCGATCGAGGATGATGCGGACTTCTTATCGCTGGCGGAACGTTGGATCCACCGCGAAATCGACATGAAGGAAATGCGTAGGCTGTATCAGGGTGTTCGGGATGAACGGCGTCGACGAAAGTGGGGTGGTGCGGACAGTGCAAGCGCGGTTTCCCCCTCGGTGAAGGAACCGCCATCGTCGACTAATGACCTGTTGCCTGAAATCGCGCGGATCACACAAGCCATTGAGGAAAGGTGATGCCCTTAAGCTCGCTGCCTTTCCGTGCAGCACGGCTATCAGACCCAGCAGACTATGCCGTGACCATCGCCGCAACCGGCTCCAACGCTATGCAAAATGAAAGATTCGCATTTCCACCGGTTGTTCTCACCGCGCCATTTGGCGTATTCAAAGCCGCCAAGGCTCTAACCGCGGCTAGTTAAAGTTCAGTGGCAGGTCACCGACATTCGAGGCAGCAGACGATTTGTGCCAATCTCGACTATGGCGTCGGAATCTCCCCGATAGATAAAGATGAGCTCACGAACTCCTGACTTCCGGTGCTTCCATCATGCTCCAGCATACATCGTCAGAGACATCCATTGAGGGCCACGATAGCGCGAGCATCCAGGTGAACTGGGGTAAGACCGTATGTCCGTCTTCGCGCCTGGGGTGGCTCGTCCTACACTGGTCTTCCGAGGGTTGCTCGGACGGGCCGAGCCGATCCTCATCACAGGAGGACGAGCCGTGGCAGAGTATAGAGAAGCTTTTGTCGGAATCGATGTTGCCAAATTGAAGAATGCGATTGCTGTTGCCGAATCTGGACGGGACGGAGAGGTTCGCTATTTCGGCGAGGTTGATGCATCTGATGTCAGCATGCGCCGCATAATTCAGCGAATAGCCGCGAAGTTTGATTACGTGCATTTCTGCTATGAAGCGGGCCCGACGGGTTATGGCCTCCATCGGCTGATCCAATCCCTTGGCCATGAATGCGTGGTTGTCGCCCCGTCATTGATTCCGAGGAAACCTGGCGACAGGGTGAAGACGAACCGTCGAGATGCACTCGCGCTCGCCCGGCTATTGAGGGCCGGCGAGCTCACAGCGGTGTGGGTTCCCGACGAGGGCCATGAAGCTATGCGTGATCTTGTTCGTGCTCGGGCTGCTGCTGTCGAGACATTACGGGTTCACCGGCAACAGATAAGTGCCTTCATGCTCAAGCATAGTCGCATCTATCCACGCAAGAAGGGCTGGACGATGCGCTACCTGCGTTGGCTGCAGGAGCAGCAGTTCGACCATCCGGCGCATCAAATAGCACTTCAGGAAATGGTCGAGGCCGTGCGCGTCTCGAAAGAGCGCGTCGAACGGATGGAAAAGGTGATCGAGGAATTCATTCCGACCTGGTCGCTGGCCCCAGTCGTTCGAGCTCTGCAGACGTTGCGAGGGGTCGATTTGATCGTCGCGGTCACCTTCGCCACGGAGGTTGGCGACGTGACCCGATTTGAAAGTCCGCGCCAATTGATGGGCTATCTCGGCTTGGTTCCTGGTGAGCGATCAACGGGTGAGACGGTCAGGCGGGGCTCAATCACCAAGGCAGGCAACGGTCGGGTTCGGCACATGCTGGTCGAAAGCGCTTGGACATATCGCCATCCGCCGAAGGTTGGCGCGAGGAAGCTGTACCATCTGGAGCAAGCGCCTCCGAAAGTGCGGGAGATAGCATGGAAGGCTCAGAGCCGGTTGACGGCTCGTTACCGAACGTTGACCGGACGGGGAAAGCGAACGACGGTGGTTTGTACCGCCATTGCCCGCGAGCTCAGTGGCTTCATGTGGGCCGTTGCAAGGGAGGCGCAGTCGATCAGATCGTAGATCGCAGCATTGAACTTGCACCTCGCGCATGGGCGGGGGCGGAACACCGGCAGGGGAACACCCGTCAGACGCTTTGTGGCCGGCATTCGACCGACGCCCGCAGTAAGATCGGAATAGCCCCGGACGCACAATCGGGAATGCGGTAGCCAACCCGCGCATCAGAGCTTGATCACCGACGTCCTTGAGTTCCGCCTCCACCCATGTGCGATCATCAACATGAACGGCCGTTTCTCCGGAACGGTAGTTTCCTCGCGCTCAAAGCATTGACAACGGACATCAGAGCGCTGTTCTGGGGCCACGGGAGCTGACGTCAGCGTGTCCAGCTATTTTGTGCGCTGCTGAGCAGCTAGCCTTTCCGCTTCTGCCAATGCGGCAGTTTTGCTTTTAAAAGGACCGATATCGTTTTCTTCCGTGTCAGGCAGCCACTTCGCAAGGAACCACCAGCCTCCAGATCGATAACTGGTGCTGCTTCTCACTGATCCGATATTCTTCGCAAAGAACCAGCCCGTGTCGATGCCGTCCTGCTCCCATGAGATGTTCTGCTCTGTCACGGTGCACTCCACGTCTTATTCTATTGGGACCATTTTATCGGTCCTATATGACCACGGCAACAACTCTTCGAGCTGGCTGTTGGGATGGCCATTGACTATTTTGGTGAGCACGTCGGCGAGATAACCAAGCGGTACAACGTCATTGAGTTTTGCGGTTTCGACGAGCGAGGCGATGGTCGCCCAGTGCTCGGCCCCCGCATCGGAGCCTGCAAACAGCGCGTTCTTGCGATTGAGGGCAATCGCCCTGATGGATCGCTCGACATGATCGGACGGCTTTTTACTTGCCGAGCGGTGCTGCGCTCTGTGTGCGTGCGGCCACGTATCTCGTCTTCGATCTTGTAGAATTCGGCAATGCGTCTGAGTACCTCGGTGGCAATAGGCGCGGGACCGGCGGCCGCCAGTTCGTAAAAGCGCCGACGAACGTGAAACCAGCAGAAAGCCAGCGATACGGTGTTCTTGGCAGCCAACGGGCGATAGCCGTTATAGCCGTCTACCTGAAGAATGCCGACGAAGCCGTCGAGATGGGCCATCGGACGCTCGGCTTTGCGATCCGGCGCGTAGACATAGACGACGCCGGGCGGATCGGTTCCCTGCTAAGGCCTGTCATCGCGGGCATACGCCCAGAGCTGGCCGGTCTTGGTTTTGCCCCGTCCCGGATCAAGAACCGGGGCCGTCGTTCGTCGGCGAAGAGCTTGGATGATGTCTTCAAAAGGTCGAGCAGCCGTTGATGAACGGGCCGCAGGTGCCAGGCGGCTCGGCCGCCCCAATCGGCAAGCGTCGAGCGGTCGAGATCGACCCCTTGCCGCTTGCAGATTTGCGCTTGGCGGTACAATGGCAGCTGATCGGCATACTTGGAGACCAGAACCTGGGCGACGGTTGCTTCGGTCGGAATACCGCCTTCGATCAGCCGGGAGGGAGCCGGAGCCTGAACCACGACATCCTCGCAGGCCCGACAGGCATACTTCGGGCGGCGCACGACCAGCACACGGAACCGGGCGGGGACAATGTCGAGCTTTTCGCTGACGTCTTCGCCAATTCGACGCCCCTCATTGGCGTACCATCGTCGTTGCCCACCCAAACACCTGCAACCAAAGGCTCTGTGAAACCCACGAACCACGCATCCCTGTTGTTCTGACTGGTGCCTGTCTTGCCAGCTCCAAAGAAGCCGAGGGATGTCGCACGCCCCGTGCCTTGTTCTACGACCAACTGGAGCAAAGTCATCAGGTCCTGCTGGTACTCGGAAATATCCACCAAAGGTTCAATCCGCGGTCCAATACGGAAAGCGCGCGGCTGCGCTTCTCCCTGAAAATCGATAACACCCCAAGGCTCAATCGGCGAACGTCCGGAGCGCACCGATGCGTACGCTCCTGTCAAATCAAGTAGATTGACCTCTGACTCGCCCAGGGCGAGTGCTGGACCTTTGGTCAGAACTGCATCAAATTCCAAGTTCCCTGGCTGCGGCAGCGACGTTTTCGATTCCGACCTCTTGTGCCAAGGCAACGGTGGCGGCGTTGAGGGAATGGGCGAAGGCTTCCGCAAGGGTTACACGGCCACGGTATCTACCGCTCGAGTTTTCCGGCGACCAGCCATCGATCTCGATTGAGCGATCGTCAATCCGGTCACCAAGAGTGAAGCCCTTTTTCAAGGCTGCATAGAATACGAACAGCTTGAACGTAAACCCTGGCTGCCGCATGGCGGCGACAGCGCGGTTAAACTGGCTGGCTTTATAGTCGCGTCCGCCCACCATCGCGACAACTGCACCATCGGGCGTCATTGCGACCAACGCGGCCTGCGATACACCGCGTGTCTCTCCCTCTTCATCGAGGGCGCGCTTTGCTGAACTGCTGGCCGGCTTTGTCCAAAGGGTGGCCACAGATCCTCTTTCGCGGTGGAAAGGATGACTGTATCGGTTGATTGCGCAGATACCTCAACGCTCGAGGGCTGCGACTTTTCGGCTTCGTCAGGACCTGTTTGCGGTGTACCCGACTTCCCGGAGTCGGGCCCTCCGCGACCACATTTTGGCTTTGAATCGTCCTCGGTGCCGGGCATTCATATCGCTTTCATGTCTCTACATCCAATCTAGTGCCTAATGCGCGTCTGGGAAGGCATGCAGTTCTGCAATGATTTTTTTCGTAACCAACGTGGGATCCGTTTCGGCTCGGGTCGAGCCCGGCGACTAACAGGTCGCGGGCATCGGTCGATGCTGCACCGGACTAAGGTCTTGTGCCGGAAGCGCAAAGGTCCCGGACGCTGGAATTAAGGAACATAGGCGGAAGTGGGTCGTTCAAGTGGCGGTGAAGCAAACGGCATATAGAAAGGCTAATACGATGCAAATATTAGGTTTGAATATCGCACCCCTCGCGCTTTCGGTAGCATTGTTCGCGACCTCATTCTCGCCCGCAGGAGCTTTTACGGGACCTCGGCATACTCAAATCGCTCAACTCGGGCAAGATGTTGAAGTTGTACAATATCGCCGACGCGATGGTGACTGGCGCCGACGGGACGGATTTTACCGTCGTGGGAATGAGGCTTACTATAATGGCCACCGTGGATATTACGAGCGTCGCCGCGGGTATCGTCGATATAACGGCGTATGGTTTCCGTTGGGTGCGTTTGCCGCCGGCGCGATTATTGGGGGCGCGGTTGCAGATCGGCCGGTTCGATACGGAGGGAGCCATGTGGAGTGGTGCGCCAACCGTTACCGCAGCTACCGGGCATATGACAATACTTATCAGCCCTACAACGGGCCGAGGCGCCTGTGTAATTCCCCATATTGAACAGCATCAATCGCAAAACATGAGGAACGGCCGGGGATAGATTCCGGCCGTGGAATGCGTAACAAAGACATCCCGGACCCCGTGCTGCTGACGCGTTATTCGGTCATCGTCTTCTCCGACATTTAGCCTCAAACTCGGCGCGCGGTTATCGACACACCTGCGTGTTTCACGTCACCACGAGACTAATCGCGAGCGTTGGAAACGCAGTTGCGGGGGGGGGGAGACTCTATCAAGCATCACCAACCAAGAGGGCTGAGGGCCTGCGGTTTACCCAAACCCCGAAGAAGGAATATAATGACCATTCGATCCAGACTTTTTGCGACCGTCGCATTTCCGCTGCTGACGATGGTTGTCGCGGTCGAGCCTGCTCTAGCAGACAGCCTGATGAAGCCGTTTGAGGTCGCGCAGGAAGGCGGCATCTCAAAGGACGGCGGCCAACAGGCACCGGAGGAACCATCGCGCAAGAAGCGCAAGCAAGGTGCCGAACATTCCCAAGAGGAGCCGGCTGCCGAGGACGTTGAGCCGAGCCGCGCTGAGCCCAAAAAGCGCCAGCGGCCCGAGCAGCAGCAGGAAGCACAGCCGCCTAAAGAAGAACAACCGAGTCGTGCCGAGCGGAACAAGCGCCAGCGGGCGGAACAGCAACAGCAGGAAGAAATCCAGTCCTCCGGCGAGAACGACGTAGGCAAGGCAGCTGATAAGAAGGCCAAGGCGCGTGCTAAACGCGAGAAGTCTCAAAATGCCGACCAGCAACAGCAGGAGGAACCCCGGCCCGCCCCCGATGACGAGGCGGCCGAGACTGCAAAGGAACGGGCGACGGCACGTCCCGAACGCCAGAAGCGCCAGGATGCAGAAGGCCAGCAACAGAAGGATGCTCAGCCTTCCAGTGAGAATGAGGCTGCTCAGAAGACTGCCCAAGAAAATCGACGTATTCGCGCCCAGCAGAAAGCCCCGGCCAAACAAGAAGACGGACAGCAGCCGGTGGCTGAAGGCGATCTGCGCCCGGCAATTGACGCCGATGCGAGTGAGACTCGACCCAAGGCTATCCCGGACATCGTAGATACGCGCAGCAATGGAGAAAATCAGAAAGTTGCCCGCGATCCCGCAGCTTCCAACGATACGATTGCGCTGCCCGTCGACAACGGTGCCGCCGTTCTGGACAGCGACAAGGATGCCGACAACGCCGACGGCGATGCCCGCGAAACGCGCCGCAAGCAGCGTGAGCGTGCCCGCGCCAAAGAAGAGAATGTGGAGGTTCCGAAATCGGATGAGGAAGCTCAGTCGAGCCTCAACGAACGTAGTCCAAGCCGCGAGAAATTGGACGCAAACATCAAGGAACAAGGTCGCCGTGTCGATGGCGTTCCCGAATTCAACGCCAAAGACTTGATTGATGCTTTTACCGGCAACGACGGCCGTCGGCCGCGGATTGACGACAGCCGCGACAACAGGTTGGTTCTCGATTTTGACAACCAGCTCATCGTGCGGGGCGACGACCGTCCGCGCCTGCGCCTCAACGCCCGCGAAACCTATTATGAAGAACTCTCAGGCGGGCGGTCCCGCGAGGTCATCCAACGGCCGAACGGTATTCGCATCGTGACGATCTATAATCGCTACGGCGATATCATTCAGCGTACGCGCATCGCCCAGGACGGGCGCGAATATTTGATGATCTATGCGGCCGAGACCGACAACGATCCACGTCCGCCACTTTACGATGTCGGCCAGGACCTGCCCCCGATGCGCCTGCGCGTGCCGGTTCGCGACTACATCATCGACACGTCGAGCGAGCCAGATCGTGACTACTATGACTTCCTTGCGGAGCCGCCGGTGGAACAAGTCGAGCGCACTTACTCAATCGACGAGGTGAGGAACTCCGCTCGTATCCGTGATAAAGTGCGTCGTATCGATCTCGATATAATCACCTTTGCCACGGGCAGCGCGGAAGTGCCGATGTCGCAGGCGAATACCCTGCGGAAAGTTGCAGACGCGATGCTGCAGGTGATCAAGAAAGACCCCGGAGAAACCTTTTTCATCGAAGGTCATACCGATGCGGTCGGTGGCAACGAGCCGAACCTCGTACTCTCGGACGAACGTGCTGAATCGGTCGCTTCTCTGCTGACCGAAGTCTACGACATCCCGGCTGAAAACCTGGTGACGCAAGGTTATGGCGAGCGCTTCCTCAAGGTCCGCACAGAGGAAGCCGAACAACAGAACCGCCGGGTGACTGTCCGTCGCGTCACGCCGCTTGTGCGTCCCGTAGCCCAGAATTAGGGAAGGCATTTCAACCGGACACACCCGCGAAACATTCCCTGCGGTGGATGGGCAGCGCGGTGTCCGATACCTGCGCTGCGGGACAGGCACCGTTCACCAAACGTATTTTAACCAGTCGGCAAGGCAACCGTAATTCCCCTCAGAATTCAAGGAAGAACACATGCATATCGAAGCCCCGAACCTACGCGAAAACCATCCTGATCGTGACCTGCAATGTCAAGACTGCATAGAAGGCATTGTGCAGGAGATCATCGCCGAAGCGACAAGACAGGGGTGGGAGTCGGTCGAGACGGTGCAGGCCATGCAAGAAGTACTTATGAGATTGCGTCTCGGCTTTGCCGGAGGTCTTGATCCGGAAGATCCACTGAACCTGGCGCCCCAGCCATACTATGATGACCAAATCGAACCTTCGACCCTTCCACCGGGTCGTCAATTATCGGGTTACCATCTCCGCAAACCTGCCTTGAGGCGTCAGCAAGATCTCCCTCTAACCTGAAAGCGAGGTTCGCATCGTAGACCTAGAGTCAATCCAGAAAGCTGGCAGTCTCGAAGCGACTACCGAGTAGTTTTGTCCATGAAATGTATGTTGTCCGCAGATTCCGAAATTAGCCGTCAAGGCGACGACGAAACACGCTTTACGAGCCTCGTGAGACGCCGAGCCAAACATGCTTGAAGTAACTCGCCACAGGAGTGTTTTATGAACACAACGATTTGGGACGCAAACGTCGAGGTAAAAAAGGAGTGCGTGGATCATTTTGACGTTATTCGGAATCCGCGCGAGGCACTCGCCTACTTGTTGTCGCAGTGGCCAGAAGGCAAAGGAGCTAGCCATGCCAATGCCAAGCGGGCGTGCTTGGGTGCTCTGGCGGGAACAAACACGAACGCCGAAGCTCGAGCTGCATTTGAATTCGCTGCGCGTGAAGCCGGCATTCTCCGGCGGAACTGAAGGCGGGCCTCTTGTCCGCGTGTGTGACGGCCGTGTCTGCTCACTACGATTTCTCGGCTAAAGTGCCGCTTAAACTAGCGAACGATTGGGGGGCGTTCGATCGGAAGACGGCGGGCGCCGTTCACCGAAAAATAGAACCCCTGTTGGCGCCGGTCCTGCAGACATCGAGCCCGCCTGAACTCGACTGGAGCCGTCGGTACACTTCGGTGAATTTAAGTCTGCGACGATATTTCCGCGATCGATGCTGACAGCGTCAACGCATGTAGCGGGGATCGCCGCCTTCACCCCGGCGAGAAAAACCAAGTTTATAGCAGCGCTTCCTCAAGGTCCGGACACGAAGGCCAAACTCCAGAGCCGTCGGTAGACCATCCGTCGCCCGACGCCGCTGGTCCGCACCATGGCCTAGGATGAGACACCCTCGACCCCCACTGGCCATCAGCTTCGCTGATGGGTAAACAAAGCTAATCGCGAAGTATTCTTCAGCATGTAGTTACGAGGTAGCATCAGCGGGAAATCCCTAACCGCCCTAGCCCGGTTGCTGACGCGGCAACATCGCCTTTGCCGGTTGCTGGGAGGCCTCTCCTATTGATGTTGCGACCGGGTGCGATGATGCTCAGACACGCCATGCCAAGGAATAGCTGTATCAGACCATCTTGATAATGGTAGGCGATGACGTTCAGTAACCGTCGATGACTCGTACCAATTCGCCGGTGACATAGCCGAAACATCGTGGCGATGCGAGGAGGACATATACGGGACGATCTCTTCCGGGTGCGCATCGAAAGCACCGGTGCCCGGTGGATGATCAGCGGCCGGCATTTTCCTTTGAATGCGTCGGACCTTTCGCGGAAAATCGACCAGACCTAAGCCCTAGACACAACAGTAATGGTCTGGGGCCGGTAGAAGCAATCCCCCGCACCAACTAGTCTCCCGGTGAAGGTGTCCCGTCCTTACAGAATGGTTCGCGAAACCTGAATGGAGAGACTTATGTCTATCACGAAAATAATCGGCCGTAGCGTCGTCGCTTTGACCATCGCGCTGGCCCCAGCCGCAGTCGCTACATTTGGCGGCACAGGCGTAGCCTACGCAAAAGATGGTACCGGCGGCGGAGGCGGACGTGGCAACGGCAACGGTGGAGGGCGCGGCAGTAGCGCAAGCTCCGACCACGGTAAATCGGGTGACACCCGCTCAGAAAAACAAGGAAAGGCCGACCGCACCGACCGCACTCCGACGCTTAAGTCGTTTTTCACATTCGGAAAGAAATCCGACAAAGCAATCGAGGCGGAAAAATCGGTGAATACGGTCAACGTGAATGCAGCCCACTCCAAGACTGCCGGAATAAACTCGCTCAACCGCAACTATCACGCATATCTGAATTCGAATGATCCTCGCATGTCGGCCGTTTCAGCCTATGCAATCGCCTATGCGGAGTTTGAAGCCGAGAATGGCACCGACGTTGTTCCGACTGATCCGGCCTTGAGCGACGAGGCATTGCGCGACGCGCTTGCCACCTTCACGAAAGACGGTGTTGTAACCGACTACACTCTGTATAGGGCCAAGGATATCCTCGGTGTCGGACCCGAGTTTGGCAAGATCGATCAAATCCGCAACACACTTCCGGAGCCGGCGCCCTATGCCGAACCGAATACTGGGAACTAAAACTAATGTGACCAGACGCTGATCAAGCTGCTTAGGACAAAGTTCGGCCGAATTCGCCCGACGGTCTCAGGGCCCGCCTCAACGCTCTACATGTCACCACGACACAGAAGACGGAAAATGCAATGGGCGGCCAGAACAGCACTGGCGGGTGGGCACTGTCGAGGAGAGCGTCTGATAGAAGCTGATCGCCGAGGGGTGTCTATGCTGAATACACGGGACCGGCAGTTGGATGGGGTTCGGACCATTACCGTCACGGTAGTGCTATACGCACATTTTTACGCTGCTGCGCTCGGCTCTCCTTCTGGCCGCGGTCGTGATGGTTGTTGGAGGTGAGCTTTTCGGTCATCGCTTTCGTCGTCCTGCTCTACCGGTGGCAGCCGCACGTGCGTGCCATGCAGCTGGCATGGAGCCAAATGCATGGTTGGAGCGGCTCTTTGGAAAAGAGTCCAATGGCTGTTGGATCCCTCCGACAAGCCGCCGCCGCCGGCAGGCCAAGAGTCGGCCCGGGACTTACACAGCAGATCAAATTTGACGGTGCGACGTTCAAATATCCCTGCTCAGTGAACAGCCGGTGGTGCTGCACGCCGCCACATTTGACATCCGTCCGGATTGATCGACTGCGATCATCAGTCGATCAGGTACGGGGAAAACGATGATCGTCAAACTTCTGTGTCGGCTGTTGAGCCCGATCAGGAACATATTCTCGTTGACGGATACCGCTGGACAGAATCGACCCCAAGGAGTGGCGGCGCCAGACTGCCCTTGCCAGACAGGATCTTGAACTGGTGGATCGAACCATTCTGGAAAAGATCACCTATGGTGAAAGCGCTTCGATTCGGGATGCAAAGCGTGCTGCCGGCCTTGCGAGCGCAGGAATTTATCGAAAGAACCGCCGCAAGAGAGCGAAACGATTGTCGGGTACCGTGGGGCCGCTCTATCGGCCGGTCAGCGCAAGCGGATAATGTTTACAAGAGCCTGGTTCGGGATCCCGAGATCGTATTGACGAAGCGACAAACGCCACGGATGGTCCGTCGGAAGAAGCCATCATCGACACGATGAGATCAAGGGTAGCCTGCCGCACGGCCATCGTGATCAGCTACCACCATTGCAGGATCTCGTTCTGCGACGACGTCTTCATTCTCGATGAAGGCTGCGAAGCTAACACCGCTCCTTTCGCCGAATGGCTCACGGGCACGGATCAGCGGACGAGCACGCGGGGCGACCAGCGTCCTTAGGTTTTAGAACTGTTCGCCCGAGCGCGAGACGATATGGCTTCCCCGTCGCAGAAGCGTAGGCTTGGCATGCCGGCGGTCGGTTATCGGGATCGAGTAGATAGAGGTGCGTTCCGGGTCGGCCTTCGCTTTGACTTTACAACTTCCCAGCTCCGTTATGAAACGCCACAACGCCTCGTCGATTGGGCGTTGCGCATCGGCCAGAACCCTGGCGCTTCTTCCGCTGTAGCGTAAGCAGCTATAGGTGACCGCGTTGCTTATCGCGATATCGGCAAAACGGCGACAAACAGGCGAGACCTTCACCAGTCGCAAGGCCGCCCGGATGTTGATGGCAAAAGCCAGTTCGAATTCGATCGCAGTAAACTCCCCATCGAGAGACGTTGGATGGATGCGCTCCAGGACGAGGCACCAGGATAGATCGGCTTTCATCAGCATGACTTGCTCCGGTTTCTTGCCATTCGAGGTATATTGGCCGATATCCAACCAGCGCGCCTCAGGCTTTGGCCGTGTGCGGGCGGTGACATTAGTCCAGGGATCGAGCTCGCGGTGCGCCCGGTCCCGCTGACACGAAAGTGTCAGCGGATGTTGCAGTCTCGAAGGTGTGTGCTCACAGCGATGACCTGGAAGATATGCAACCGTCTTTAACATGCTAAAAGTTCAGATCGTCTCTCTGGAGCGACCCGGAAACGGTACACAAGTTTAGGAAGGCAGCCTCGCCAGCAATTCCCCCCTTCGACGTTGCGACGTATATTTTTTTCTGTCGGTCCGGCATTATTGACGAATAGCCTCGACGCCTTATTTTTGACGGTTGATAGCGCGCCGGAATAAGAGAGTGCGTTTGGGAGCTGAATCGATCATGCGGTTGTTCGCGGAGCGTTACCGCTGGAATACCCCCAGTCTGGCCCAACAGTTTCTCCTCATCGGAGGTTTGGTGTCGCTTGGGGCGACGATCATAGTTGGAGCGTTCGTTACCAGTCTGATTGAAGCTGCAGTCACCAGGAATACCGGGGCTGCGACCGCTCTATACGTCGACAGTGTCATTGCGCCCCTCCTACCCGACATGCAAACCAACGACGATCTCAACGAATCGGTGCAACGAGCACTCGACGAGACTTTGGGCCAAGGAACACTGGGGAAACGGCTGTTGTCGTTTCGTCTTTGGCGCCCCGACGGCACCATTCTCTATTCAAACGAAAAAGCTCTGATCGGAAGAAAACTACCGATCAGCGATGGGCTACAAATGGCACTATCTGGGACGATGGTTGCTAAGTACGACCATTCCGACGATGTCGGCAGTGAAACTGTTCGTGATAGCGGCTTTCCGGTGCTTGAAATTTACAATCCGGTCCTACAGCCGTGGTCCGGTGAAGTCGTCGGCGTCCTCGAGTTTTATGAAATCGCCACCGACCTTCAGCACAGTCTGAACCACGCCCGCCTACAGAGCTGGCTCGCGGTTGTGGCATTCACGATGTCCTTTTTCGCAATTCTATCGGTTCTCGTCTTTAAAGGCAGTAGGACGATAGACAGTCAAGACAAAGCGTTAAAGCAGCGAATTCGAGAACTGTCTGAACTTCTATTGCAGAACGGCGAGCTTAGCGCGAAGCTCCAGCGAGCAAGCCAGCGCACAACAGCGCTCAATGAACGGTACCTCAGACGCCTTGGAGCCGAACTCCACGATGGCCCGGCGCAGCTAGTCGCCTTGGCCGCACTGAAGGTCGACAGCGAGGCTATCAGCAATCCTCGAACTTCGCGTAAGGTACGAGATGGCGAGATCGCGTCAATCAAATCCAGTCTGGATGACGCGATGCAGGAGATCCGCACAATCTGCAGCGGTCTCGTCCTGCCGCGGATCGAAGGCGCCGATTTGCGGGAAGTAGTTGAACGCGCCCTCAAAGCCCATACTGAGCGAACAGGCGCACTGGTCGAGCTTTCCCTATCACCCGCGTCTCCTCAACTCCCGATCTCAACGAAAATCTGCGTGTTTCGGTTTTTGCAGGAGGCGCTCAACAATGGGTATCGTCACGGCGGTGGCGCTGAGCAATATGTCATCCAGACCTACGACGGTCGAATTGTCTCGGTTACAGTCGGCGATAGCGGTCCGGGTTTTGACCCAACTAAAATCAAGCATTCAAGCCTGGGCTTGTCGGGTCTGCGAGAACGGGTTGAAAGCCTTGGGGGAATATTTGAATTGAAGACGTCTGAACGGGGAACCGAGCTGTGCATGTCCTTAAACCTAGATGAAATGGAGCCCTCATGATGGGAGAAATTACAATCGCAGTCATCGACGATCACCCGCTTTTCCGTGAAGGCGTCATGCGGATTCTTTCGGACATCCAAGGTTTCAAAATACTTGGTGAAGGCTCAACAAGGGAGGACGCGCTTGAGATCTGCGCCACCCTGAAGCCCGATATCCTGCTCATGGATATCTCAATGCCAGGCGGTGGGCTGAATGCGATCCTGCCTATCCTGGAAATCAACTCCGATCAAAAGATAATGATGCTGACAGTCTCGGAAACAAGCGACGACGTCATGAGCGCCCTAGACAAGGGGGCGAAGGCCTATGTTTTGAAGGGCGTCGGATCACGGGTGCTGGCGGACATAATTAAATCGGTCGCCGCGGGAGAGACATATGTTTCCCCGACTCTGTCAGCTCGGCTCCTCTCCGACATGTCATTGGCGGCCGCCTTGGCAAAGCAGCCCAATCCAATCAATGAGCTGACGAGCCGAGAACACGAGGTCCTGAACCTAGTTGCGGAAGGGCTTAGCAACAAGCGGATAGCGCTCCGGCTTGGGGTCCATGAGAAGACCATCAAACAGCATATGACCCATATTTTCGCAAAGCTCGGGACAAGCAATAGAACGGAAGCCGCGATGGTTCTGCGCAATCGCACTCTCGTTTAAAGAGCTGCGGTTCAACCTGCGAGCAGCCCGGTTGCCAACATCGTAAAAATCAGGCCTATGACCGGCATCAGAAACCATCGAACTTCATGCAAACTCGTGTCCATCGTCGCCTCCTATGTCCAATCCAGCGTGAGTCCAACGCGCCAGAAGGTGCTCCCCAAGATGGCGTGCAACCCACTCTTACTGTGTTGCTACAGGACTTTAGCCCTACCAGTTTCCGCCGATCGTCTCAGAGAATTCGGACTGTAGCCCTAAGTGGGAACAGCTTTCTAAAAATGGCGTTGTGCTGGTGTAAACGGAAAAAGGAGACTGTCATGAAATCGAAACTCATTCTCTTATCAACCCTCGTCACAGTCGCGCTTACTGGCACGGTCCTCGCCGAGGACGCAAACGGAACAGTCACAGGCGCCGCCGGTGGTGCCATCACCGGTGCGATTGTCGGTGGCCCCGTGGGCGCTGCTGTCGGCGGTGTGGCCGGTGCAATCGCCGGCACGGCTATTGATCCGCCACCAGCCCGCGTAGTCACCTATGTTCAGGAGCAGCCTGTACAAAATTCGGTCGTGGTCAAACAACCGATCGTCGTTGGTAAGCCGGTCCCCCAAGAGGTCGTTCTAATGCCAATCACTGAAGATCCGCGCTACTCCTACACTATTGTCAATGAGCAACGTGTCATCGTCGATCCGCAGACACGCACCGTCGTCCAGGTGATTCAGTAACTGTGGCCACCCCAGTCCCACGGTCATCTTGAAGGAGTGAAGCAATGAACAGTTTGATCTGGCTCATTGGAGCAATTGTGATCGTCGGCGCAATCCTGTCGTTTATCGGGTTCGCGTAAAATCTTGGCAGGGCGATACACAACGTACCGCCCTGCCTTCCCGCCCCAATGAGACCCAAAAAATGTCTTATCAACACACGCCGAAGTCCGGTGCCCCACTAAGCGGGGTTTTCATCTTTGTTTTTCTGGCCATGGCTGGATTGACCCTCACAGTGTTCTCCACGAGCATGGCCGGACGGTCTCAACGGCAGGTAACGGTGGTCTTGCCGGTCGACAGCACTCACTTGGACCAGAAGAAATAGTATGCACCATTGACAGCTCGTCTTCGCGTAATCCAGCGCCCGGTTGACAGTGGTTCTAACAAGACATGACCTAGCAGCACTGCACTGTGGCTTGAGCTGACATTTAAAACCCATAAAAATATATACATGAACGTTAGTCAGCTGACTGTCATTTATCCGGTGTACAAACCCCAAATCACGCGGATTCTAATGTCTGGGGGCCGCCCACTATCAAAGATCTGTCGGGATTACTCCAGTGAAAATTTGAAGGCGCGGGCGGCAAACAGTAATCCAACTTGCTGCAATTCCCCACGTTCCGGGCCGAATGTCTTCGAGACGCACGCCATCAGTTTTTAATGCAGAAATCTCAGACGGATCTCATCTGCGAGGGTGGCCTGACGGTTCACGATAGTGCGACCTTTCGAATCCTTCATGATATATCGGCCATCGCGCACGACCTCGCTGATCCCGTCGCTATGGCGAACAGATAGTCCGGCAGAACCGGTCTTGCCTTGCGAACCCTGACCCTTCGCGCCTTGAGAGTTTCCCCGAGTCTCGCTTTTGCCCGCGCCAGAATTGCCATTGCCGCCGCCGTTCCCGTTGCCCCCACCGTTTCCATTGCCGCCGCCATTTCCATTGCCGTTATTGCCATCTTTTGCAAAAACAGAATGGGAGACAAGCTCCGGGGTAAAATCCGAAACCTTCATTGTGTAGGGGGTTGCCGCAAGCAATACACTCAAGAGTATGCCGAGTTGAGAGTGAACAATTTTTCGGCCCGTCGTCATGTGGGACTCCTTGAAAGCGAATCTATCTAGCGTCCATCGCCTAAAAGCACGCAGGCATGCGTGTGATAGTACCGTATACTCTGAATTTGATCACTCAGATCGTTAACTCAATGAGATCGTTGTCGTCCTCCCTACCACTTCTCCATCTCGCCCAGGCATAAGCGGTTTCTGTTTGTGTGGATTGTCGGGCGACAATAATGGCACCTGTCGATTACACGGATTTGGGCTTAAAACTTTCTGTTCGCAGCCTCGGTAGGACCGTTGCTCTGATTTCGTTCCAAAGGTCTTGGTTCGTTAGAGGGCCGAAGCCGGATGGCGGAATGATCCACAAGAGCTATATCGATATTATTCCTGTCTTGCGAACCCGCTAACGCTGAATAAATCGCTGGGTGTTAACGAGGTCTGAAATGCCCGAAGAATATACGATTTACGATTACACCTTGAAAGCTGGGAGTTCCTTGTCGGACGAAGCTCGGGATTATGAAACGCGTCGTCAGTGTCTCTTCCTTCTCGAAGATCCTAGTCGAAACTTTCCGGCGTCTACGACTGTCGATAGGGTTTTGCTTCACCCGTTCGAGATTGGAGCCCTCCTCGGCCTTCTGAATGACGGAGGGTGCGCGGTTGAGAGGTTAGTGGACACCATAGAGCCGGTTGGGGAGGTCTTTTGATCATGCATCACATTTTCGTTGTTGAGCATATTTCAGGCCCAGACCGTCCACACAGGGACGCGAAGGTGGTTGCCTCCAGGGAGAGTATCGGCGAGCGGTTGGCCTGTCGCATCTCGGCGGTCCAAAACAGTTGAAGTTCTTCACCCAACGCCAGCCCAATACTCCATTCCCGCATCGACATGAATGGAAGGAAACTGCACGATGACGCATTATGCATGGACAATTCGAAGCAGCGGTTTGCAAGACTTACAAAAGGTCACCACCCTGCCGGAGCTTCACGACGTTCTTCAGTTGTTGAAGCTACCGGGAATAGCGCCGCCGGCATGGCTGACTATGGATCCTTGGCGCGAAGAGCTTTCCGGGGATGGCCGCTACGTCTATGATGAAGGTGGCTCAGATGAATGGTCTGTTGTCTGGACAAAAGTCTATTACGGGCCCGGTGACGTTGCCTAAGAGTGACGCTGTTTACGAAATCGCATCGGCTTTATCATACAGGATGACCCGCCGCTCGAAAGGAACGCCGGATCTGGCTGGGGGTGGCAGTGCCGCCGTGTCTGTGCAATCCACCGGCGAAGGTTGAAACAGGGACTTACGACTCGATTCCTGAGTGAGCGACGCACAGGACCTTTGCCAGTCCAGGATGGACTTTGGTCCGCCCCTTTAAGCCACCTTTTGGATGTCAGAGTTTGCTATATCGCCCAAGGGGTCATCCAATCGCTCAGTCGGATGATAAACGTACGCACTTTTAAGAGGTTAAATTCCAGAGGTGAGGCATCTATCGTTCTCGAACATCAACGATGGAGGAAAAAATGCCTACTCCCAGCGATCGCTCACTCAAAACGCAGCTGGCACGGCGCCATTTCTTGGGCATTGCTGCAGCCGCAGGCGCCAGGTTTACCGCAGCAACAGGTGCGGCAGGTGCGATTCTATCACCTTCAAGCGCCCACAGCATGGGGAGAAACTGGGGCAAGCGTGGGGGAAAAGGACACCACGGGTCAAATTGCTTTCTGCGCGGGACCACCCTCTCCACGCCGACTGGCGAGGTAAATGTCGAAGAGCTTGCCATCGGCGATATGCTAACGACGGTGACTGGGGACACGATGCCCATCCGGTGGATTGGTCGTCAGACCTACAAGCCAACCCGTCACCCTGAGACCGAAACCGTGATGCCAATTCGGGTCCGACGGCATGCCTTGGACGGACAGGTCCCTCATTGCGACCTCTATTTGTCACCGGGGCATGCTTTGCTCGTTGACGGGGTTTTGATCCGGGTGATGGACCTCGTTAATGGGGTGTCCATCGCCCCCGCTCTTCCCGAGGGCATAACCACCATCGAATACTTCCATATTTTACTCGATGGTCATCAGGTAATCCTTGCTCAGGGTGCTCCAACCGAAACTCTGCTTTTAGACGGGCAAAATGACGAACACTTTGCCAACTTCGCTGAACTGCGGCACCTGATTCCGGGGATTTTGAATACTCCAATGAAGTCTGTAGCGCCGATCGTTGGCTACGGAGGGAAGGAGCATCTGACGGCGCTCTTACGTATTGCGGCTAGCCTAGTCGGGGGACGTCGAGTAACATGGGATAACTACGAAAAAATCGCGGCTCGTGCGTATTCGGTTGACCAGCGCTGAACTCTTTCGAACGAGTTGGCCTCTTTCGCCGTGGATTTGTTTGTTGGCAAGACTGGAGGAAAAATTAATCTATTGGCTGCAGTTGGTCCTGCGACATTCATTCTTGCTTTTGAAAATTCAAGTTTACCTATGTCGCAGAAGACGTCGGGCTATAAGACCGAAAACCATAAACACTCCAATCTTCCTGTAAAGCCAATGAGCGCATTGACAGAATAGTGCTTCTGGTTCGCGTGCAAGGAGATCGCGGGCTTACCCGAGACTATTTATCGAAGACGGGCGACGTTAGCTATCAGCCGGCGAGTCTCTTCGATATCGGAGAGACCAATCTTGCCTTGAACCGGTTGAGAGACATGGCCAGTATTCAGGGCCTCGCTCTTCAATTCTGCGAAGTATTCGTCGATCTCGTTTTCACCCTTCGAAAGGACCCGCTTAAATCGTTTGTCATCGCTGTGCACGATTGATTTTCTCCAAAATAAATGTCTGAAACTCCTAAGACAAAGGATTTACATAGAGTCTGCCCCACACCGTCAGGCACCGAGGAGGCACCTCACTGTCCGTGTCTACCCGCTGGGTTTGTTTGTCCTGATATCCTTTACTACTTCTTCGACCGCCATCAGAGCCTCCTCTACGGTCCAGCCAGATGATGTGGCTGCAGATACGATCGCGTCTACAAGGGGGTGGACAAGCTCTTCGCACTCCATCGTACGCTGCATTTCGCCAAGTTCATGAGTCGGTGGGGGGATTTGCATGCTGGTCTCCTTCGCATGGAAACCCCGGGCTAGATAGAAGGTTCCTCAAAGGTTAATTCGATCCAATCGATGTCTATTGTGCGGCTAAGGCGCAGAACTTGATAAAGAAAGCCGCGCTGCGCGCGACAATATCCGGATAGCGGCCCACGCCGAGAATTTCAGATCGTGTCCCAGGGAGTGGTGTAGCTTAGACAGCCACGGCTCATCCCAGAGGGCCGGATGAGTGTCAGCTTGCTGCTGGCAGGCTGATGAGGGGATCATCGCTCATTGTGGCGATTATCTCAAGGGTCATGTAGCGAGATCGCTGGACGGCCCATTCATCGATCTGTTCGAGCAGCAGGGCACCGACCAGGCGCACGATGGCGTCGTCGTTGGGGAAGATGCCGACGACCTCAGTCCGCCGCTTGATTTCGCCGTTCAATCGCTCAATCGGGTAGGTCGAGTGAAGTTTCGCCCAATGCTGCTTGGGAAAGGTCTCGTAGGCGAGTACGTCGTGCTCGGCATTGTCCATCAGACTGGCAAGCTTCGGGACCTTTGGCCTGATCTGGTCGGCGACGCTGCGCCACTGAGTGCTTGCGGCCTCCGGTGTGTCCTGAGCGAAGGCCGTGGCAATGAACGCGGATACGACGCGCCGTCCGCTCTTGCCCGCATGAGCCAATGCATTACGCATGAAGTGCACTCTGCAACGCTGCCAAGTGGCGGAAAGCACCTTCGATACGGCTGCCTTGATGCCCTCATGGGCATCGGAGACGACGAGTTTGACGCCGCGCAGCCCCCGCCCGGTCAGCTTTCGCAGGAATTCCGTCCAGATCGCCTCGGCCTCGGACGTGCCGATTTCCATGCCGAGCACTTCGCGTCGACCGTCGGTGTTGACGCCAACGGCGATGATGACTGCAACAGAGAGGATGCGACCGCCGCGTCGGACCTTCAGGTAGGTGGCATCGATCCATAGATAAGGCGATTCGCCCTCGATAGGCCGGTCGAGAAAAGCCTTCACCTTCTCGTCGATCTCCTCGCAAAGCCGTGACAACTGGCTCTTGGAGATGCCTAACATGCCCATGGCTTTCACAAGATCATCGACGGAGCGCGTCGAGACGCCCTGGATGTAGGCCTCCTGAATGACCGCCGTCAGGGCCTTCTCCGCCATCCGGCGCGGCTCCAGGAAACTTGGGAAGCAGTTGCCTGTGCGGAGCTTGGGAATGCGCAGCTCGACGGTTCCCGCTCGCGTTTCCCAGTCTCGATCGCGGTAGCCGTTGCGCTGGGCAAGTCGGAAGCCGTTCTTCTCGCCATAGCCCGCGCCGGTCTTCGTGCCAACCTCCAGCGCCATCAGCTTCTCAGCAGCAAAGCCGATCATCTCGCGCAGCAAATCGGCATCAGCGCTCTTCTCAACGAGTGAGCGCAGGTTCATCATATCGTCGGTCATCGGTGGTGTCCCTCAGGTTGGTTCTAAGCAACCCGACCCTACCGGAAATCACCGATGGCTATGAAATCCAGCTACACCACTCCCTGGGACACGATCGAATTTCACGATGATACTAGTGACCAATAAGACAATCCGTCCCCGGCAATCGCGCCAAAAAATTGCTGCGGCCGACCAGAGCCTCAGGACCAGAACACTGCTCGGCACGTGCGCGCGTGGGGCAAGATGTCTACCGTTCCCGAACAGCGAAGCCAAGGATTGGGATGGCCTTGAGCGCAAGCAGGAACTCCCCGCGATATAGGCAATGTTGGGACGCGCTCAGCCATTGGATCACCGAAACAAGAGACGCGACGATACCGGTGGTCCTACAGGATGTTGGTGGTCAGCGGCGGCTCTACTGAAAGCTGGCTCCCAATATCAAGCCGTTGGCCCCTGCTTTCCATGGAAAGGCAAGATTTTCTTGCAGGGTGTTTTTTCGCTCGTCCCGGATCGTCAGCCGCGCGCTCGACGAAATTTCCTGGAAGCCACCCCTGCCGACGGACGCGTCATAAAATCTGCACGACAGTTAACCCCGGATGAACGGTATATTCCAGTCAAACCCGCCCATAGTTCGCGTTGCCTGTATTAACAAGCGCCATGACCTCTTCACGAGCTATTGGGCGAGACATCAGAAATCCCTGAACGTTGTTGCAGCCCAACGACTTTAGTGCCTCCCTCTGTTCGTTCGTCTCGACCCCTTCTGCCGTTGTCTGAAGGCCATGCGCCCGTGCCATATTAATAATCGCTTCCACAATCGCGCTGTTTTGACCTCCGCTTATCCCTTCTATGAAGGATTTGTCGATCTTGAGCCTGTCCACGGTGACGTTCTGAACCCGGGAGAAGGAAGAATATCCTGTACCAAAGTCATCGATGGCAAACTTTACTCCCGCAGTTCTCAACATGGTAATGTTTCGCTCAGTTTCCTGTTCGCCATTAATGGCAAGGCTCTCTGTGATTTCGATCTCGAGTCGACTCGGTTCGACCCCCCATTTTGCCAGCGTGGAGAGAACGCGAAGCGGGTAGCCGGGCGAGCTTAGTTCCGCTGCGGAAGCGTTTACGGCAGCACTGATTGACGGCATACGCGCAATCAGGCTGCACGCATCTTCAAGCACCAGACTGCCGATTTTGTGGATGAGGCCAATTTCCTCAGCGAGCGGAATGAAAACGTCAGGACCGATTGGGCCCAACTCCGGGTGTATCCACCGTGCGAGCGCTTCAACTGAGCAAGGTCCCGAACTGTCTGCTAGGTAGACAGGTTGATAAGCCACCTCAATCTGTGTCCCCCCCGCGAGTGCGTCACGAAGACTATGCTCAAGTTTTCGTCGCGTACGAAGAAGTTCGTCCATATGATCGCCAAACACGGCATATGCGTTTCGCCCGGCAGCCTTGGCATGATAAAGTGCTATATCGGCCTGGCGCGTTAGTTCGTTCGCCTCGGCGCCCGGACCGGTTGCAGTCGCTACACCGACGCTCGCCCCTATCGTAATATAAACGCCTTCTATCTCAAACGGCTCGCGCAGGCTCGCCACTATTCGATTGGCTGTGTCGGCAACTTCACTGCTCCCTATCATTTCGAGTAAGACAGTGAATTCATCGCCACCGATCCGTCCGACCAGGGCGTTCGGTAGAATATCTCTCATTCTCTCTGCAACGAGAGCAATCAACTTGTCACCTATCGGATGTCCGTACGTGTCATTCACTGCTTTAAACCGGTCAAGGTCTATGAAAAGCACGCTACGGACATCTTCGGGCTTTGAACGCTGGAGCCGCACGACAAGTTCGTTTTGGAAATGAGCCCTGTTTGCAAGTCCCGTTAGAGTGTCACGAAGCGCTAAGCTCTGAAGTTCCTGGCGGTTGGAATTGAGTTTGACCGAGCGCCTCCAGATAGCATGGCCGGCCAAACTTGCCGCGATAAATATAGCAATGACGGAAAGACCTATGACCGGCAAGGTCGCGTCCAACACGTTTGTTCCGGGTTCAAATGGATGCCAGTTGAAATACCCGATGATCTCCCCCGATTTCGACCTGAGGGCGATCTGCGAGTGACTCTTGTCGTGAGGCATTGTGGTCATGAACTGCATTTCGGCGAATTGATATTCGCCACCGATCTGGATCGGGAGATCGCGATCAAGGAACCGTACGGCTATATGAAGGTTTTCTTCGCCGGCCCGCTGCTTGATCTCGCCAGTGTCGGAAACAATCGGTTTGACGCTGATCACAGCAGGTCGTCCACCCACGAATGTCAGATCGCTTTCGCCGATCGAAAGAACCCTGTCCGATATGCCCTCCTGATCTGCGGCAGCAAGTCGTCCATGCAGACGACTGGCCAATGGACTATAAGCCCGATAAAAGTCGGTCGCCGTGGAGACGCCGAATGGCTTCGCAATGAACTCGTAGATTGGCTTTCCATCCGCTGAGAGTACGAAAGCAGCGTCATGGCCGAAGTAGGTGTTCATCCATTGTCCGAGGTTAACGTCAAGCCACTCGAGATCACGCTCCCTCGTCTTGATCACCGCGTCGTCCCAGACGGTAGCGCTCTCTTGATCATGGGCGACCGATGACTGCAACTTCGACACAATGAGCGTGACGAGATCTTTCTGCCGCGCCGCGGCCACTTCATCCGTTCTGGCTGCCGCCCAGTATAAAGTGCCGAGTAGCATCGCCCCTACCAATGCCGATACGCTTGCGGGAACAATCCATTTCAACAACAACTGCGACTGCTTCATGATGCGCTATCTGCCTTTTCATTGGGCAGGAACCTAGAGCCTCTGAGTTAAACCGGCGGGAATGGATACGGTTAATAAAAATAATTAGTCACTTTACGTGTTACACAGTGAATTGCGGCGGCGGTACTGGTGCTGGTTAGTCACTCACGAATGAGCTTTGCCCCGACATGGCTCACCGATGGATCTTCTTCAGCGGCGACGTCATCATCTCCTGTCGCAAGCGCTTTGCTCCGCGTCTTGCAAGGATAATCCTCGGCGCATGAAACCTCAATGAACACCGTTACACTGAATTCTTTAAGCTGACGGCATAGACCAATTTTGGACGAGGCGAGTTACCGTCACTGGCCTGTAGGGTAATCTAGAACGGTGGAACCTGGGTACAGCACAAGAGTTGTCGGGGTGTAGCGATGCATTGCCGTATTGATTGATTAACCCAGTGAGGTCCCATGCAAACCCAGTCACCGTTCCTATGGCTTTCCCGATCCGGCTATGCCGCACGCGGCCTCGTCTACGTGCTCGTTGCCGGGCTCGCGCTGTCTTCATCAATCGGTGGCGGTGAGCCAAACTCGAAATCCGCTCTCAATGTATTGCTTGGACAGCCATTTGGACGTGTCTGGCTCGGGGTGATCACAGTAGGGCTGCTGGGCTTCATCGCGTGGCGTTTCGCACAGTCATTAGCCAACTCTGATGGTCACCCCGCGACCCTCAAAGGGTATGGCATACGAGTAGCCCTACTGATCAGCGCAGTGACCTACAGCAGCTTAGCAATTTATGCAGCGAGTTTGGCCCTTGCTTTCGACAAACGAGGAGGTTCTGAAAGCGAGGCGACCCTCGCTGCCTGGCTGTTTGAACAACCCTTTGGTCGATATTTGGTGACGGGCGTGGGCTTGGCTATTGTCGGCGCAGGAGCGACACAGATCGTTAAAGGGGTAGGCCACGGATACCGGAAATACCTAGACATCCCCGATACCGCCAGAACTGCCGTAGATTGGATTTGCCTCTACGGCCTTGCGGCCCGCGGCGTCGTATTTATCATCACCGGGGTGTTCTTCATCTATGCGGCCTTCACAGTAGATCCAGGCCAGGCAGGCGGCATTTCGGAGGCCTTGTCATGGGTCCGCCAACTTCCCTTCGGTGCTGGCCTTTACGCCATCGCTGCAGTTGGTCTCCTTACGTTCGGCATCTACGGCTTCGTAGAGGCAGCCTACAGACGTATCCGGCCACACGCCGTATCGGCGATGGCGATATCTTATTAGCGGTCTATTGCCTGACTCCGATCGTCAATCCGTCATGGAACAGCCCGTCCCAGGTTGACACTCGTTGTCAAACACATCGAGCCCTTATGGTCCGTTCGATCTAGGACTTTAGTCCTGCTTTGCCGCAGCAAAGGACCAACAGACGCGGTATCGACACTCCAAGGCGGAACTCCATTACAGCAGTTGCGTTTGATAGCCCAATGACAACGCTATCAGGATGCGGCAGTTCGTTTTGAGACATTCTAAAGCCTTACCAGCATGACCGTTCTCCCTCTACTAGGCACCAGCCGGAACGCAGGAGCTAAACGATGAGCTATCCAATCGCGCCCGTGTTGGGCATCGCACTCTCGCTGACCGCAATTGCCGGGAGTGTCATGGCCATCCCTAATTACCTTCCGGAGCGTGAAATCGAAAAGCTGGGGAATATTGACATAACATCACTTTGGACATCCCGTCCCATGTCAGTCGATCCCAGCAAGCAGGATTTTGAGCGCCTTCCCGCTCTCGTCGTTGAACTGCCGAAGTCGGCGGTGATGAGTTTCAGCGCGGACAACATCGTCGCAAAGGAGATCCAACCTTCGATGCGCGATGTACGACTCGGCTCAACCGACGAGGGCGAAATGGCAGGCGTTGGGCTGACCTCAAATTACCAAGCCGACACGGAAGTGGCGGCATGGTGCGCAGAGCGTTACAGGTCGTATCGCGCCTCAGACAACACATATCAGCCCTACATAGGTGTACGCCGTGAATGTGAGCCTCCTTTTGCAGCTTCGGTTCATAACCCTGCGACAAACGCTGAGGTCGACCACGCCGCTGACATCAGTGACCTCAGATACACCGGAGACACCCATTCTCAATGGTGCTTCGCGCGCTATCGCTCCTATGACCCGGACAACAATACTTACCGGGCGTTCAGCGGGGAAATTCGCGCTTGCGTTTCTCCTTACATTTGACAGCAAACGGCGACAGTGTGTCGCGTCGCGTAATTACCTCCACCTTCGCGCCATAGTTTGTGACAATCGGTTCGTAGTTCAATAATGCGGGCTTATTGAGAATCAAACGATCATGCTGTCTTCGTGAGGCCCATCGGCCGCAAGCACCTCTCGCTTGCCCGGCAGTTTCTTGTCGGCGGCGGCCTCGTGTCGCTTTTCGCAACGAACCCTTCCGACGCCTTGAAGCAATACGAACCTGCGACCCTTCAGCGGGTACCGACGGAGGCGGTATCCGGGGCTATCGATGGCTATAGTGAAACGTTTGAGATTAGCCCGTCCAGTCTTCCACCCGTAACCCGGGAACGCGATCAAATTCCCTGCGATTATTCGTAACCACAATCAAGCCTCGCGAGCGAGCGTGTCCTGCAATCAATTGATCATATGGACCGATTGGAGTACCGCTGCGCGCTAGTTCGGCCCGCAGTTGTCCCGTATGGCTTGCTGCCGGTTCGTCGTACGCTAGAACTTCAAGGCGCGCCGCGAAGCCCTCCACAACCGGAAGGTTCTTTTCAGGACTGGCTGACTTTTCCGCTCCGTAAATCAGTTCCATCAAGCTAACCGAACTGATGCACAATTGATCATGGAAACGATTGAACGCCTCGCGCACCTGCTGCGGTCGATTTTTGATCGTGAAAATGCAAATGTTGGTGTCTAACATGTACTTCAGCATCAAAACGCCTCGCGCTCCTGCGAGGCGGCCTGATCACGCTCACTCATGAAGTCGGACGTGGCCGCTGCTCCTTCAAACCAGCTGTCCCAGACCTCGCCAGCAGGCGCGATAATGCGAGTGCGTCCGACGGCGACAATATCGACGCGCTTTACATCATCGGGCAAAGCGACTGCCTTTGGAAGACGGATAGCTTGGCTTCGATTATTCTGGAATACTGCACCCTGCTCCACCTAAGTCCCTCCGGATTGCATCACCGAGTATAAGATGTACATCTCCGTCTGGGATATGTCAATGGGATATACATGAGGCCGCGCCCCAAATCTTCGATACGCGCCGTAGTCCAACGTCTTCGTACGGAAGGGAACCACTGCCGCCGCTACGAAGAAAAATCCACATATTTTTAGCTCGGTTTTCGGCGTAAGCATATTTATGGAACTTCACTGAGCATTCGCGTCAGAATTTCTTGGCTGCGGCAGAGGCCACGTCACTGGCTTACAACCATTCCTACATCGAAAAATTTAAATCAACTTACGAGTCGCCAAGTTTCGCATCAGATGTGATGCTCCGAAGACCCAAGGCGGGCAGTCGGTGGAAAGTCTCACCCGATTGACGAGAACTCCTAACTGGCCGTTCGAGATCGTTACCACATCACCCACCTTATGCGTGAACCCCTGCCCAGGAGCATTGCGGTCTTCAACCGGGGCGAAAAGCGTGCCCAGGAAAAGCACGAAGCCGTCCGGATATTGATGATGCCGGCCACGCGTCTGCGCCACCAGATCGAGAGGATCGCGGCTGATTTCCTTCATCGAGCTCTTGCCGCGCAACACGAATCCATCCTCGCCCTCGACGACGAGGTCGAGTTCTGCGTTACGAACGTCATCGATCGAATACGTCTCGTCGAACAGACGGATGAAGGGGCCGATCGAGCAGGATGCATTGTTGTCCTTGGCTTTGCCCAGTAGAAGCGCGGATCGTCCCTCCACGTCGCGAAGATTGACATCGTTGCCGAGCGTCGCGCCCTTCACCTGGCCTTGGCTGTCAACCGCAAGCACGATCTCTGGCTCGGGATTGTTCCATTTCGAAATGGGGTGAAGTCCCACTGCAGCCCCGACGCCGACCGAGGACATCACCTGGGACTTCGTGAAGACCTCAGCATCAGGGCCGATACCGACTTCAAGGTACTGCGACCACAATCCCTCCTCGATCAGCGCTGCCTTGACCTTCTGGGCGGCCTCGGAACCCGCTTTCAGGTCACGAAGGCTCGCACCAATGATCTGGGAGACCTTTCCCCGGATTTCCGCAGCCCGCTCCGGACTTCCTGCGGCGCGTTCTTCGATCACGCGCTCGATCATCGACCGGGCGAAGGTGACGCCACAAGCTTTGATAGCCTGAAGATCGATGGGAGCAAGAAGATGCGATTGGGAAAGGTCTGCTTCGCGGATGGCCAGCATCTCTTCGAGCGAACCAATCTCCGCACCTTTAACGCCGCGGACGAAGAACGCGGGATTTTCGCGCTCGAGCAGGTCACGAATCGTCGCGTTTTCCTGGGAGGTAATGTCATAGACACGGCCACCGCGGATCGTGACCACGACCGGGCCTTTTGCCTCCACCGACCATGCCCTTCCAACGAAGGTCCCCGTCTCAAAACTCGAAATTCCGCTCATCTTTATCAATTCTTCCTGAAAGCCGTTATCAGTATCTTGTCTTGGGTCATGTCTTGGCGGTCGAGCGTACCCACAGGTTGTTCCTTGCTGTCATGCTCACTCCTAACGTCGAAGGAAGACTGGTGGACGCTTTTCCTTGAAGGCCTGGCGACCCTCCCTCGCATCCGCCGTCGCAAAGCAGATCGTCTGGAGATCCCGTTCGTATTCGACGGCCTTGTCGTGCGGCATCGAGACGGCGGCTTTTAGGTTGAGCTTGGCGGTTTCGGCTGCAATCGGCGCTCGGGCAGCAATCGTTTCGGCGATGGCGCGCGCGCGGGGCAGAAGCTTCTCAATACCGACGACCTCGCTGACGAGACCCCAGTGAAGCGCCTTTTCCGCAGAGATTGGATCCCCGGTCATGATCATCATCGCGGCATTCGACATGCCGATGGAATGGGCAAGCCCCGCTGCCATGCCACCGCCGCCGATCCAGCCGAGCTTGATCTCCGGGGCCGCGAACTGCGCGTTTTCAGAGGCGATGCGGATATCGCAGGCCATGGCCGTTTCAAGTCCGCCACCAAAAGCATAGCCGTTCACGGCGGCGATCGTCGGCTTCAGCAAAGCATGGATCGCATCGCAATAGTCCGGACGATTGCGAAACTGCCATGGCGTCTCATAGGTATCGAGTTCACGAATGTCGGAGCCTGCACAAAACGCGCGCTCCCCTGCTCCCGTCAGAATGACGCAGCGGATCGTATCGCTGTCGTTGCACTCCTTGACCGCCTTCACGATGGCATCGGCCATTTCCGGCGTCACGGCATTGAGCTTGCCGGGGCGGTTCAAGGTGATCGTCGCGATCGCGCCATCCACCTCGAAGGTGATCTCTTCCGTCATCATCTTCTCCTATCGCTCTTCGCCGGCCCGACGGTGGGCCTGATAGAGGTCCTGCAGGCGGCTCAGCACGCTGGACGCATCGGCGCGGGTTTCGAATGCCTCACGCAAAAGCGCAGACGCTTTGCCCTGAAAGACGATGTAGCCATCGTGGCGCGGGCGCACATACGCCTGCTCCAGAGTGTCGGCGGTGTTTGCGTAAAAGCTGCCCCAGCGGGCGTTCACGCCAGCATCGTGCCAGGCTTCGCGGCGGGATGGCTGCCCCTCATGGGCGGGAATGAACCCGATCTGCGCCTCGCGGCCCATCAGCCAGAGCAGATGCGCCTTCAGTTCCGGCGTCGGTTCGCAACGTTTGGAGATGCCGATCCCGGTTCCGCCAAGCGTCGAGCCCGGACGACCGCCTCCGATGCGGCGTGGCGCATTTGCGAACGTGATGGCATGCCCTTCCGCCGGTGCCGCATAGTTCACGTAGCCGTAGACGAGCGGGCAGAGAACGACATCGGCTTCCTGCGCCATATGCACGAGAATACCGATCGGGTTTTTGGCGAGGACCGAACGCGGGCTATGGGATGCAAGCTCGGCCATGAGCGCATAGACAGCTCGGCCGTTGTCTGCGGAAACCAGCACGTCCGGATCGGCCTCGGCCGGTCGTTCGCCGAACGCAGCCGCGATCGACAGGAAGCTCAGCGCCGCATGCGGCCCGGCGAGCGACAGCGCAACTTTGCCGCTTTTGCGCGAGACATCGAGCACGGCATCCCAGGTTTCCGGTGCGCCATCCTCGAGATGATCGGCGCGCAGCGCCATGACCTGGGTCGCGGCATCGAGCGGAAGCGCCCAATGTTTTCCGGCGTAACGATAGCTCGATAGCGAAGGCCCAATGCTGTCGGCACTGAGCGCCTGCAAGACATCCGCGCCGAACACGCTTTCGAGCGAGCGCAGGCAATCGCCGCCGACGGCTTCGCCGATATGCGGATGATCCAGCACGACGAGGTCGTAGCGGGCACACAGATCCGCGATCGGATGGGATTCGAAACCTTCGAGCGGCTGCTTGTCCCACTGGATATCGAGACCGGCGGCGAGTACATCCTCGCGCCTTGCGGCGGCGGCAAGCGCGTTGTAACCGCGCGGATGGTCCCAGGTCAGCGCCTTGATCGTCGTCATGATCAGAGACTTCCCTTGGCGATGGCCCCAGTGGCGATCAGCGATGAAATCGTCGCTTCGTCGTAACCCGCTTCCCGCAACACTTCTTCCGTATGCTGGCCGGTGATAGGCGCACCGCGCTCGACCGTGGAGGGCGTCTTTGAGAACTTGATCGGGAAACCGGGGGTCTTCACCTTGCCTTCCGTCGGGTGCTCGTATTCGACGAAGGTGCCGTTGTGCTTCACCTGCTCGTCTTCGACGAGGTCAGCATAGCCATAGACCGGGCCGCACCAGATATCGGCCGCCCGCAGCAACTCCAGCCATTCCGCCGATGTCTTGACCTTCAGCCTGTCGCGGGTCTTGGCGAAGATTTCATCGCGCCGTTTCCAGGTATCGATCTCGTCGTCCATCGTCAGGAAGCTGTCTTCGCCGATGACCTCGCCGAGCGTCTTCAGCTTCGGGAAGGCGACAATGATGAAGCCGTCGCTGGTTGCGAAAGCCCCGTAGGGCGCGCGGATATAGACATGGGCATGCGGCTCGGCGGAGCGCTGCTGCGGCTTCTTGCCGACGGTAAAGACCGAAAGTTCCTGCATCTGGATCGTGGTGATCGCGTCCAGCATGTTGACCTGCACGAGCTGACCCTCCCCGGTGCGCTCGCGGTGAAACAGGGCCGCCAGTGCACCCTCGAAGGCGGTGTATGCCGTGATCGCGTCGACCAGATACTGGCCCGCAGCCGTTGGCGCCTCGCCCTCACGTCCCGCCGATAGCATGGCGCCGGAGAGGCCCTGCAGCACGAGATCCTGTCCCGGGCGATTTACATACGGGCCATCCTCGCCATAGCCGGACATGGACACATAGATCAGGCGCGGATTGATCTTTGAGAGACTTTCGTAATCGACACCGAGACGTTTTGCGACGCCGGGGCGGTAATTCTGAAGGAAGACATCGGCCGATTTCACCAGATCGAGCAGGACTTGCTTGCCAGCCTCGGACTTCAGATCGACGGCAAGCGAGCGCTTGTTGCGGTTCAGCGAGAGGAAGGAGACGTTCACCCGATTGCCTGTGGCACCGCCGGCAGCGACATGGCGCTGCCATTCCCCGGTTGTCGGCTCGACCTTGATCACGTCTGCGCCGAGATCCCCGAGCCTTTGGGCTGCAAAGGGGCCGGCCATGGCAATTGAGCAATCCAGCACCCTGATACCCGACAAGATACCCATAGAAATCGTCCTTCGAATGTCCGTTCACGTTGGCCGCGAACATATCGACAAAATTCGGTCTGTCCAGAGTTAGCGCTAACTATTTTATTGCTGCATTGCGCTATAATAAAGCCGCATGGTGTGATTTATTCTATTTATGGATTAGCGCTAACTTTTACGTTGACCACGACAAAATCGGTGAATAAGAAATTCACTGGTAAACCATAGCGGCACGGGAGGCCGCGGAGGAGAAAATCATGAACAGACTCGAATCGGGCCTCGGCCTGACCCTGCTTGCGGCTGCCCTGCTTTCATCGGCAGCGTTTCCGGCCTATGCAGACGCCCGCTCAGACGAGCTCCAGGCGCTGCCGGAGAATGCGCGCGCCCTTTATACGGATGCTGTCGATGTGGGCGCTGCGCAATTTGCAGACTTCAAGGCGCCGGCCAAGCCATGGCGCTGGTGCCATTCGGAATCCTATATGGGTAATCCGTGGCGCGTGACCTTCAACGACGAACTCGCCCGTCTCGTCAACGGTGCCAAGGAAGCCGGCGACGTCTCGGAATTCATCGTTTCGGACTCGAATGGCGATACCACCCAGCAGATCTCGCAGATTCGCTCGTTTATCGAAAAGGGTTGCTCGGTCATCACCACCATCGCCGGCTCGTCGACGGCGCTCAATGCCGTCATCGATGACGCCTATAAGGCTGGCATCCCGGTCATTACGTCGGCTGGCGCGGTCACAACACCGACCGCCATCAACGTGATGCACAACCAGAACCTCTGGGGCTACCAGATGGGCAAGGGTATCGCGCAGGCATTGCCGAACGGCGGCACCATCCTGCAGGTCGAAGGCATCTCCGGCCATCCGCTGGTACAGCAGGAAAATGCGGGACTGGAGAAGGCTGTTGCCGAAAGCGGCAACCTGACGATCGCCCGCAAGGTCAGCGGCGAATGGACAGGCACCACGACGAAATCGGTTGTTCTTCAGGCGCTCGCCACGACACCACAGCAGATCGATGCCGTATGGTCCACCGGCTCGGAAGCCCGCTTCATTGCAGAGGCTTTTCAGCAGGCGGGCAGGCCTCTGCCGCTGATCGCAGCGTCCATCTCGGGTGATGCGCTGGGCTACTGGCACGAGAACCAGGATGCGTTCAACTTCTACGGCGGCGAGGTTTCGCCTCATGTCGCCGCACAGAACGCCTTCCGCGTTGCCCTTCGCGTCGTCAGCGGCCAGAAGCCGATCGTCAACACGATCATCGCGCCGATGCCGACGATCACGCAAGCCGATCTGCCGACGTGGTACAAGGACTGCATGAAGCCGGACTCTGCCGCGATCTTCCCGATCCCGCCACAAGACCCGTTCCCGGAAGAATTGCTCAGCGCTTATTTCTCGAACGGCGAAGCAACTCCGCTTTACGACTTCTCCAAGGTACCGGCATCCTGCACCAAGTAAGCCGGAGACAACCGCTGCCGACAATCGGCAGCGGTTTATCAATCGAGGTGCCTGCCAGAAGGCTGAAATGAATGCATGAGATGACAAAGACGCAGGATGAAAAGACGGCTGGCCCGTCGTGCATCCACCGCGTCGTGATGGAAAACGGCGGCGCAGTTCCTCCGTTCCGGAAAGAGCCGGTCGGACTGAAGACCGTTGGCCTGACCAAGCGGTACGGAGAAACACTTGCTTTAAGCGATGCCTCCGTCGATTTCCGCCCGGGAATTCACACCATCCTCGGTGAAAACGGCTCCGGCAAAAGCACCATGTTGAAAATCCTCTCCGGCGTGGTGACGCAGACCGAGGGTAGTGTGCTCCTGAACGATCGAGCGGTCTCACCCCGCAGCCCGCGCGACATGCACGATCTCGGTCTTTCCACCGTGTTCCAGGAGGTGCTGATTGCGCCGCAACGCACCGTGCTGGAAAACATATTTCTGGGCTACGACGGCCCTCTGAGCTGGCGTATTCCGAAGGCGAAGCGTGCGGCTCTCGCCGACGCTCTGCTGGCGCAGATTTCCCGCTTTCCCATTCCGCTTTACGCAGCCGCCGGTGAATTGCCGCTTGCGAGCCAGCAGCTTGTCGTTTTGGCGCGGGCGTTTTTGCGCCTGCCGTCGATCCTGCTGCTCGATGAGGCGACGGCGGCGCTGGACTATGCCGACCGCGACCTCGTTTTCGATGCCATCGAGGATTATGCCGGCGCCGGCAACATCGTCATCTTCATTTCCCATCGCCTCGAAGAGGTCCGTCGCCTGTCGAACCGCGTAACGGTCCTTCGCAGCGGAAAAGTTATCGAGACGCTCGAACGCGACGATATCACTGCCCAGCGCCTCCTCAAACTCATGGCTCCGGAGGCCGCACTACATGCCGGATAAGAACATTGTGCTGCGCTACGATAATCTCGTGCTCGCTCCCGGCAGGAAGCCGCTATCCGGCGCTATCCGCGCGGGAGAAATCGCCGGTGTCGCAGGCCTCGAAGGTCATGGTCAGGAACAGTTTCTGCTGGCCCTGGCGGGGCTCGGCCGCTGGCGCGATAGCTCGGTCACCGTCGAAGGCGGCACCGCGGGTCCAGCCAAGTACAAGGACCACTACGAGGCAGCGCGCAACGGCGTCGTCTATCTGCCGCGAGACCGGCGGGCCACTGGCATCTTTCCGGTGCTCTCCGTGCTCGACAATTTCGCGATCCCCTCCATGCCACGGTTTTCCTTTGCCGGCATTCTCGACCGCAAACGCCTGAAGCAGGAGCTTGCGTCCTATACCGACTTCCTGTCGATCCGTTACCCCTCGGTCGATGCTCCCATTTCGGCGCTGAGCGGCGGCAATCAGCAGAAAGTTCTTCTCGCCCGGCTGCTGGCCCTGAAACCGCGCGTCATGCTGTTGAACGACCCTACCCGAGGTGTGGATCTCAATACGCGCCTCAAGTTCTACGAAGCATTTCGCACGCTGGCCTCAGAAAGCGGTATCGCCCTCGTCATCCTCTCAAGCGAAATCGAGGAAATCCTGCAGCTCTGCCACACCGTTTCGATCTTCCGGGATTTCGAATGCAGCACCGTGCTTGATCGCTCATCGATGACGATGGACCGGGTTATGGCCGCCATGTTCGGGCAGGAAGGAGGCCACCCATGAGTGCCCACCCGAAGACCTTTCGCAAACCGGCCTTCTGGGCGAGAAGGGAAACGCGGCTTGCCGCGATCCTGTTCGTCGTGCTCCTCGTGGTCAACGTCTTTTTGAATCCCGTGCGTTTCTCGCCCGGCAACTGGCTGACGGTCCTCGGACTTGCAGCCCCTCTACTGCTGGCGACACTTGCAACCACCCTGCCCTTTCTGGCCGGGCGCGGCTCGATCGATGTCTCGGTCGGCCCCTTGATGGGGCTTATCAACGTGATCATAATCAAGGTGATCATCGGCGATGCCGGCATTTCATCTCCATGGATCGTAATCCCTGCCGCCTTACTGCTGGGGATTGCCTCGGGCATTATCAACGGGCTTCTCGCGGCCGTCCTGCGCATCCAGCCGATCGTGGCAACGTTGGCGACCTATCTGATCTATAGCGGTCTTGCCCTGTCGATCCTGCCCTCGCCCTCCGGCAGCGTGCCCGCGTGGCTCGCGGACTTTGCGGGGCCGCTGTCCCTCATTCCCGTCGGCCTGATCATTATCGCCTGGCTCCTGTTCAAGCGCCTGCCGCTCTATGACCTTCTGATGGCGGTCGGGAGCGATGACCGGGCAGCCTACACGGCCGGCGTCAATGTGCCGGCGGTGCGTTTCCTTTCCTATGTCTTCGGTGGCCTGATTGCCGGCATGGCGGCCTTGGCGCTGACGGCACTGATCGGTTCGGGAGATCCCAATATCGGGCCGGGCTATACGCTGATTGCTGTTGCGGCTGCGGCTCTGGGTGGCGTCAGCCTCGCCGGCGGCGTTGGTGGACTAGCGGCGGCCTTTATCGGCGCGGCGGATATCTTCCTGCTGCAGAACATGCTGACATCGTTCAACGTCTCCACGTTCGTGCTGCAGGCAGCCTACGGTATCGTGCTCGTGCTTGCTGTGTGCCTCAACTCCGAAAAGCTCAAGCAGCGGTTCCAGATCTGGATGGAAAGCCGATGAAAACCTCCCTGACATCCAATCGCGCCCTGATCGCCTTCCTTGGCGTGGCTCTGGTTTTTGTGCTCGGCACGTTGATCATTCCCGGTTTCGGCAGCGTGTTTTCCGTCCGCGCCATGCTCATTCTGGCGTCGCTTCTCGCCATTGCCGCGCTCGGCCAGACACTGGTCATGATCCTTGGCGGTATCGACCTGTCGATCCCGTTCGTTATCGGCTTCGCCAATGTCGTCTTCGCCAGCCTTTACGGCAGCGGCACGCCGGCTCTCGTAGCGTTGCTGATCGTGATCGTGCTTGCCGCCTGCATCGGCGCCATTTCCGGTGGCTTGTCGGCGGCCTTGTCGATCCACCCTCTGATCGTTACACTCGGTGTCGGCACCGTGGTTCAGGCCGGCGTTCAGATGTGGACGCGCGGCCTGCCGACCGGTTCGGCTCCGCCCTTCGTCAACGAGTTCGTGTCGCTGGGCGGCACGATCGGGCCATTGCCCTTCCCTTGGCTCATCCCCTTTACAATGGTGCTGACGCTTGGCTGCTTTTTCGTGTTGCAGCGAACGGTTTATGGCCGCCGCCTCTATGCTCTGGGCTCCAATCTGAAAGCCGCAGAACTCGCCCTCGTACGGCCCGTCGCCATGTGGATGACGACTTTCGCCCTCAGTGCGGTATTTGCGGCAATCGCCGGGATTTTGCTTCTCGGTTTCACCGGCTCCTCCAGCGCCACCGTCGGCACGCCTTATCTCTTCCAGACGGTCTCGGCGGTCGTGATCGGCGGCACGGCGTTGATCGGCGGACGCGGCGGTTTCCCCGGTACCGTCGCGGGCGCCATCGTGCTGGTGGAGTTGCGCACGCTACTGATCGGCCTCGGCCTTTCCGAAGCGCTCGTCCAGTCGGCGCTTGGTCTTCTGATCCTGGCTCTCGTGGCCGCCTATGGCCGCGATCAGCATATCCGCAACCTGATCTGAGGAGAGACCCGTGGAGGAAAGGCTCGCAAAAACCATTGCCGCCATCCAGGAATCGGGAGCCGACTGGGGGCTCTTCACCAGCCCGGACGGTATCGCATACGCGCTTGGCCATGTCTGCGGTATTGAGGCTGGGCCTTCGCCCTTTGCCGGTGGCCCCAGCCTCGGCGTTGTCGGCAAGAATGGCGAAACCGCGCTGCTCGTCACCAACCTTGAGACGGACACGGCAAGCTGGGCGGAAACGATCGTCACCTACACCGGCTTCTCGTATCAGGAGCCGACCGACATCTTCGAGAATTACCTGACGGAAGCGAAGGTGCTCTTTGCCCGTCTCGGCGTAGGTGGACGCATTGCCGTCGAACGGCACGCTTTGCCCGCCTCGATCGCCGGTCTGCTCGACGGAAGCGTCACGCTTCCGATCGAACCCGCCTTTCGCCGGCAACGGGCCATCAAGACCGCAACCGAAATCGGCCTGCTGCGCGAGGCAGCCCTGACGGCATCGGCCGGGCAAAAGGCGTTTCTCGCCAGCACCCGTGCCGGCATGCGCGAGCTTGAAGTCTTTACGGCCATCCGTCTGGCGATGGAAACCCGTGCGGGCGCGCGCCTGCCGGTGACCGGCGATCTGATCTCCGGGCGGGAGCGCACGTCCCGCTTCATGGGCTGGCCAGACAACCGGGTCATCGAGGCAGGCGACCCGGTCATCTGCGATCTGGCGCCGCGTGTGGCCGGCTACTGGGGCGACAGTTGTGCCTCAGCCATGATCGGGCAACCGTCCGAGAGCTTCGCAAAGTTGTTTTCGACCGCCCGTTCTGCATTGGATCTGGCGATCGAGACGGTTCGGCCCGGCCTAATCATCGGTGATTTTGATGCCGTGCTTCAATCTGTCATCATCCGTAATGGTTACGGCTATGCGCATCATTCCGGCCACTCAATCGGCACCGGCGTACACGAATGGCCGCGCATCGTCGGTCACGAGCGCGAGACGCTGAAGGAAGACATGGTGATCATGGTCGAGCCGACGGCTTTCGACCCGAATGTCGGCGGTGTGAGGCTGGAATATATGCTGCATGTGACCGCCACAGGCTGTGAAATCCTGACAGATTTCGAGCATCGGCCGGTCTTTGAAACCTGATCAGCCGCTATCGCGGATCATCAGCTTGAAGCCCATGTCGATCAGTGTCTGCTCGGATTGGATGCCCCGCATGCCCTCCAGCAGCAGGCGCCCGGCTTCGCGGCCGATTTCGGCTGAGGGTACCGCCACCGTCGTCAGAGACGGGATCAGGTGGCGGGCAAGTTCGAAATCGCCGAAGCCGGTGATCGCCAGCCGTTGCGGGACTTTGAGCCCGATGCGGATGCTTTCCTGCAAAGCGCCCGAAGCGATGATATCGGACGAAAACATCACTGCATCCGCCTCCGGATACCGGGCAAGCGCCTTGCGCAGCACGTCGGCGCCAGAGGCCATGGTCAGCGGCAGATCGCGTGAAACCACGATGCGCGGCGTCTTGCCCGGGAAAAGCTCCTGCATAGCGGAGGCAAAACCGTCCCGCCGCTCGGCCGCACGGCTATCGCCCTTGCGCAAAACACCGGCGAAAACAATGTTCGTCCTGCCGGAACGTGCGAGGTGAGTGGCCATTTCCGCAATGGCCGCAGCGTTCGAGAAACCGACGAGCCGGTCGATCGGCTTGTCCGTCATGTCCCAGCCTTCGACAATGGGGATCCCGGCACGTTTCAACAGGGCGATGCTCGCGCGCGTGTGATGTGCGCCTATAACAAACAGACCATCCGGCCGCCGGCCGAGCAGGCTGCGGATAACCGCTTCTTCCCGATCCGGCTGGTAGTCGGTATTTCCAAAGAAGATCTGGTAGCCCTCCCGATGCAGCACGTCTGAAAAGTGCTGAATGGTCTCGGCAAACACCGAAGCCGAAAGTGTCGGGATGACTGCGGCAACCGTATTGCTCTTATGCGATGCCAGATGGCTTGCCGCGAGATTGTGGACGTAGTGCGTTTTCCGGATCGCATCATCGATCGTCTTGCGGTTTTCGGCCGTCACGGTGTCGGGAAAACGCAACGCCCGCGAAACCGTCTGCATGGAGACGCCCGCAGCCGCCGCGACATCCGCCATCGTCACCCCGCCACCCTTGCGACGGCCTTTTCGCGGAGAGTGCTTCTCGTCCGTCACAGGATAAAGGGCCTCACGCAGACGGGGGTGCCGATTTCGATACGCTTGCCGCTGTCGGTGAGCGCACCCGTTTTTTCATCGCGCCTGAAGATGACGATCGCATCGCCATTCTGGTTTGCGACCAGCAGATGTCGGCCACTGGGAGACAGCGCGAAGTTTCGCGGCGTTGCGCCGCCGGATGGGACGATCTCCTGAAGGGTCAGCATACCAGTCTCCTGATCCACGATGAAGCAGGCGATGCTATCGTCACCTCTGTTGGAACAGTAGAGAAAACGGCCATCAGAGGATAGATGGATATCCGCAGCGTGGGATTCGACGCCGGGGAGGACAGTCGACAGTGTTTGCTCTACCGCCAGCGCGCCGGGTTTCCTTGAGATGAAGGAGACGCTCGAACCAAGTTCGTTCGAGATATAGACGAAACGCCCGTTTGCATGCTGCGCTATGTGCCGAGGGCCTGCGCCGGCGGGAAGCGCGACGTCCGATACGAACGACAAGCTGCCATCCTCTTCCAGCCTGTATTCCGCGACACGGTCCAGACCGAGATCCGGTATGAGAACGCTGCCGCCTTCGGCGGTCTCCGTGACCATATGCGCATGTGGACGCTCCTGCCGGTCCGCGACCGGGCCAGGTTCGCCATCTAGCCGCAGCGATGCGACGGCAGGGCCAAGAGCGCCATCGGCAAGGATTGGAAACACGGCGATCGATTTGTCCGGACCGCCCGAGCCCATCGCATAATTGGCGACCAGCACGAAACGCCGGTCGCGCGTGACGATGTTGTGGGCGGCAATGCTGCCGAGGGTCGGCTGCTTGTTGAGATAGGAGAGCGTGTTCGTCTCTTGGGAAAACCGGAAGGCACTCACTGTGCCTTCGTGCCAGCCGAAAACTTCGGAATTGGCATAGACCACACCATCAGCAGCATCGACCGCGAGGAAAGTTGGGTTGTCGACGCTGTTCGTGGCAGTGAGGCGTTCGCATTCGAGCGTTGTTTCGTCGAACGCGAATATGGTCAGTCCTTCGCCGCGTGCGCCCTGAAAATACGGCGCTTCCCTGTTGAGCGAACCGACGGCGAGATAGACCTGCTGAGCCACCCAGAACTCCCCTGTTGGCGAATGAGACGGACGAATGGCACATTCGCAGTGATGAGGCTATAGCACATCGAGTGATTCGGGATTCACGCGACGTGCTATAGGTATTTGTTTGCGCATGTCTTTTTCCCGAAACCGCTGTGCACTTTCAGGAGACATGCTCAGTTCATAACCCAGCCGCCATCGACATTGAGCGTCTGGCCGGTGATGAAACCCGCCGCGTCCGATGCCAGAAACATCAGTGCGTTAGCGATGTCGGCGGCGCTGCCGCGACGCTTGATCGCCTGATGATCGAGCACGAAGCGTGTATAACCTTCGGGATCGGGATGGATCTTTTCCGCATCCGTCGGGAATGCGCCGGGCGCGACGGCATTGACGGTAATACCATAGGCCCCGAACTCGCGCGCCCAGGCGCGGGCGAGACCGATGAGCGCCCCTTTGGACTGGACGTAAGGCGAAAGATTTGCCCAGCCGCCGAAGGCAGTGACGCTTGCGATGTTGATGATGCGCCCCCAGCCTTTTTGACGCATATACGGCAAGGCGACTTGCACACAGACGATCCCCGCATCGACATTGATGCGCTGGACACGCTGCATTTCCTCGATCGAATAGTCTTCGAACGGTTTGGACGGATAGATCGCGGCATTGTTGATAACCACGTCGAATCCGCCGACTTCCTTTGCGAGACCTTCCAGCGAACTGCGCAGCGTGGCGAGATCCGACAGATCAAGCGCCTTCAGACCAAGCCCGTTCAAGCCCTCGGCGAATGCCGCGGCTTCGAGCGTGGCATTCTTCGCCGGGTCGTTATCGATCGCCACCACCCTGGCGCCAGCCCTCAGAAACGCGAGCGTCGTCTCGATGCCGAGACCGCCGGCGGCACCGGTATAGAGAATAACTTTGCCGGCAACGGACATCGCGGATTTTCCTTCTTCTGCAACGGCAGTTATCTGAACGTTCATCAGCGTCCCCCCAGCGCAACGTGATTGCCGGACGGGGCCGGATAGTCTTCGCTCGGCTGCCGCGCGATCGCCGTGATCCGCGCTTCGCTTGCCGCAATGGCAGCGGCATCGCCGAGAATACGCAAGGTGGTTTCGTAGCGGCGCTCCTCACCGTGTTCCAGCCAGATCAGCTCGCCGCGATCGCGCGCCGCGCCGTGACCGAGGACATGGTTGGTCGAAGGCTCGATGCCGAGCGCATATTGCCCAGCCTGCAGGTTCTGCCACTCGAACATGCAGGGGAACTGGTCCTTGCGCGTCACCACTTCGAAGCCTAGCCCCAGACGGTCGTTGACGAGCGCGACGGGAACCTCGCCATTCGCGTCGGACGCCATCTCATGTTGCCAAACCTGCTCGTGAAAGCCGAGTTGCGGCGCAGGCATGGTGCGGTAGCCGACATCCTGCCTGCGGTAATCGTCACCCGCATGGGCGGCCCAGACGACATCGCGGAGCGGCGCGAGATACCGCGACCCTTCGCTCAGAACCGGATGCCCGACATTGATATGATAGCAATACATGTGGGGCGTGCGGTAAAAGCCGCGATTGACCACCCTGTCCGAGAGACGGATGTCATTGGTGCCGACCTTGATCTCGATGCGGCGTTTCAATTCCAGATGTTCGCCGAAAACCGTGCCCTGTGTGACCGTGCCTTCGCACCAGAGATAACACTCGTCTCCATCCCACCGTTCCCCGTAACCATTGAGCTTGCCCGGAATGGTGCCGATACGGCCGTGGATCGAGTGGCGGACGGTTTCCTTCGGCTTGTAATTATAATGATCGGCCTGCTCGTCATACATGAATAGGATATGATCGAGGCCGCAGGTGATCATCAGGCCCGAGAAAGACCGCATCCAGCCGAGACCGCCCTCGCCTTCGTACTCGCTAAGCCCGGGGTGGCGGAAGCCGGACGGAGAATGCCAGCCGATCGCCATGCCCCGATACTCACAGTCCGCGATGTCGAGTGCGCGATCCACCAGCACGGTGAAGCGCAGCCCCGTGCCGCTTCTGAACTCAAGCAGGCGGATGCCGCGCTCCAGCCCGTCACCGAGCGTCATCAGCCGGACGCCGGCAAATTGCGAAAACGATCCTGCACTGGCGGCGAGGTCGCGCCGCGACTTCGCTTCCCCGTAAAGTTCAACCATCGTCGTGTTCCTTCTCACCTGCCGAAGGCAGGCCATGCTGTCTGAGGAGCGGCCGGGGCCAGCCCGGCCGCGATGTCATCAAAGGCCCTGCGCCCGCAGCTTTCCATCGAGGAACTTCTTGGCGCGCGGCACATCGCTCTCATCCAGATGTTCGATGATCATCGGAATGTTCGGATGCTTCTGCGCCAGACGCTTGAGATAGAGATCGTAGTTCAGCGAGCCGAGACCGGGCGCCGGCAGTTCGATTTCACCGACGCCACGGAACGTATGGCTTTCGAGCGCATCGGAATCGCCGATGTCGGCATGCTTTTCCGACTTGTCGTCACCCGAACGCTTCACATCCTTGGCATGGCCGATCTTGATCTTGTCGGACAGCGTATCGAAGACTTGGTTCAGGATCTGATCCATGCGATCGATGTTGTGGGTCTCGAAGTAGTTGGTCGGGTCCATCAGCAGGCCGAGGCCCGGATGATCGACCTGCGCAAACATCTTCACCGTTTCCTCGACCGAACCGACAACGTTGTTGACGTAGGTTTCGAGAAGGAAGACCGCGCCGTGATCATAGGCATATTGCGACAGGTCGGCGATGACCTTGCGGCATTCTTCGAAGCCTTCCTCGGTCTTGTTTTTGGGGTGATGGACCCAGTCCGATTCCGTGTTGTACGTGCCAGTCTCCGAGATCACATAGGGCGTGCCCAAATACTGGGCGTGTTTGATGATTTCCTTGAGGTAGCCGACGCGGCGATCTCGCTCGGCCTTGTCCGGGTGGATGATGTTGGTGTAGCCGGAAACGCAGGAGATCGGCAGGTTGTGATCGCGAAAGGTCTCGCGGATCTTCACGCACTTATCCTTAGTGATCTGGCCCGCCGAGAGATCGATGTCCTTGAAGTGCATATCGAGCTGCACCGTGTTGAAATCGAGCGCACGGATCTTTCGCGCCGTTTCCTCCAGCGCATACGGGAAATAACCCGTGAAAATACCGGTTTGCATCATGATGAGAATCCTCCCTCGTTTTTCATGAATGGATCGAAATTTCGGAAAGCCTGACCGTCCGGCCCTCGGCAATCGACTTGTAGCCGGCTTCGATCAACGCCACGGTCTTGACGTTGTCAGCAACCGAAAGCGCTGGCGCCTCGCCGGTCTTCACGGCATATTGCAGCTGCTCCATCACGCCGATGAAGGCATGCGGGAACCACATCGTTTCCCATGTCGGCGAAACCCACTTGCCGCCTGTCGTCTTTTTGGAGGCGTAAGTGAGCGTAGACGGCGAGCCGTCCGGCCAGCCGATCGTGCCCTGGGCCACGCCGTCGGTGCCTTCGACGCGCCACTTGATATAGATGTCGCTGTCGAACCCCTCTTCCCGCGGGCCTGACCACACGTCTTCCATCGAAACGGCCATTACGCCGTCCGGGAAACTGAGCGTCGAAACGGTAATGCCGTCCTTGTGCTCGAACGTGGTGCGCGGATCCTTGCGCGTCAGCGTCGTGATCGTATCGGGATCGCCGAACAGGAAGCGCAGCACGTCGAGATGATGCACGCTCATGTTGGAAAGCGTCAGCCGGTCGTAGTCCTCAAGAAACGCCTGCCAATGGGGGATCGCCCGCATCTCGATGGTGGCGAGAATGGGCGTACCCAGCTCTGCTCCGTCGAGGATCTGCTTCAGCACGCGCATGGATTGGTCGTAGCGCATGTTCTGATTGACGGAGAGAACCTTGCCGGCCTTGGCGGCGGCGTCCCGCAGTTCGATCGCTTCGTCCAGCGTCAGAGCAAGCGGCTTCTGCGCCAGGATACCCTTGATGTGCGGCTGGGCCAGCGCCTTGCGAATGAGCGCAGGCTGCCGGTCCGGGGGAAAGGCGATATCGAGGATTTCGATGTTCGGATCGTTGATCAGCGAATCCGGCGTGTCATGCACCGTCGGAATATCCCAGCGCTCTGCAACGGCCGCAGCCTTTTCCCGCGTGCGCGACGCGATGGCGACGACCGGGAAGCCCGCTTCCTTGTAGGCCGCCAGATGGCACTCCGCCATGATCATGCCGGCACCGATGCAGCCGATCCTGACATCCCGAACCCGCACCTGCGGATCCGGCGCAAAACCCTTGGCTTCGCTCATAATGACCTCCCGTTTGATATGTTCGTTCACAGGCCGAGCGCCTCCCCCGCCTGATTGAAGAAATGGGCTCTCGCCGGATTGCAACTGAGCGCCACGGCGCTGTCGATGCGAATATCCGGCTGCCCGCGCATCAGCGCCTTAAGCTTGTCCGCGCCAGTATCGACAGTCACGACCGTATAGCCGCCGAGCGGTTCGACTTCATAGACCTTGGCTGCACGTCCCGCATGCGCCGCACTCCATGGCTCGACCTTCAGATCCTCCGGGCGGACGCCGATTTCCGAGACATCCGCCGGAACGGCGTCGATCGGCAGCGTGATCGTGCCATCGGCAGCCTTTATCCCGTCGACACGAACGGCAGACATGATGTTCATCATCGGCGCACCCAGAAGCAGCGCGACGTATCGGCTGACGGGCGTATCGTAGATCTCGCCCGGTGCCCCGATCTGGCGGATTTCGCCGTGCTCCATGATGGCAATGCGATCGGCGACGGACATCGCCTCTTCCTGATCGTGGGTGACGTAGATCAGGGTCTGGCCGAGGTCGCGCTGGATGCGCTTGAGTTCGACACGCGTCTCTTCGCGCAACCGGGCATCGAGCGCCGAGATCGGATCATCCATCAGATAGGCGACCGGATCGCGCACGAGGGCGCGGGCAATCGCCACCCGCTGCCGCTCGCCGCCGGAAAGCTGTGCCGGCGGCTTGTGCAGCAGATGGGCAATATGCAGTTTGGCGGATACCGCTTCGACGCGCGCCCGGATCTTGTCTTCCGGAATCTTCCGCTCGGTGAGCGGGAAGCGCACATTCTCCCCCGCCGTCATATGCGGAAAGAGCGCCAGGTTCTGAAACACCATCGCCACGTTGCGATCGGCCGGCGAGACGTTGTTGACGGGCCTGCCGCCGATCAGGATTTCGCCTTCATCCGGCGTTTCCAGACCGAGGATCAGCTTCAGGACCGTCGATTTTCCCGACAATGGCGGGCCGAAGAAGCAGAAGAATTCACCGGGCTGGATGTCGAAGCTCGCGTTTTTCAACGCGATTGTCTTGCCGAAGCGCTTGGTGACGTTGCGGAAGGAAATGCCAGCCATATCACGCTCCCCGGATCGCATTGCCGGTTGCCGCATCGAACAGACGCGCGGCTCCCGGTTCGATGGCAAGATGGACGGTCTCGCCGGTGCGAATGGCGATATCATTATCGAAGACTGCCTTCACCCGCCTGTCGCCATCGCCGAAATGAACCACCGTCCGCGCGCCGATGCGCTCCACGAAGGTTACCGGCAGGGACAGACCCGACGCCGATGCCGCCAGCACGACGCGTTCCGGCCGGAAGCCGTAGACCACATCTCTTGCCGGTTGCGCGCGGGCGGCGGCTGAGAGCGCGGGCTCCAGTGGGGAGGTGATACCAAGGACGTCCAGATCGACTACCATGCCGCGGTCGCTCTCGGCAAGCGTGCCGCTCAAAAGGTTCATGCCCGGCGAGCCGATAAAATCGGCGACAAAGCGATTGACGGGATCATTATAAACCTCAAGCGGCGTGCCGACCTGCTGCAGCACGCCATGGTCCATGACGGCAATACGGTCCGCCATGGTCATCGCTTCCAGCTGATCGTGGGTGACATAGACCATAGTCTGCTTGAACTGGCGCTGGAGATGTTTCAGCTCCGTGCGCATAACCGCACGGAATGCGGCATCGACATTGGAGAGCGGCTCGTCGAGCAGGAAGATCGCCGGTTCGACGATCGCCGAACGGCCGATCGCCAACCGCTGCAGGATGTTGACCGAGAGTTTGGCCGATGGCTTGTCGAGCATCTGTGTCAGCTGAAGGAAATCGGCCATCGCCTTAACCCGCCGATCCAGCTCGCTTGCCGGCGTGCCGCGCACCTTTAGCCCGTAGGCAAGATTGTCGTAGACATTCATGTGAGTGAAGATCGCGTAGTTCTGGAACACGAAACCCACGCCGCGCTTGCCCATGGCGATGCCGTTCATATCGGCGCCATCGAAGGTTATGCGGCCTTCGCTGGGGCTTTCCATGCCGGCGATCATGTTCATGGTTGTCGATTTGCCGCAGCCGGATGGCCCCAGCAGCGCCATGAATTCGCCATCGCGGATTTCGAGGTCCATGGTCTTCAGCGCGGTGAAAGCGCCAAAGCGTTTCACCAGATTTTGAAGGTGGATCGCAGTCATGGCTCAGGCCTCCTTCACGGCATTCATGCGACTGATGGCAAGCGATACGACGATGGACAGAACCACGAGAATGACCAGCGCGATCGCCGCAACGTAGCCCCAGATCAAATCCTGCTGCGTCACCTTGTAGATGTAGACAGAGATTGTTTCGGTCGCGACGCCCGGCCCGCCCCCGGTCATGATGAAGAGAGTATCGAAGATCTTGAAGTTCTCGATGATGCGGATCGACAGGGCGATGATCATGATCGTCTTCATCTTCGGCAGCGCGATCGTATAAAATCGCTGCCACCAGCTGGCGCCCAGCAAGGTCGCCGCGCGCATCTGGTCTTCCGGCACGCCAACGAGGCCGGCGAGCAGGATAAGGAACATCAGCGGCGTCCATTGCCAGATATCGGCGATCATAACCGCCGCCAGTGCGGTTCCGGGGCTCGAGAGCCAGGCGAGCACGAAAGGCCGGCCGATCAGCGTCGAGATGATGTCGTTGACCGGGCCACCCGATTGGAACAGCATGAAGAACATGTAGCCGGCGACGGCAGGCACGACCATCATCGGGATCAGCATGAACGAATAGAACACCCGCTTGCCGGCGAAATTGTCCATGAACAGGATCGCAAGCCCAAGACCCAGCAGGAATTCGACCGGCACGCAGATCAGCATGACGAGCGCTGTCCGGCCGAGCGCATCCCAGAAGCGGCTATCGATGGCAAGGTCGGTATAGTTGGCAAAACCGTTCCACACCTCATAGGCCTGCCACCAGCCGGTACCATCGAGCGGCGACCAGTCGGTGAGGCTGATATAGAGCTGCATCAGCAGCGGGAAGACCGCGATGAACAGCACGAGAAGCTGCGCCGGCAGCGTCAACAAAAAGCCGAGACGGCGGCCACCGTCTTCAATACGGGCATCCTCGGTGCGCGTGTCGGATGGGGTGAGATCGCCAGGCACGGAGCGCTTCTCCTCGGTTGCAAAGCTGCTCATTGCTTGAGCGCTCCAAAGGTAAGGCCGCGAACCAGATGCTTCTGGATGGCGATACCCATGATGACGGGGGGCACGGCTGCGATCAGGCCAAGCGCGGCCTTGGCGCCGTAAAGCTGGCCGGTCATCGAGGATGACAGCGATGCCATATAGACCGGGATCGTCACCCATTCGCGCGTCGTCAAAAGCAGGGCGATGAGATAGTCCGACCAGTTGAGGATGAACACGAAGAGGGCGGAGCTTGCAAGCGCCGGACGCATCATCGGCAGCGTGATCTTGATGAAGACGCGCATGCGCGAGCAGCCCTCGACCAGAGCCGCATCCTCGATTTCGCGCGGCATATCATCAAAGAACGTCTTCATCAGCCAGAAGGCGAACGGCAGGGTGACGATGCCATAGATCAGGGCGAGCCCCCACCACGTATCGACAAGACCGAAGAAAGCCCACATGATCATCACCGGGATCATCACCGCCATCGGCGGAAACAGTCGGAGCTGGATCAGCGCCAGCGGCAGGTTTTGCCCCGAGCCGAAGCGCGACAAGCCATAGGCGCCGGCCGTGCCCGCCGTCATAGCGATCAGCGTGCCAAAAACGGCCGAGAGCAGCGACGCCAGGATCGGCTTGCCGGCGGTGCTTTCGAGCGCGACGATGAGGTCGGAGGTGGATGTACCCAAGATAAAGCGGAAATTGTCGAGCGTGGGGGCTTTTGGCCACCAGGTCAGATCGGCGCCGGTGGCAGACCATTCAGCGATCGGCTTGAAGGCCATCGAGGCCATCCAGAGCGTCGGGACGAGCGTCACGGCGAGCGCCAGGAGGATGGCGGCGTAACGGAAAACCTCAAAGGGTAATGAGCGCTTCATGACAGGAAAAACTTCATTCTCGAAAACGGGATGATTGCCGGGCGGGATCTGCGCCCGGCAATCATGTCAGCGGCGCGCGTCAACCCGCCAGCGGATCGAGCACCGTCGGCCAGGCTTGCTTGTTCGTCTTGATGGCTTCAAGCAGCTTTTCTTCGCCGGTTCGCCGCGCGATGCGCTGCCACTGGCGTTCTGTATCCGCCATGGCCTGCTCCGGCGTTTTCGACTTGGTCAGCGCCGCCATCAGGTTTTCGTCCAGCGCATTGTGGAATGCCGTCGCGCCGGGATAGTTGATGGTCGGCACCGTGCGGGCAACGGTCTCACGGACGACGTCCATGTGGTAATCGTGGTAAGTCTGCCGCACCAAGGGGTCAGAGAAATTCGCGAGCTGGAACGGATCGAAATATCCGCCGGGGTTCGCCGTCATCCAGGAATAGATGCGGCTCGAACCCAGCCATTGCAGCAGGAGGTAGCACGCCTCCGGGTTTTTGCTCTGGGCCGAAACGCAGGCCGAAAGGTTCAGCCAGAGCACCGAACGGCTCACAAGCTTACCATCGACTTCGCGGCCGGGCGACAGCATCGAACCTATCTTGCCGGTGACCTTTGAGCCTTCGTTCGCCTTGTTGTCGAGAAACTTCGGCAGATTCGAGAAGGCGCAGGTCATCGCGGCACCACCGCCGGCGAAGTTGCCGTATTGCTCAGGCCAGCCCCAGGAAATCGCATCCGGCGAATGATGGCTGAGACTATCGACATATTCCTGTGTCGCCAGATAGCCGGCGTCGGAATTGATCAGCGGCTTACCATCGTCACCGAACAGGAATTGGTTGGGCGAGCCCATGGACACGAAACGCTGATACCAGTTGGTATAGCCCCAGCCCTGATTGCGCAAGTCGGTGGAGCCGAACAGGCCCTTGTCCGGGCGATGGAAGAAGGCCGCGATATCGGAATGCTCCTTCCAGGTGCGCGGCGGCGCAAGCGCATAACCGTACTTATCGGCGAAAGCCTTCTTCTCGGCTTCGTCATTGAAGAGGTCGGTACGGTAATTCCAGGTCTGAAAATCGCCATCGAGCGAGACCCCGTAGGTGGAGCCGCGATACTGGTTCAGCAGCGAGACGCCCTTGGCACCGTTCACGTAACCACGCTCGGGATCGTCCCATTCCGGCTTGTGAGCCGCGACATATTCGTCAAGCTTGATGATGCCGGCGGTTTCGGCGAGATCGCCCAGGCGGTTCCATTCAACCGCGTAGATGTCGAAGGCTCCGCCTTTGGTGGAGATATCCTGCATCGTTTTGGTGAATTCCTGGCCGTTGGGAACACCTACGATATCAAGCTTGATACCGGCTTCCTTTTCCCAAAGATCCTTGATTGAGGGCGCACCGGCCGGGAAAGGCTGGGTCAACTGGCCGATCGATCCATCGGAAAGGCCCAGCACGATCCGCTCCGGCGCCTTGCCGGCCGCCTTCAGCGCCTTCGCCGCTTCTATGGCACGGCCCTCGGGTGTTTGAGGGCCGTATTGATAACGCTCGGCACCATCAAATCCGGTCGGCCCTCCGACCATTCCCGGCGCCAGGGCATCGGCCGCAAATGCTCGGCCGGGCCGAATTATTTGCGGCGCAATACCGACTGCAGCCGTCAATGCAAAGGTTTTTGCACCAGCGGCCAGCAAGCCGCGGCGCGAGACCGTAAAGATGTCGCTCATTGGTTTCTCCTCCCAAGCTGACTGGCCTCCACACCTGTCAACTTGAGGAGTAATGACGTCGCAAATGATCGATGTCAACATCATAATACATCATATTACATCTTCAATAGGAGCCGCTTAAGCTTTTCTTTGTCGATAGGCTGGGGAGACTGCCAGAATGACGTATTATGATGGATTTTCTTGTAAAACCGCGATGGAGTTTCTGAGGATAAAGCGGAGTAAATACCGTTTGGGGCCTTGTATTTGACGCCGGTCGAAATACATCATTTTCCATCATTTCTCGAAAGGAAAGATTTTGCGCTCGACTTTGATGGACATTGCACGGGAAGCCGGGGTTTCTCCGGCAACGGTAGACAGGGTCCTCAACAATCGTGACGGCGTGCGCGAGCGCACCCGAAAGGCCGTGCTCGAAACTGCGCGTAAGCTGGGCTATGCGTCCGAACCAGACGGGACGCAGGAAGCCAACGGCACGGTGCTGCGGCTGGACTTCGTGTTGCCAGCAGGCACCAATACTTTCATCGCCAATCTTCTTCAGCAGATCGTCAAACAGGGTGAGCTTCAAGACGACATCGATGTTCGCGTGCATTCGATCGAAGGCTTCAATCCCGACAGCCTGGCAAGGCAGCTCGATGCCCTGATTGCGACCACGCAAGGGGTTGGCGTCATTGCGCTGGATCATCCAACGGTACGGGAGGCCATGCGCAGACTGGCAGCCTCCGGTGCCCCCATCGTCACACTGGTTTCAGATATTCTGCATGTTCCGAGGCTTGGATATATCGGCATCGACAACCGCGCCGCCGGACGGCTGGCCGGTTATCTGCTCGGGAGACTGTTGAGTCGCGGAGAGAAACGCAAGATCGCGCTGTTTGCGGGCTCACTATCCTACCGGGGCCATGAAGAACGGGAGATGGGATTTCGCCATGTCATTGCGGAAGATTTCCACAATCTGGAGATCGTCGAGCTTCGGGAAATCCGCGACGATCGGCAGCGGGCTTTCGAGGAAACCGTGTCGCTGCTGAAGCGGCATCCCGACCTGTCGGGCATCTACAATATCGGCGCCGGCAATGCCGGCATCGGGCAAGCCCTGCAGGAAGCAGGTCTTGCCCAGTCCGTTATCTTTGTGGGTCATGAGGTGACTGAAAGCACCAAGCGTTTTCTGCTCGACGGCACGATGGACGCCGTCATCGACCAGAACCCACGGGTGGAAGCACGAGAAGCGCTTACCATGCTCAAGACCGCAGTTCTGGGAGGAAAGGTTGATTACCATCCCCCACGGCTGCAGGTTATCTTCCGAGAAAACATACCCGAATTTTAGGCAGAGAAGCCAGCTGACGCCACCTCCAAATCCGGCAAATCACTGCGCTCGCCAAAATGTGGAGGTGATGGATTGCTAGGTGGCAATCGGCGCACAATGTTGGCTCGGACAAAGTTCAAGAGATATGAACTCGCGACCCATACTTTAAAAGCGGGAAGGTCATTGAAATAGCTACGTCAACGGCATGGCCATAATTATAGAACATAATTGCATGCTCGAACTCAAGCTCGCAGCGACGGCGCTTGAGATTAACTGGGTGTTGATTTCCACTGAGAGCTGACCCCCTATCAAGCTCTGCCGGGTCAGCTCTCAGTGGAAATCAACATCTATTTGCGCCAACCCGTGAAAATTTGATCATTGGCCAAAGACGTTAGCTGCGACCACGATGGAATTGGGCGTCGAAGCGCTACACCATCTCCAGCCCGACCAGTTCGTCAACGCGCTGCTTGTGGAGGAGACCCTAAACCGTCCTCGAAGGTGTAAAATCACACAGGCAACGGCCTATGCTCTCGGGTCTTTAGCGCTTGGTGTGTCTAAGTCGGCCCAGAAAAAGTTCGAACAACGAGGGTTTTCCGGACTTCGAGCGTCAGCCGTTGAACGCGGCCGCTCTGTGACAGTTTCGCTGTTCGGAAATATGTGCGGAAATCGAGTGTTCTGAAATGGCTGCGTGATTAGCTGATAAGTGCTCTTGAACGGATACGAACTTGCAACCTTCAAGTTTTTAAAGAGAGCATCCGTTTATCATGGATAAAAAACCGAGCGCCGAACGCACTTTAAGACATTGGACTCCATGACAGTCCGCTGAGAACTTAGCGCCATGTAATGGTGAGCGCTAAGTTCTAACTTTCAGGATCAGACAAACGGAGCGACAAGATCGCGCTGAGCGCCCAGTCCATGTGAAATTCCGATCAGATCGGCCGCTCGCTCACCGATGACAACACAGGGCGCCATTGTGTTGCCGGTCGTGATCCGGGGCATAATCGAGGCATCCGCAATGCGAAGACCCTCAATGCCATAGACCTTGAGCTCATTGTCGACGACCGACATGTTATCGCGTCCCATCTTGGCGGTGGAGGTTTGATGCCAGTAGGTGACGGCCGAGCGTCGGACGAAATCGATCATGCCTGATCTGTCGCGCGCACCTGGAGCTGTTTCTGCTGCCACCAACGGGGAAAGGCCCTCGCTATTACCGAGTTCGCGACACAACTCGACGGCGGCCAATGCGGCAGCCATGTCTTCCGGCTCGCTCAGGGAGTTCGGGTCGATCAGGATAGGATCGTTTATGTTCGGACCAGAGAGCCGCAAACGACCACGGCTTTTCGGCTGTGCGAGACCATTAAAAATTGTCCAGCCGTGCTCCGGCGTTTCAAGACCGGTCTCAAGGGGCGACGGAACTGCGAACTCCAACTGGCACTGGAGGATGTCTGGCTGGGATAGACGCGCATTACTCTTCCAGTAGATGTTTGCCTCACATCCGCTACCGCCGACAGCTTGCGGCTTTCGATAGGCCCATGTGCAGCCGAAAGCGAGATGATCCTGATGATGGCGACCGACACCGGGCAAATGCTGGACAACCGGAAGACCATGCAGCCTTAACTCGTCTTCCGGGCCGATACCGGACTGCATCAGGACCTTTGGTGTATTGATCGCCCCCAGCGACAGCACGGTTTCACAATGCGCCATCAACCGGCGCCGTTGACCATCGATGAGCGCCTCTACTCCCCGCACTCGCTTACCATCATAGATGAGGCGCGTGACCACCGCCTCGGTCATTACCGTCAAATTTGGGCGCGGCTGCATGGGACGAACATAGGAACCAAATACGGATTCTCGCTTGCCATCGCGGATCCGCAGTTCGGCGATTGACGCGCCACCTTCGGCTTCCATCATCTCGCCGTTCGTCGAATCGAACACCGGAACGCCGATAGCCGAAGCCGCGCTCAAAAGAGCTTCCGCCACTGGTTGCGGAGATTGGGGCTGCGCGACATAAGCCGGCCCTCCCACGCCGCGACGCACCGGGTCCGGCGCGCCCTGCCAGTCCTCGATACGGCGATAGTAGCGAAGGGCGGACTCATATCCCCAGGCGGCATCACCTGCCTCTTCGGCAAAATGATTCCAGTCTTCCCGATGCCCTCTCGCCCAGACCATGACGTTAATGCTTGAGCCGCCGCCAAGCCCCTTGCCCATGCTAAGAGGAAGCCGCCGCCCAGCCAGACCAGGCGTCGGTTGCCCGACAAAGCCCCAATCCCGGCTGGAGCCAAGGTTGAGCGGCCACTGAGCAGGGTTCGATACCGTTTCGGATTTATCATCTCCGCCCCTTCGAGTAGCAGTACGCTCGCGCTGCCATTTTCTGCCAGCCGTGCTGCGACGACCGAGCCGCTCGAGCCGGCGCCGCAGACAATGAAGTCGAAGACATCACCGACCTCGCTCTGAGAAAGGCGCGGATTTTCGGATGCATTTTGGTCATGAGTATTCAGCTTCACGTGACTACCTCCGTGAATGATTTAGGGATATTGCGGGTGATGTGGAGTTGCTAGAGTGCGAAGCCGGGCAATGAAACTCAGCCAAAGATAGTTGGCGCTTGCGTGCTCGCTCTGACCCTGCCGCGCCTGTTTGGACAGACCTTGAAGGTCGTTACCGGGACAGTGTGGGATGTCCCGACAACGCAGTATCTATCATTTCTACATTGCCGAAACGGCCTTGGCTGCCTGGTCAATCGTATCCGCGACGACCGTCGGCTGTGTCATGAACAGGGCGTGGCTTGCCGACACTTTAGTGATCTTCGCCTTGATGCGCTCGGCCATGTGGATCAGCATGGCCTGATCGAATGCCTTATCTTCTGTGGCGATGACGGCCCAGCTCGGCTTGGTCCGCCAGGCGGCATTCTCGAGCTTGGTGCCGAACGCCGACATGTTGATCGGCACCTGCGAAGCGCTCATGAACGCGGCCTCGGCATCGCTGACGTCATGCGCGAAACCAGCCTTGAACTTTGCCGGGCTGACATATCCAAAACCATCCTTGGTCGTCTCGATGACGAACTCAGATGCAGGAGCAAACCCTTGATACTGCTGAGCCGTCGTCTCGCCGGCATCCGGGGAGAGTGCGGAGACATAGACGAGGCCCGAAACCTTTGGATCGATGCCAGCTTCCGTGATGACCGTGCCGCCCCAGGAATGCCCAACGAGAATGACCGGACCATCCTGCCGCTCAAGCGCACGCTTGGTGGCGGCGACATCGTCTGCCAGGGACGTCAACGGGTTCTGCAGGATGGTAACGTGATAGCCGCGCTTCGTCAGATTGTCGTAAACACCCTTCCAGCCCGACCCGTCGGCAAAGGCGCCATGGACGAGCACGACGTTCTTTACGGACTGGTTCTGAGGAATTGTGTCAGCAGCGTTTGCCGATAGTGCGGCGGACAAAGCGGTAGCAACTGCAATCGCGGCAACGGTGGTTGTGGACTTGCGTGTCATGGTCATCTCCTTTGTATGCATGCGATAACTGTTATCGCGATAACTATAAGTTTTCACATCTCCAGCCGCGCGTCAACATGAATCTTATCGCGATATTGGTTTTCGTGATAAGTTGGATTATATGGATGGCTACAGGAGTTCAAAATGACCCAACGCCATAACGACCCCCCGCCCCTGCGCCACCAGCTGTGCTATGCGATTTACACCGCCGGCATTGCCATCCAGCGCGCTTACAAGCCCCTTCTCGACGAGCTGGGACTGACCTATCCGCAATATCTCGTCCTGAACGTTCTTTGGGCAAAAGACGAGCAGACTGTAGTGTCCATCGCAGATCAGCTCGCCTTGGAATCCAGCACGCTCACCCCGCTTTTAAAGCGTCTTGAAACAGCCGGACACTTAAGTCGTACGCGCAACCTGAACAACGAACGGCAGGTCCTGGTTGCGCTGACAGACCAAGGTCGTGCATTGCAGCACAGGGCAGGCTGCCTCAGCGATACTTTGCTGGCAGCCTCGACCCAGACACCCCCGGAACTTGCAGCCCTGAACCGCGACGTGCGGCATCTTCGTGACGCGATCTACTCCCAGATCGGCGGGTGGGACGCACCCGCCTGACCTGCAAGAGTTTGAGCTGACTGAAAGATCAAGCGGTCGGGACGGTCCCGCCGTCGATGACGTGCTCGGTCCCTGTAATCGATGCTGCCCGATCCGATGCAAGAAATGCGATCAGATCGGCGACCTCTTCCGGTTTGGCCGGTCGCCCAAGCGGTATGCCACCGAGCGAGTTCATGATCACCTGCACCGCGGCGTCGTACTCGATGCCGGCTTCCGCGGCGATGCGCAGGGCCAGGCCGTTGGCCCCCGGGTCGGCGATCCAGCCCGGAGAGACCCGTACCACCCGCACACCCTTCGGAGAAACCTCTTTGGAGATGCTTTTGCTGTAGGTGTTAAGGGCTCCTTTGGCTGAAGCGTAGCCGGTCGTCGCCTCGGGTAGCGGAAGGTTTCTCTGGATAGAGGTGACGTGGATGACGACACCACTTCCCTGGGCGACCATGCCAGGGATCAAAGCGCGATCCAGTCTGACCGCCGGAAGGAAGTTAAGGGCGAACTCCTTCTCCCATTCCTCGTCGGTGAGCGCCGCGAAGCCGCCTGAAGGGGCCGAAGAGCCGCCCAGCATGTTCACAAGGATATCAAGGCCGCCGAGTTCCCTATGCACCGCATCGACGACGGTCTGTACCCCTGCCGTGGTGGTCAGATCGGCCTCGACGAACGTCGCTCCCGCGAGGTCAACAGGCTTCTTACGAGCGGTGGTCAATACGCTGGCACCGAGCTCCTTGAACAGCGCAACGGCTGCAGCGCCGGCCCCCGAAGTGCCGCCAGTGATGAGGGCGCGACGGCCCTGCAAGGTGAGGAACTGTGTCATACTGTGATCTCCAGTTCGGCGACCTTGTCGCCCGCGAGGACGAAGAAGAAACGCAGATCGATCGGGCTGCCCGGGAAGTCGCCGACGGCATGGGCCGTTACCTGGCTTTTCCCGTTGTCGGTGGCAATCAAGAAGGGTTCCACCGTGTAGCTGTATTGCTGAGCTTCATCAGCCATCCAGGCGCGGATGGCATCACCACCGCGGTGGGTCTTGCCCTTATCCTTCACGATGCCGTCTGCAGTGAAAGTGGCAGCGATCGCGTCCGGGCTGCCAGTCCGGTCGGCTTCGAAATACGCTTCGATCGCCTTGGGAAGTTTGATTGTCATTATGATCCTCCATCAATTCCAGCATCGCGCGCTGGAGGCCTCGTTCCCGTTTGAGTTCGATAAGCACAATCTAAGGCAGGGCGGTTGACACGATAACTGGGATAAAGAAGGATGTGGAATTACGAAAAGAGGAATAATGACGCGCTCTGTTTTAGTCGATCTGGACGCCGTTCTCAGCATCTCGCGCCTGGGCTCGTTTCGAGCGGCCGCGCTTGAGCTCGGCATGTCCACAACAGCATTAAGCAACGCCGTTGCAAAGCTTGAGCAGCGTCTTGGCGTTCGCCTGTTCAACCGTACAACGCGTAGCGTCTCGCTCACCGACGCTGGAAAAACTTTTGCCGAGCGGGTTGGCCCCGCAATGAAGGACATCCACGATGCTATGCTCACGGTCCAATCGCTTCAGGACACTCCGGCGGGCACATTGCGCATCAACGCCTTCGCGACAGCAGCGCGCGAGGTCATGGAACCGCTCATAATGTCGTTCATGCAGCGCTACCCTCAGGTGCATATTGATCTGGTCACGGAGGGACGGATCGTTGACATCGTTGCCGCGGGCTTCGACCTGGGCTTGAGGCCGGCTGATCTGGTGCCGGCCGACATGATCGCCGTACCGCTCGGTTTGAAGCGCAGCAATGCAGTTGTTGCATCGCCAGACTTCCTGCGCACTCACGGAAAGCCAATCGTCCCAGCCGACCTTTACCGGTTTCGTTGCATCCGCGCTCGGCTTCCCGACAACGCCTTGTTTCGGTGGAAATTTGAAAAGGACGGGGAGGCTGTCCAGATCGATGTACAAGGCTCGATCACTCTCGACGAATCGAGCCTTGTCAGAATAGCGGCACAAAATGGCGTCGGGCTCGGATACGTTATGGAAGCGGACGTGCGTGATGATCTTGCGGCCGGCCGACTGGTGCGCGTTCTCGAGGATTGGACTCCATCGCTGGCGCCACTGGCTTTATACTATCCCGGCAGGAAAAATCCGCCAGCCGCCTTTAGCGCATTTATTCAGGCTGCCCGGGATTTCGCGAAGAAGCAAACAAAACAACCACAACATGCAGACTAAAGTGCCCTACCGCAGTATTGTTTTGCGAGGGTCGAGGCGCGCAACGATCTGCCCGGCAAATGAACGTTACGGACATTTAGAGCGTTCTCACTTATTTGCGCGCTTTCCACCACGAAATCTGATGGCATTGGTATGGGACTTTCTATCTGCCGCTCCATCGTGGAGGCCCACGGAGGACGCATCTGGGCTACAGCCAATCGTCCCTGCGGGATCTCATCCAACTTTACGCTCTCTAACTACCGTTGCTCTCAAAGGCATCTCTGCAGGCTTATCCATCACTGCTGGCACGAACATCGGCGTTGACGTCTGCTCCGATTGTTTCCGCGACTTCCGCCGCCAGGTGAACAACTGACCAGGCGACAAACCTTGCCGCCGCGCAACAGCACTGACCGACATCTCGTCGCTATGACTTTCGGCGACAATCTGAAGCTTCTCCTCGTCGCTCCATTTGCGGCGGCGAAACTAGCTTGACGCGGCAGGCCGAGCCTGCCGCATCAGTTCACACATCTTTAACGCGCTCGAGCTCGAAGAAATAGATGCGCTCGTCACCTTCGATCACCATGGCTCCCATGAGGCGATTATCGTCGACCTTGCGGAAATGATCGACGATGGGCTGGGTGTCGTAGACCATCGCAGCACTTGTCACCCCTTGGAACGGCACCGCTTTCAATGATGCTACCGGACCTTTGGCTCTCAGCCGGCGCAGCAGATAGGAAAACAGGTTGCTTGCGGCTCTGCTCCTGCCGATCTTGTGGAAACGGAGTGCCAGACGGAGTGGAATCCAGGCCGGATCGGTGGCGACGAGGCGCTTCTCCCCTCCGCGGAACAACAGCGCGTCGGCACGCATCCATCGCTCAATCACTTGTAGCCATACTCAAGCCGCCGCCTTTCGCGATTTTGCCAACCGCTTGATGGCCTGTTCCAGCGGCCGCTGTCCGTCGCAATAGTCCTGCCACGCGGTGCTCTTCTTCAACAGCTCCGGTACGGTCCTGACGGTGAATCGCTTGGGATCCAGGTCCGTTTTCACCTGGCTCCAGTTGAGGGGCATCGATACGGTTGCGCTCGGACGTGCGCGCGGCGACAATGGCGCGACTGCCGTCGCCATCCGGTCGTTGCGCAAATAGTCGAGGAAGATGCGGCCCTCGCGCTGGTTCTTGGCCATCTTGATGAGGTAGAGCTCTGGATTGTCGCGCGCCATATCCTGACAGACGTCGTGCGCGAAGCCTTTCGCCTCATCCCAGTTGAGTTTCTTGCCCTTCGGCAAGCCCAAGGGCGTGACGACATGCAGGCCCTTGCCTCCGGTCGTCTTGCAGAAGCTGACAAGTCCCAGGTCTTCGAGGCGGTCTCGGATTTCTCGTGCGGCCTCGACGACGGTGGAGAATTCAACATCTGGATCGAGATCGAACACCAACCGTCCCGGCACTTCCGGCTGGTTGGGCTCGCAGTTCCAGGGGTGAAGCTCGACGCCGCCGATCTGGGCAATCGCAGCCAGTCCCTCGACCCGATCAATTTGCAGATAGGGCTTCTTATCGCCGAAGACGGTGACAAGCTCAAGCAGGTTGGACGTCCCCGGCATGGCATGGCGCTGGAAGAACTGCTCGCCACCAATTCCATCGGGCGTGCGAATGATCGAGCAGGGTCGGCCCTTGATATGATCGACCAGCCAAGGCCCAACCGCTTCGTGATAGCGCGCCAGGTCGAGCTTCGTGACCGGCTCGTTGTCGCCGGCATCCGGCCACAGCGGCTTGTCGGGGCTCGAGATCATAACGCCCATCACCTCCACCTTCGCGCCCTTGCGAAACTTCCTGGGCGCCGGCTTGTCAGTTTCTGGATCGGGCACTTCGTTTTCGACTGGAGACGCGGGCGTCTCGGCTTCCACCTCCTCGGCCGGCTTGTCTTCGCGCAAACCCTTGAACGCCGCCTGCCGAACCTGGCCATCACCCGTCCAGCCGGCAAATTCAATCTCGGCGACCAGTTCGGGTTTCAGCCAGACAATGTCTGAAGATTTCTTCGGCGCACCGATGCCTGTAAACGGTGACTTCGAGGTCTCCATCTCTTGCAGCTTCGGCAACAATGTCTCGACGACTTTTGCGCCATAGCCTATTCCGACGCGACCAACATAGACGAAGTGGCTGCCGCGGTTGACGCCGACAAGCAACGAGCGGAACTTGCCATTGGTCGTGGCATAGGCGCCGATGACCACTTCGTGACCCGCCCAGCATTTCGATTTCGCCCAGGTCTCCGTGCGACCGGACCGGTAGGGCGCATCAGCCTTTTTCGAGACGATACCCTCCAGGGACAGGCGGCAGGCAGACTTCAACACCGCATCGCCGCCGGTTTCAAAATGCTCAACGAAGCGAAGCCTGGGATCGTCGCCAGCGTCGGACAAGAACGCAGCAAGCCTGTCCTTTCGCGCGGTGAGCGGCAATTCACGCAGATCCTCGTCCCCAATGAACAGGAGATCGAAGGCGAAAAAGACCAGGTCGTCCGTCTTGGCTTCCGAAAGCGAAGCCTGCAGCGCAGCAAAATCGGGAGCGCCGTTTTCATCGAGGGCACAGATCTCACCATCGATGATGCAGTCGGGAAGCTTGGACGCCGACGCAGCGATGGCAGACCATTTCGCCGTCCAGTCCAGGCCCTTGCGGGTCTTCAGGGTGACCTCACCGTTCTCGACTCGCATCTGGATGCGATAGCCGTCGAACTTGATCTCGTGGAACCAGCCATGTGCAGTTGGCGGTCGCGCCAGGGTCTCGCAAAGCTGGGGAGCGACAAAGTCCGGCATCGAAGATTTCGCGCGTTTGGCCGCCGGCTTCTTCGCTGACTTGGTGGCTGTCTTTGACCCGGCCTTGCGCTCTTCGGCGGCAAGACCATGATTGCTGTCCCACACCGCATCCGCTTCCACCGCGCCGCCTTGCAGCATGAACGGTTTGGGTTTTTTACCTTTGCCGGATGCGATAGCCTCCATCGTCCGGCCGGATGCAACCGATGTATGGTTCTCCTCAAGCACGGCTGCGCCGTTCTCCTCGACAGAATAATCGTCATGATGCTTGATCAGCAGCCAATTGGTGCGTTTGCCGCCATCGCGATCATGCCGCATGCGGACGAGCACGAAACTGCCATGCAGGCGATCGCCTTCAAGCGTGAACTTGAAATCACCCTTGGCGAGCGCCTCTTCCGGTGTCTTTTTTCCCTCCGGCTCCCAATAGCCGCGATCCCACAGCATAACTGTCCCGCCACCGTACTGACCTTTGGGGATTGTACCTTCAAAATCTCCGTAGTCGAGCGGATGATCTTCCACTTCAACCGCGAGGCGCTTGTCGCCGGGATCGAGTGAGGGACCTCTTGTCACCGCCCAGGACTTAAACACTCCGTCCAGCTCCAGCCGAAGATCGTAGTGAAGGCGCGTCGCGTCATGCTTCTGGATCACGAACCGACGACGGTCGGACGCACTGACCTTCGCCTCTCCACTGGGCTCGGCGGTCTTTTTAAAATCGCGCTTGCCGCGGTACGTCGAGAGATTGTAGGCCATGGTTTATAATCCTGACGCAAGAGAAACGGGGCCGATCTCAAGTCGGCCCCGTAAACTGCTATTTGCCCGAAACGCGGACCGCTCCGGCATCTCCGAAGCTTCGTTGGACGGCGGCGACCTGATCAGCGGCGATATCCGCAGAGACCTCGATTTCGCCTTCAAATGCCCCATCTTGGCGAGCGCCACCTTCATGCGAGGCATCACCACCGGATGGCTTGGAGCCGGCGGTATTTTCACGACTTGCGGACTGGACGAAAATGTCGGGCCTGGAAATACCGTGTTGCTGAACAAGGTGTTCGACGGCGAGATCAGCTGCCGCACGTGTTTCGAACGTTGCTCGTATTGTCGTAGTGCTGTCGTCTGCCATGGCAACTTGTCCTTTATGTTCTATCGCCTGTTCAAACGCTGTTAGTCCCCCAGTGGTTTCATTGCCATCCTGTTCGGCCACAGGTTTTTCGGCCATTGCACTGAAACCTCAACATTGACCCTTCGCCCTGAATGACGATGATCCATCCAACGAAAACGCCGGAACTAACTAGGCGGCGTTGAGTTTCCTCCGGAACGGACTGGAAGGGACGGAAATGGCTGCACATCGCGCTCAGTGGAAAGGTCACCTGAAGATTGGTGAAATCAGTTGTGCCGTGGGCCTCTACACGGCAGCCTCGACATCCGAGCGGATCAGCTTCCATATGATCAACGAGAGCACTGGAAACCGCCTGAAGCGCGAGTTCATCGACAGTGAGACTGAGGAAGTCGTGGAACGCGACCAACAGGTGAAGGGCTTCGAGACGGGCAACGGTGATTACATCATGATTGATCCCGATGAAGTGGCAGCGGTTGTGCCAGACTCTGACAAAATGTTGGAAGCCGAAGCATTCGTCCCCTGCGGCAAGATCGACGACATCTATTTCGATAAGCCCTACTATTTGGTACCGGTCGACGAAGCCGACCACGATGCTTTTACCAGCATCCGGGATGCCCTGAGCAGGACCAGTGCCACGGCGATTGCTCGCACTGTGCTTTTCCGCCGGATGCGAACTGTCCTCATCCGGGCGCACGGCAAGGGCATGATCGCAACGACCCTCAACTACGATTACGAAGTCCGCTCTTCCGATGAAATCTTCAAAGACGTGGCCAAGGTCAAGGTCGAAGCGGAGATGCTCGATCTGGCCAAGCACATTATCACTACCAAGAAGGGGGACTTCGACCCCGCGAAATTCGATGATCGCTACGAGGATGCCCTCGCCGCGCTGGTGAAGGCGAAGGCGGAGGGCAAGACCCTGCCGAAGCCCAAGCCCATCAAGGTTTCCAAGCCGAACGACCTGCTCAAGGCTCTGCGCGAGAGCGCCGGTATGGATAAGCCGGCGGCAAGCAAGCCGAAGGCCGCCAATGCCAATTCGGGCAAGAAGGCCACAGTTTCCAAATCCACCAAAAGCCGGGCGAAACCCGCACAAAAGAAGGCGAGCTGATCGATGGCACCGCGCCGCCCATATTGGAGAGGCTACCTCAAGCTCTCGCTCGTCACCTGCCCTGTGGTAATGACCCCAGCCACTTCTGACTCCGAAAAAGTCCGCTTTCATACGCTGAACAAAGATACCGGGAACCGGGTGGTCTCCCAGTACGTGGATAGCCTGACCGGCAAGCCCGTCGATGATGAACACGAAGCAAAGGGCTACGAGCGCGGTGAGAACGATTATGTGCTCCTGACCGACGAGGATCTGGACTCCGTCGAATTGGAGACGGTCCGGACAATTGACATCGAAAAGTTCGTTCCGCGTGGAAGCATCGAGTGGGTCTATCTCGAAACTCCATACTACCTCACCGCAAACGACAAAATCGGCGACGAAGCTTTCGCGGTCATACGGCAAGCTATGGCGTCGGAGGATGTCGTCGGCATATCTCGCGTTGTCCTCAGTCGTCGGGAACGGGCTGTCGTGCTGGAGGCGCGCGGCGAAGGCATCGTCGTCTGGACCCTTCGCTTCGGAGATGAAGTGCGGCCGGAAAGCGAATATTTCACAGGCATAGATAAAAAGTCAGATCCCAAAGGCGTTTCCGCACTTGAGGCAGTGATTAAAAAACGGCTGAAGGACTGGTCGCCGGAAATGGCGTCCGACCCGATCCAGGAAAGCTTGCTGAAGCTGATAGCCGATAAGAAGAAATCCAAAAAGCCGTCGAAGGCCATGACTGCGAAATCCACGAAGAATGATGACGAGGAAAAGAGCAACATTGTGAACATTATGGACGCATTGAAGAAGTCGGTTGCAAAGGAGCTGAAATCCCGCAAAAGCGGGTAACCTCTTTTGCCGCATACGGACTAGATAAGCGCCTAAATTACTTCGCGCAAGCATCGGAAAATAAGAGTTCCTGGGCCTGCAGCTAGCCGGCGAAACAGGAGCTTCAACCAACCCAAGCTGTCGTTAACAGGAGGCCAGTTTGCCGATCTTTTTTTTTAGGAGCCCGTATGACCTCGCCGCACCAAATTCCGATGATGAAATTGAATTTGACGATCTAGAGCAGGCAATTGGGCAGGCCCGTGTCGCCATTTGTGAGTTGGCGCCAGATTTTCTCCCCATCAGTCCTGTAAATATGATTGCTATCGAAATTCAAGATGCTGAAGGAATAACTCGGGCCGAAGTGCGCTTAAGTCTTGACGTCTTCCGCCGCTCGTCCTGACAATTTGAAGATTCACCTCCCGTACAACCGCGGCAGGGAGCCGTACTTTCGCGGGTGCGGCCGGAAAAGTGGATTGAACCCTCCGGCACCCTCTACAAGGGAACTTGATTTACTTTAGTGATGGTTGATATTGAAAACTCCGTAGATCGCCAACGTTCCGGGAGAAGAGGCTGGCTGTTTAGATTAGCGCGGAAGCCCTTCCGTTCCCTGATCTAACGACCGGATGAAAGAACCTTGCCCTTTGCGCACAAGTATCCCTTCGAGGGCACTGGATGCGCTCGCGAAGTCTGCAGCAGTCAGATTGAAGGCGAAGTTAAGGACAGGCTGCGGATATCTTCCTCATGCTGTTCAGGGCTTTTCAGCGGCGATCGCGGCTGATATGTTCATTATTTGTTCTTATCCCTCCAAATGAGTCAATGCTGATTCTGGCCGGGGCTAAAGGCGGGATGGCGGAACGCGACGCGCAAGCGACGGGCATACATACCAAAACAGCCAGAACAGACAAGTACTTATCGGGGATCACAGCATGACGGTTGCCTATCTGCAAAAACTGAACGAGCAGCAGCGGCAGGCTGTGGAACACGGCGTTGGACTGGCAGACGGACAGACGGCGGGACCTTTGGTGATCATCGCCGGCGCCGGATCCGGCAAGACCAACACGCTGGCTCACCGGGTCGCGCATCTGATCGTCAACGGCGCCGATCCGCGCCGCATCTTGCTGATGACGTTTTCACGGCGTAAGCCGGCCAGCTAGCCAAAAAAAATGCCGCCACTCCCGGCAGGAGATGGCGGCGTAATATGGCTCACAATATAAAACCTGCAATATGGAATGCACTGCCTCACTCTCCCAAGAGTGTTCACATACCACTACTAATTTAGGGGTTTTGCAAGTACTAATACTGGGCTCTTGGCCTCTGCGAGCATGATGTCACGGCCATGTCACGTCATAGTCACGTAACCTTCTAGTTTCCTCATGGTGTTTGCGGCTAGGTAAGCCCTATATACAAAATAGTGGGCGTCGAGAACTGCGTCCACGTCGGAAAGCTTAAGGTCTGTTAGAGAACCGATCTCAGCTGTAGTGCAGCCAGTGAGGCCTGTCCGAGTTACTGCAGTTCCTCTTAGATTATGAAATGTGAGCCCGACGATGTCGGCCTTTTGGCAATCCGCCAAGATGCTCTGAACCCTTCTAAGGCCCACGGCTTCCCACGCGCATTTACCAAGATAGTCGGGGCGACTCTAACTGTCCTGGCCAATGGCTCACGAAGTGGCTGCCCGATGGCACTGCTACCCTCACGCCAGTCTTGTCTGGTCGCAGCTTCAGCTTCTCACCATCATAGGCGTTCCATAAGGCGTGCAGGAGCGCCCTGGCGCTGTCCGGTCCAAAACGCCATCCTCAACGCGAGACGGAGTTCTTTCGGAGCAGCTGCCTCAAACTTGGAAATTTGCGGAGATCGAGTTTAGCGCTTGGACGAATGACGGGAAGCTAAGACACGCCTCTTTTTAGAGGGCGAGAGATAAGGCGACGCTACCGGAATCTAATCCATCGAATGACCAGAAAATCGCCCGGAACAAACATGCGCCGTTCAAGTTGACCGCTGCTGGCACTGTTGCCAATCCCCAGCCAGCACAAGCCAACTTGGCCCCGCGGTGCGCGGTCATTTCGACCGGTTGGAGGCACTGCATGCCGCACTACTTTTTCCACCTAATTACTGCCGACGGCACTGAACGGGATGATGAAGGCATAAACTTCCCCGATCTGGAAAAAGCGAAGGCCGACGCACAGTCAAGCCTTTCGGAAATGGCGTCTGACGATATGGCCGGCGGTCGTGCCACCAAGTAAAGGGCGTTGAGATTGCCGACAGCCAAGGCAACGCTGTCGCCAAGGTGAACGTCAACAACTCCGTTAACTGACCGCATTCATTTGGACGGCCAACCTGGCGACGATTCCCAACCTATTTAAATATTTTATTGCCAAAAATCAGATCCGGTAGTTCGATAGTCTCCTGCGATACATCCTAGGGTGTTGGAAGGAGGCGCTATGAGCACCAGCGTAAGTAAATCAATCCTCATACTCGAAGACGAGCCGCTCATCGCGATGGACCATGAGCATTACGCTGAGCGGGCTGGGTTTACGCAGATTACAGTTATATCAAGCCGTGCCGCCGCTGAGGAATGGCTTCAATCGCAAACCCCCGCCGTTGCCCTTTTAGATATTCAGTTAAAGGACGGACCGTCTTCAAGTGTGGCAACGCTTCTGAGGAACAAAGGTGTGCCGTTCGTCATTTGTTCTGGCTCAGGCAACAAGGACGCCGATCCCAACTTCCACGATGGTATCTGGTTGCCAAAGCCCTGCATCCCAGAAGAACTATTCACCGCACTCACACAGGCCAAAGCGAAGGTGGCCAAATAAAGCACAGGAGGCATGAAATGGAAGAATCGAGACAGAGACGCAAGCGCGGACCATCGGCACTCGGAAACTTCGACCAATCAAAGGCTGTAGCCCAGGAAGCGATTAGGGAGCGTCGCGAAGCCGATCAGCGGAAAACTCAGCGCCTGCGGGAGTTGCGCATGGCCGAGAAGCCAGATTCTCCGCCAAAGAGATAGCCGGAACAATCCAAACCCGGTCAGGGTCTCCATGTTGGAGGAGCCTGCGATGATCGACAAACTGAAATATCCAGTATCTAACAAGGACCGTCATCTGGTCTGCCAGAAGAAGTTGACGGTCCTTTGCAAATGATCTTGGAGGAAGCGACCCGACACGGCTGGGAAACGCTTGAAACAATCAGAGGTTTTGAGAAATCTGCGGGTGTGTACGCCCATGCGCATGACGACCCGAAAGACAGTAATGAAGAGACCGCCTTTATTCACGAGCGCGTAGGCAAGGAGAATCCGAGACCATCTACGCTTGGACGATTAGCGTGCGTGGGCGCCAGGACGTTCAGCACGTCACCACTTTGGATGAGCTTCGAGACTATTCGCGCGTATGGATTTGCCCGGCATGGCCCCGCCCGAATTTACCACTCTGGAGGCCAAAGTGCACGACCACGGCCTCTATACCCACACCGAGGGCAGCGAGTATGAATGGTCGCTGACTTGGACGAAGGTTGACTGGGCAGCGAGGTGAAATCACTAAGCGTCAGGTCGCTGTCCCATCAGATCGCGCACTTATGTCATGGTCGGAGCTGTTCGATTCTGGCCGCTAGCCTTGACCAAGAGATCGGTCCCGGTCTGACTGCCCGGATCTCGTTCGTTAGGTAAGGCTCTTCCGGACCCGATGTCGTGGCCGCCATCGACTACTCGCGGGAGCGATCTCTTTCCGTTTCGTCGAAATTGGCGTCCCAATCCTTGTCTGGTGCCGTTTCGCCCGGCGGAGTGCGATGGCCGGTTACGTCTTCTGATCCTGTCACCACAGTCGGCTTGGCACTGGCAACTCCCGTGCTATCTCCATCAGCGCGAGATTTCGCGTATTGGCCCTTGGCGTCTTCCTTGATCTTGAGGGCATCGGAAGGGGTATTGCGCTCGGGGTCCTGATTGTTTTCGCCCAAAGCATCCCGATCCACGTCGGGATTATCTTTCGCGGGAAGATAGCCCCGTGGCCTCGTTGCCTCCGGACCTTCCCAACGTGGGGACTGATCGGTTGTTCCGGGTGCGCCATCTGTCGGTGTAGTACTGCCCATGGTCTTTCTCCTTTGAATGGAGGGGAACCAGTCAGGAGGGCAGAAGTTCCTTGTCAAACTCGCTTGGCCACAGCTTGGTCGAATGAAGACGGTTGCGGAACTGCTGTAGGCATCACCAACTATTTTCAGCTAGGCCAGGATACTCCAACCTTCATCAGACCTCGACCGGCCATCAGCGACGTTTCCAAAGCACCCAGAAATCTCTGGTTGCGTGTTTCACTAATTTCGGGACAGGAATTCCGGTGATTCGCGGAACGGGACAGCGATTCCGCCAATTCCAGGACAGTCTTGGACGTGGACTTAAGGTCGATTTTCGCAAGCGCCGTTCTGGCAGATTGGCTCCTCATCATCGGTTGAGAGGGGCCATGCCAAGACGGAAGCAATATGACGATCTGGCACATCCACCAGTCCTGAATTTTGCGGGTCACTCAACACGTACTGAAGTCAATTCGGTTTGGTGCAAAAAATCTACACGAGCTGTATTGACTGGCTTCAGCTCTGCAACATCTCTCGGTCGAGAGGTAAAAAAATGCAAAACAAATCACTAAAAAACCGCCCGACGAGAGGCAGGTCGCTGACAATTGATGAGTTTGCGTTGAAGTACGGGTTATCATCAGAAGACGCACGCAGGCTTTTCGAGGTTTCTGGGCCATCCGAGAACGACCTTGACATCTTGATGGCGGCCAAAGGCATTCTACCGACACCGTGCAACGAGTAGTCACCGATAGAGTCACAAAATTACAGCCAGCAAGTTCCTCAGCCGCTGGAACGACACCCCTGTGCCTCCCTCCAGCGCCATCAGGTGGCTGGCCGCGCTCCAGCGGGGTCTTTTTCCCTCGGAGAAAGATGGCAATGCGGGACTATGGACGTTTGACACCAAAGAGCTCAGGTATAAGGACGCCGACGGCGCCAATTATGTAGCTCAATGCTCCGTTGGATCGGTCCTTCTCAACTATCTTTGGCTGATGATCAGGCAATTAATGTTACCGCCATAGGGACATTTTAAACGCCCGAGCAGGGTCGCGCAATAAAGTCAAACATTCTTCCATGGATGAACGCGTTGTGCTGGTCGTTCAATAGACGAACAGGGCCCTGGTCGTCTCTGGATCGAAAGCATGCCGAGCTCCGCGCTTCCCGAAATTGCAATAATACGACGGCCGGGCTGAGACGATTGACGCATGCGCACCGATCGGCCGACCTGTCCCAAACGCAACAAGGCGGCACTTGGCATGAAACCGAGCCTGCCGTGTTGCCATCCATCGAGATGAAAGTGGCGGGCTCTCGACGTCCCTTCCATCTTCGCCGAAACCGACCGACTTTTTCGCAGGCTCATCGAAATCGTCAGCAGGTGTGCCGTTAATGTCCCATATGGCCAGATATTACCTGATCAGGACGTCACCTCCCTCCGCTGTCGCCTGCAGGAATTACATTCTGTTGCCGTCTGATTTACGTTTCGTTCTCACATTTCAAGCGCTGTGGGTTTCGTGACTGACGTTTCCGCCATTGCCAAATATGCGCCAATTAGCATGACGATAATGCCGACCACGTCTAAGACGGTAACCTGCTCGGAAAAGAAGAGCGCGCCGAGTGCGACGGCGATCACTGGCGACACGAAGGCATAGCTGCCGGCACGCGATGCGCCGATATCCCTCAGCAGCCGCATGTAGGTGGTATAGCCGATGAGCGAACCGAAGATGACGAGGAAGGACCAGCCGGTCCAGGCGATTTTGCCCCAGTTGCCTGAGAGGGCGGAAAGTGCACCCGGCTCTGACAGCAGTGCTACGGCCAGCAAGGCAATGCCGCCGACCAACGTCGTGATGCCCGCCACGGACAGGGCCGGATAGGATCGCAGCAGCGGCCGTGCCAGCACTGAGCCGTATCCATAAGTGAACGCCGCCGACGCGACCGCCAATCCGCCCCAGAAGCTCGCGCCAGCAAAGGCCTCGGGCTTTGAAACATCGCCATCTGCGGCAGATGGCCAAAAGAGAACGATCAGCCCCGACACTCCAAGCAAGATTGCAAGAACCCTCCTTACGTCGAGACACTCCTCGCGCAATAACAGAGCAAAGCATAGAAGAGCGATCGGTGTCAGCGACATCTCTAGGACGGCGGCGGTGCCAGTATCGATATACTGCATGCCCCAAAACAACGGCCCGTAACACAGGGTGATCATCAACATACTGACGGCGACAAAACGGATGCTGTCCCCAACTTTGAAGGTCGCTGCCTCGCCCCGGGCCCACCCATATAGTAGCAGCAAAACGCCTGCCGCAGTGAAACGGGTCCCGGCAAACAAGAGGGGCGGCACAACTTCGATGCCCGCCTTGGTCCCGATCCAGGTGCTTCCCCAGATAATGCACAGCATCAGAAAGCGAAGCTGGTTTTTTTTGCGGTCCAGGGTCATGGCAGTCCAATCTCTGTAACGGCTAAATAACATATAAACCGTTACAACCCCCTCTTGCCCAAATCGTTCCCTCATCCGATATTGAAGAAATGACAAATCAGAAGACCATCGCCGATATCAGTCTACTTGGCGGCCACCCAGCCCTCGACTTCGTCAACACTGTCGACTGCCGCGGTGAGCGCTGGGGTCCCGATTTCTTGAATACTCCCAATGATCTGGTCACCTGGGCGCGGCGCGTCGATCTGATCGACGAGGACGAGCGCACCGTTCTGCGGTCGAACGCAATGAAATCGCCCTCCAAAGCTCAAAAAGAACTGATCCACGCAAGAGCACTGCGAGAGGCCCTGCATCGCATTTTTCTGACGGAATCGGAGGAGAGCTCGGTCGGCGAGGCAGATCTGGCACTTCTCAACAATGTGGTACAGAGCGCTCAGACGAAACGAAAATTGTTCAGTGTGGCAGGCAGGATCGAATGGCAGCATTCACCTGCAGAGCATCTGGATGCGACCGCCGACCGTATCGGCTGGGTAGCCGCAGAGTTGCTGACATCCAAGGGTGAGCGTCGCCCCATCCGGGCATGTCAGGGTCCAAATTGCGGATGGCTGTTTCTAGACCTTTCCCGCAATGGCCATCGGCGGTGGTGTTCCGATCAGACATGTGGATCGCACGCAAGAGTGAGAAAGTTCCGCGCCGTGCGATCCGCGTGACAGGCGCTTAACAGATCGCTTTACGCCGCCGCGGCTGCAGTGTCATGATCGGCTCCAAATCGCGTCAATAGTGCATGCGGACATCATCAATGGGGATCTTGCCGAATTTCATTTGAAGCTGATGTAGCGTTGAATTTCGGTTCTTTATCGCCGTGCATCGAGAAAGCAACAGTCGCTCTCGGTGCACACGGGACAAAATCATTTCCGAAACTGAGGTTAAGAACTGATTCAGCGATCCCAAACGTATTAAAACGGCCGTTTTTTCACATACGGAATGGTCACACCCATGGCATTATGAAGGCGACGGACGCTTCGAAATCGCAAGGGGAATGCGGCGAGATTGCGGTTACCTTTTGAACGAAGCATCGATCATAAGCTGGGGTATCAGGGCGGGAATCTCACGAGCCAAGAATCCAAGCGGGGCAACCGACTTGGCGAGCTTTGAGCCTGCTTCGCCATGAAGGAAAACGCCCCATATGGCCGCAGCCGCAGGTTTGGTACCGCGCGCTAATAATCCTGCAATAATGCCAGCAAGGACATCGCCTGAGCCAGACGTGGCCAGCCCGACGCCACCGCCCGTGTAACGCCAGTTCCCGTCCGGTGCAGTGACGATGGTCTGGCTACCTTTCATCACAACCACCAATCCAAACTCTTGCGTCAATCGTAAAGCAGCTGAGGCGGGATCGGCTTCAACGACCTCTTTGTCTACACTTAGCAGGTTCGCCATCTCTCCGGCATGCGGGGTGATGATGATGCGCCCCACCCTTTTGCACAGACTGTCGCCGAGTTCGGTGATTCGGGGAAGAGCCCCGGCATCTACGACGATGTTGGCTGCGTTGGCAGTTTCAAGCAGACATTTCAGTATCTCGTGACAATCAGGCTCCTCTACCATTCCAGGGCCCACAAGCAGCGCATTCGCGTCGGCCCACCTGGAAGCGCTGGACTGAAAGGGCGCACACTGGAGACCCCCATTTGGCGTTTCTGCCAGGCTGATGACCAACGCTTCAGGCATAGCAACTGCGAGCGCTCCGGCCCGGCTTTCTGCGGAGAAGATCTGAAGTTTTCCAGCCCCGGCGCGCATTGCGCCCAGGGCAGCCAAAAGGACAGCTCCCGGCACTTCTGTGCTTCCACCGATAATGCAGACCCGACCGCGCTCTTCCTTGCTTCCTTCCGCTGGTTGCGGCAGCGGAAGGGACGCGAGCATGTTGGAGTCGATAATTTGAAAGTTCATCATCGGGCAGCCACGTTAGCGTCTGTTTCAGCCGTTAACGGCGCTCCAGCCTCGATCAGCGGTGCCACGAAATTGTAGCGCCTCAAGATCAGGCTCCCCCCGACTTCCTTGCGAGTTTCAGCGACATATTCGGTAACCCCGCAATTCGACACGTCGCCTTGCCGATCAATCTCCAGAATTTGCTCTTCAGACAGATTCTCAATGATATAACGCATGCACAAAACGACCACCTGATGAGCGACGATCAAGACGCGTTGATCGGCGTAGTGCAAGCTGATCGTATCGAGCATACTTCGTAGTCGAAGAATCACATCGCACCAACTCTCGCCCGCCGGCGGCCTGTGATAGAATTTTCCCATGATCCGCCGAAGCTCAGCCTGATCTGGATGAAGCTCTTCGATCCCACGACGTGTCAATCGATCGAGGATGCCGAACTCCTTCTCCCGCAGCCGCTCGTCCAGAATCACGGCGAACTTTGGCGGCTCTGAAAGCTGTTGGGCGATGGTTTCGGCGGTCCGCAGTGCCCGTTTATAGGGTGATGCCAATATAACATCTGGTTGTTCTGATATCTTTAAGCCGCCGAACCATGCTGCTAGCGCGTCAGATTGTTGTTGGCCAAGCGTACTCAGCGGTACGTCGACATCCCGTTCGGTGATATCGATGTGTGCATGTCCAGCAAAATCTGCGGCGTCGCGGGCAACATTCCCGGCACTTTCACCATGACGAACAATCCAGATTTGTTTCGGCCAATTCTGTTTCATGTCGCTCCGGCCTATCTATCTGTTACGAATATTTCCGCTACCCGCACTCATGCTACAAATGCTAGGCTCAAACCCGAAAACCGGTCTTATCGGAAATGGTTCCACAGCCAAGGTAACGCCGTGGGTAAGAAACTGCGGCCTCGAGAGCTGCCAGTTCACCTTGTAGACCGGGCCTCCTCGACAACCAACTTGCGCAGTTGGCAACCAGACAAGCTAAACGACGCCATTCTGCGGATTTTAGGAACCGGCCCCTAGTCGAGAAGCTCACAGCTAACCATGGCGGTAGGAGTGGCCATTGGCGCGGCACATCGCCACACTCATGATGGGTAAGACACAGCTATGATGCACAAGTTTCTCCGGTTTCCAAGTTTGTAATGTCGCTACCTCCGCACCTGAAACTACGTGCAGGTCTGGCGGTTCCGAGGGGAACAATTTTACGCAAGCGTGGTTGAGTCCTGCATTTCAAGCTCGCCGCTAAAAGGAGATCACATGGCTGAGAAGACACTTGACGATCTGTTCCTCGACACGCTCAAGGACATTTACTTCGCTGAGAAGCAGATCCTGAAAGCACTTCCGAAAATGGCTCGCGCCGCGCAGTCGGAAGAAGGCAAGGCCGCGTTCTTGAAGCATCGCGACGAAACCGACGGCCAAATCCAACGCCTGCAGCAGGTGTTCGAAATCATCGGCAAGGCTGCCCGCGGCAAGACCTGCGAAGCCATCCAGGGTATCATCGCCGAAGGCGAGGAAATTATGGAAGAATACAAGGGCTCGGTCGCCCTCGATGCTGGGCTGATCTCGTCAGCACAAGCTGTCGAGCATTACGAGATCGCGCGTTACGGTACCCTGAAGTCCTGGGCTGAACAGCTTGGATACAAAGAAGCTGTTGCCTTGCTCGACGCCAATCTCCAAGAGGAAATCACCACCGACGAGCTGCTCACCCAGCTTGGTGAGGCTTCGGCAAACCCTAAGGCTGGCAAGAAGAAGGTTGCTTGATAACCCTCCGCATGATGAAATACGAGGCCCGCTTCGGCGGGCCTTTTAGTGCTAACAGAGTAACGGATGACAATCGAAACCCGCCAGGCCAAAATTCAGAAGCTGATCGTATTTTAAAGGCGTCGCGGGCCGATCCATCGCGGCCGATGCAGACTTCTTATCGCTGGCCGAACGCTGGGCAAATCACGAGACGACATGGCTGAAATGCGTCGGCTCTATCAGGCAGTCCGGGAGGAGCGGCGCAGGCAAAAACTGAAGCCGAATTCAGCCCTCACAGCGGGATGCCTCCGCGAAGAGCCGCCCCCGTCTTCCGACCAGTTCCTAGCCGAAATGGCCCGAATGACACGATCCGATTTCAACGATTAAATATCGAACCCGTGTTCAGTCTGACGGCATCGATATCAACATAGATACACTGCCCCGGTGCATGGACAGTACTCCCGGCATAAACCCGTGCATCGACCAAAATCGGGACAATTTTGCTTTCTATTGTTGCCCCTTTTTTCGAGGAGCACCTTGGGGTCCGTGCTGCTACAAATGCGCGACATCGCTATCGCAGCGGGGTCCCGTCATATTCAGGCGGTAAAGCTTAGATTTGCATCCGGGCGGCGAAATCGAGCCAGTACTTTATTTCAACGCTACCCCCGCGACATTGTCCTGTAGTCCTGGTTTGGAACCGAACCGAGTAGCATCTTGATCCCAGCCTACATACTGGAACCGGACAGGGGAATGGATAAGCGCAGTTCCAATCCGTTGTCTGTCCATGTCCTGTGCACGCGACCCTTCAACTGTGTCTCTATCATCGCCGTGACAAGAATAGACCCAAAACCGGGTCTGCGCTCCGCCGGCTCTAAGCGCGGCCCAGCCTCGAGCCATGCGAGTTCGAAGCCAGACTCTTCCGGCAACGGCTCCCACTGGATGGCAACGGTACCTCCCTGCGCTCGCAAGCACCCGTGACGTGCCGCGTTGACAGCAAGTTCGTGCAAAACAAGGCCTAGGGGTTGAACCAAGGGCGACGGCAGCATGACAGGTGGACCAAAAACCGTCAGCCTCTTTTCGGCGAACGGTGCTACCTGCTGACGAACAACGTCCTCCAGCTTGACCGCGCTCCAGCCAGACTCCGCGAGCATAGTGTGGACCTGCGCCAGCGCTTGGACGCGCATCTGTATGGCGGCGGCATACCTCTTGGGATCTTCTGTATTGCTGAGTCTGACGATGCTGTCGACGATTGCCATGACGTTCTTGGCGCGATGGTCCACTTCTTTCAGAAGCCGGTGTTCGGACGCCTCCAGCCGCTCGATACGGCGGCGCTCCGTGACGTCGATCTGCGATGCAAAGATGTAGTCGACCGTTCCGTCATCGGCGCGCAGAGGGCTGGTGTGTAGTTGATTCCAGAACGGTGCCCCGCCTTTTCTGTAGTTGAGAATTTCAACAGTGACCTCTCGCTCCTCCAGAATGGCGGAGCGTATCGCTGCAATGGCAAGGGGCGATGTGCCCTGTCCCTGCAAAAAGCGGCAGTTTCGACCGATCACCTCTTCGGCCGTGTATCCAGTCAGTTTGAGAAACGCAGAGTTGGCGAGTACAATCGGTTGGTCCGGCGCTGTGGCATCCACCACCACCATCGGCATTCGGGTTCGCTCAAATGCAAACGACGCAAGTTCTTTGCGGTCCGCGAACCCCTTATTTGAAAAGGCAGATGGGGTATCCCCGTGAAGATCCGCGGTCGATTGGTCGTGCAATGCCATTGCGCTCCTCGCTGTGTGCGACACAACGCGGAGAAAAGTCTTTAGTTCAATATGAGATTATTATCGAACCCCGGGACGAGGCCCTAGCAGCTTTGGACGTGTTTCAAAGCCTGGGCAAGCCAGCACGTAGCCTTGGATGTATCGTGCCCCGAGCTCCTTAAGCCGTAGCAGCTCGCCGGTCGTCTCTTTGCTTTCGCAAGTGGCCGCGACGCCAAGCTCGTCCGGCATGGCGAGGTATGACGCGCTTCGCCAGATCCTTGTCAATTCCACGGATAACTCAATGTTTAGCTTGACGATATCAGGCTAAAATTTCGCGGACGCGACGGTACCTCGGATGAAAGCGCGTGGCCGTAAACGGCGTGTTAGGATGATCAGATGCCTTCAAACAGCTGCTCGAAAAAAGCTATCCTTTCCAGACTACTGTTCGTTTTCAGTGTGTAAATCAGACGGCCTTCCCGAAGCACTGCCGGATGTGACCGCGTTAGCAACTTGAACATCTTCTGAGTGGGCCGTTGGACAAAGCTTATCGCCATCGCCAGCGGTCCTCCGTCAAGCTTGCCCATATGAAATCCGTTCGCGCCAATCCGCAGCTTGGTCAGGCGAAACAGAATAGATACCTCCTCAGGTAGTTCACCGAAACGATCCTCGAACTCCTCCGCAAATCCATCTACCTCGCTAGTTTGCGAGGCTCGGAGCAGTCTAGCGTAAAGATTGAGCCTCACTTCCCCATCCGCCACATAGTCGGGCGGGATTACTCCGGCGATGCCGAGATTGAGAACAACCGGCCTCGCGGTAATCACTGTTTCTTTCCTTGCTGCATTCATCGCCCGTTCTAACAGCTTTTGATACAGACTAACGCCGATCAACTTCATGTGGCCTGCTTGGTCGGAACCAGCAATGTCTCCAGCTCCGCGAAGGTCAAGATCTTGCATGCTGATCGCCAACCCCGCGCCAAGACGATCGTTTTCCACCATGGTCGATAGCCGCAGTCTTGTTTGCTCGGAAATGTCGTCATTATTCGCCGTAAGAAAATACGCCATTCCTTGGGCCTTACCTCTCCCGACACGTCCGCGGAGTTGATGCAGTTGCGCCAACCCGAATCTATCGGCGCGCCAGATGAAGATCGTGTTCGCCCGTGGAACGTCGAGACCGCTCTCGATGATGTTCGTGGACAGAAGGACATCGCCAACGCCATTGGCAAACCCGACCATTACCTCATCCATTAACTCGGCTTTCATCTTGCCATGAGCAACACGTATAGAAAGTTCCGGAGCGATCTCACCCAGCATCTCCTCGACCGGCCCAATGTCCGCAATTTGTGGAACGACGAGAAAACTCTGACCGCCTCGGCGATATTCCCGCATCAGGGTGACCCGCATCGAGGCGCGATCAGCCGTGCTGAGGGTTGTCCGGACTGGCCGGCGTTTGGAAGGAGGCGTCGCAAGAATGCTGACATCCTGAACACCAATCATCGCAGCCTGCAATGTCCGGGGGATCGGCGTCGCTGACATGGTGAGCGTGTGCAATAGCGGTGCCATCTCCTTCATTGTCTGCTTTTCTTGTGTCCCGAACCGGTGTTCCTCGTCGACAATCAAAAGCCCGAGATGTCTGAAGGAAATATCTTTGGCCAGTATTGCTTGCGTTGCGACAATGATTCCGATTTCACCATCAGCGATGCCTGCTTTCACCTGCTCGGCTTTTTTCGGCTCAACTACTCGGGACAACATTGCCACCTGGATTCCAGTACCAGCGAACCGGCGCTCGAATGTGGTAAAATGCTGTCGGACGAGCACTGTGGTCGGTGCAATGATGACGACCTGGCCGCTGGCCAGTGCCACTGCCGCTGCAGCACGTAGCGCAATTTCTGTTTTTCCGAATCCAACATCACCGCAAATCAACCGGCTCATGATGGTCCCGGAGGCCAAATCCTTAAGAACGGCTTCGATCGCCGCAGCTTGATCAACTGTCTCCGTATACGGAAAGCGGCGAACGAATTTGCTATAGTCTCCCCGAGGCGGCACGAATAGCTCCGCCTTCTCCTCCTGCCGCTTCTTCGCAAGTTTCAATAGGTGCCGGCCGACAGCGCGAATGTGCTTGTCAATAACAGCCCGTCTCTTAGACCATGCTTCAGTATGTAACCGGTCGAGAGTCACGGCGTCCGGCTCTGATCCATACCGCCAAAGTTTTCCAAACTCGTCGATCGGTATGAGAAGTGAGGCGCCGCCGCGATATTCGAGCCGGGCAGCGTCTCGCGTGATCCCGTCGACTGTGACGCTTTCCAAGGACTTGAAGATGCCAATTCCATGCTCTTCATGTACGACAACATCTCCCAGCCGCAGTTGGGGCTCCGTAAGCCGTGCCACGCTATCTGTGGTCCCGGCGAGGGCACCAAGGACGTCCTTCACGGTAACGACGTTGAGAGTGCCTGATGCGAAACCATTAGCCAAAGGGCAATCCAGCACCAACAGTGCACCGGGTTCGGCAACCTGGACATCTCTCCAGGTGCTGATCCGCCTAAAAATGGTCTCTGTCTCACGTTCTAGCCGGCGCTTGATACCGTCAAACGTTTGGCCGCCCCCGGCGAAAACAAAGGAGCGGCCCGCTCGCTTTTCTGATTTCACAAAATCGATCAACGCTCTATGGGGATTTGAAGCGTCAGCAAACCTTGGAAGCGAGCGCGCCTGTCCCAGATCAAGTTCTATCCTAGCAATGGCTTCCAACGCATCAGCCCATTCGGACGGCCCAAGATAAAGTGAGTGCACTCGTTCAACGGCCTCGCCACCAAAACGCTGGCGCGCTTGGCGGGCGTCCTCGATAATATCGAGGTAGCTGCTTAACCGCTCGTCAGCCCCGTCTTCAAAGGCGATGTCAACTTTACCCAATATTTCAAAGACTGACTGCAATTTTCCGTAAAGCTGAAGAAGGTTCTGCTCCGAAACTTCGGGCTGTGGATCTTGGCTATTGAGGTGATCGTCTCGGGAAATCGCTTCCGTCGCCGGGCCGAAGACCATTTCCTCGACAGTGCTCGTGGTTCTTTGCGTGATGGGATCATACCACCGAAGTTCGGCCACTTTCGAATCTTCTGTGAGAGCGATACGCATAGGTTTCGATGCGCCTGCAGGGAAAATGTCGATCACATCATCCCGGAATACAAGTTCGCCGGGTTCATCGACAATGCCGTCTTCTAGATATCCAGTTTGGCGGACGAAACGTTCAAACGAGTCCCGATCGAAAGCGCCTCCGGCTGCAAGCTTGAACGAGCTGTTCTGTATGAAGGGCATGGGTGGAACGCGCTGAAGCACAGAATCTAATGAAGTGATAAATAGCCTGGGGTTTTCGGATGGCTGTAACCAGACTCTAAGCGCGTCCATGCGCCGTCCCATTGCTTGCCTGGATGGAGGCACGCGGTCGTAAGGAAGGCAATCCCAGGGGGGAAGAACCACGATTTCGAGTTCGGGATCGAGACAGCGAACAGCGGCGGCAACCTTAGTGGCGCCGTTTTCACTCAATGAAACATATCCGCGAGATCTGTTCGAATGCACAATTAGGTCGATGAGTGCGGCTGCTGTCTGTGCTGCAGTAGGTCGGAGGACTGGGTTTACATCATCGGCATCGACCGAACTTGTGTACTCAATGACACGCAACGCAATCTCCAACTATCTCGCCTGAGAGAAAGCCCCAATAGGCGTCGGCTGATCCGCCGCGCCAATAAACCCGAGTTGTAGCAGATAGTTCCAGCGACATCCGGTGCTTCCGTCTTAAGATCCGGGATCGGAACATAAAGTAAATTGAGGCCCGTTATATCATTGGCTTAATCTGAATTCGAAACTCTGGCACGCGCGGTGGAGGAAAATTTCTCCGCGCCGTGCCGTCACATATCAGTGTTCTCGAAGGGATACGAACCGGCGAGTGAAACTTAGATGAACACTGGTACATTGAAATTTGAAATCTTTAAGGTGACGGCATCGCCCAATTATGGACGAGGCTTGCCATTGTAATGGCGTGTCGAATGATTTGCGCGTGTGCGAACGCCGGGGAACCTCTCTTGGTTTGGGTCGTTCTCCGATGCCAATCAATCAGGAGATCGCCATGCCTCAAGACAATCGCCCAATGCCGCCTCAGCCCAAACAAGAGCAGGCACCTCCAGGCGAGACCAAGCTCATGCAGCCGGTGCCTGATCATGGCGAGCAATCATACAAAGGATCAGGGCGTCTTGAAGGCAAAGTGGCGTTGATCACAGGTGGAGATTCCGGTATCGGCCGAGCGGTAGCGATCGCTTTTGCCCGCGAGGGCGCAGATATCCTGGTGTCGTATCTGAGCGAGCACGAAGACGCGGAAGAGACGGCCCGCTGGGTACGGAAGGCTGGTCGCCAAGCTGCGGTCGCCCCTGGTGATATCAAGAGCGAGGCCTTCTGCAATGCCTTGGTGGAGAGGGCCGTCGAAGAACTGGGAAGCATTGACGTCCTCGTTAACAATGCCGCCTTTCAACGAACCTATAATTCCATCGAGGACATCCCTGCCGACGAATGGGATGAGACCTTCCGGACGAATATCTACGCCCCCTTTTATCTCTCGAGGGCCGCAGTACGCCACATGAAGCCTGGCAGCTCCATTATCAACACGACATCGATCCAATCACGGCAGCCTTCATCATCCTTGCTTGCCTATGCTTCAACAAAAGGGGCCGTTTCAAATTTCACAGCCGGCCTCGCGGAAATGGTTGCCGACAAGGGGATCCGGGTCAATGCGGTTGCCCCTGGCCCGATTTGGACGCCGCTTATCCCATCAACGATGCCGCCCGAAAAGTCTGCATCGTTCGGCAAGCAGACGCTCATCGGCCGTGCCGGACAGCCAGCGGAACTTGCAGGGGCTTACGTACTCCTCGCATCCGATCTTGGTAGCTATATGACGGGCGCTGTCATCCCAGTGACAGGGGGGGAGATCATGATCTAGATCGGCCGACTGTATACCAAATGACGCCTGTTCATCGGCAAGGCCGCCGCTAGTTTTGTGGAGTTCAATGCATGCAAGTCTTGTCAGCCGCATCGGAAGTTTATCCGCTCATGAAAACTGGCTGATTGGCAGACGTGACTGGTGCGCTTCCAAAGCGTTGACCTCGTACGGCATCTACACCCGGACAATCATGCCCGGCTATGCGGGTACTCTCGAAAAACTGGTCGACGTGCGCCACGAGGCTGACGTGGAGCTGCTAGGCGAGACTGCAAGGTTTTATTCAGGTCGCCATGACGGGATGGCTGTGATTATCATTGACTGCCCGGCTCTCTTCTACCGCGATGGCGGCCCCTATTTGGATCGCGAAGGAGCGGACTACAGTGACAACTGGAGACGCTTTTCCGCCCTGTCGTCTGCGACGGCACAGATCGCCGCGAATGGCCTTGGTGGTTGGCGGCCGGACATCGTGCATCTGCATGATTGGCAAAGTGGCCTTGCGGCTGCGTATTTGAAGGCGATCGGGGCCTCAGTGCCTGTCGTGCTTTTAATCCAAAACCTCGCGTTTCAAGGTCAATTTTCGCAAGAAATCTTCGGCGAGCTTCAGCTGCCGAGTGAATTCTTCTCGACAGAAAAAATTGAATCCTATGGGGGCATCGGCTTTCTCAAAGCTGGCGTCACCTTGGCCGACGCGGTCACGACGGTAAGCCCCACCTACGCGCGCGAAATCCTTACCGAGGATTTGGGGATGGGCCTCCAGGGTATCTTATCGGCGCGGCGTGACAATTTAATAGGGATAGTCAACGGGATTGACATGGATGTTTGGAATCCGGAAACGGATCCTTACATTCCGGCGAACTACGATACCCGCAGTCTCGGCCGCCGCGCCGCCAATCGTGCTAAGCTGGAAGAGCGCTACGGGGTGGAAGAAGGAAGTGGGCCGATCATGTCAGTGGTCAGCCGCCTGGGAACAAAAATCAAATGACTCAGTTTTATGCCCCGTCACGTCTTACAAAATGTACGGAGAATTCCATGTCGGCCAAATGGAACGAGCCCGTAAATATCCAAGTCCCAAAAAGCGGCGATGTCCGGGTCGACGGCCCGTTCGAGGCACTGGTAGTACTGATGGACGAACGGCCAAACCTGCGTGGAGCAGGTTATGTAACAGCTCGCAGTCTATGCCGCGCTGCGATCGCAGGTCGCAGGTCGCAAGGATGCGGAAGAGGCCCGGGAGATTTTCGTGGTCGCAGCGAAGGAAGCAAACCTGTTGCATTGAAAGCGCGACAATTATCTGGTGTCGTTACAGATGCGGTGGAGAATCGATGAGTATTTCCTGGAACATACCCGTTGAGCTGCAGTTCCCTAGCAGCGGCAGGGTATCCGTGAGCGGGCCGCAAGAAGCCTTGGATTATCTTTTGGCAATTTGGCCCACGGAAGATGGTGAGCTCTACATGAAGTGTAAGGCGGCCTGCATGGAAGCTCTGGAGGGCGTCACGCCGGTTGAAGAGGCCCGTACGATTTTCCAATCCGCCGCAGCAGAAGTTGGGATTGGTCTTGGACCCAATCAGGTTAGACCTTCATCGAGCGAAAGTGTGATGTGAAAAAAATCGCGTAGGATCTGCAAATGCACCCAGTGAACCTCCCAGTTTTTGATGGCCAGTATGCAGCGCGCGACTCAGACTGCGTGGAGGCGTTGGACGGTAAGGTGCAACAACTATTTGAAGAAGCGTTTCGTGCAGGTTGGGCAAGAGAAGAAACGGCGGCGGCCTTGTTCGAGATTGCCGAGCGTCATGCAAAGATCGTGTCAAGTCAAAATGAGGCGTAGCGGCCTGACGCGTTAGTTCCATATTGGATAGATCCGCACTCAACAAGTCGTGGAATAGCCACAGTCACGGGCATCGCTGTTGACCGCCACGAAAATAATGGCAGAGGCGATCGCCGCCTCCAATCCGGACACCAATATTCCCCTGGAATTCTTTGGGTCGGGGATGGCCTTCTGCGATGGGGTGATCGATTCAAACCCCCAACCTCCCGCAGCCCTGTCTAGGCACGGATCGTAGCCCGACGTGTCGGTTTTGCGATCGTAATCGTGCCCTCGTTGGGTCAATCGTCAGCTCTTGTTTAACTCTGTCTGATTTTTCTCATTGACGACTTTCCGGAGCATTTCAAGTGCCTGATGGCAAGAACCCATTGCTCGTCAGCCCCCAGGTGCTTTGTGTTCCTCAATGCTCCAGCGGACGCTCCAAGCTCCGATCTGCTCACGATCAACTTCGCCTTGGTTAAAAAGAGCAACTCCCTGCTCCCCTACTGAATTCGTCACCGGAGTGGAAGAGAGGTTAGCAAGAAGGTGCAGTATGTTGTCTCGGAACCGCCAGCTTACCGCGATCGCATGGCCAACCGTCTGATAGGATGCCTGTCGACCCGCACCATGGGCTAGCAACGGAACAATCGATTTCCGCCTTATCGATAGCAAGTCGCGGTACAATTCCAGGTACTCGTTCACACCGCTGGTTTCTTCCCAGTTCAATTTGGCATTGCGGAAGGTGGCTTCATCCGTCGGATCCAGTGCGTCATCGCCGTCGAAACACGGCAGCCGCGAAAGCTCCTCTCGCCTTCCTTGCCGAACCTTTTCGTTCAGCTCAGGAGCAAAGTCGCAAAAATACGGAAATGGTGCGCGAGCACCCCACTCCTCTCCCATGAAGATCATCGGGATCTGAGGCGCAAGCAAGTAGACCGCGGCGAGCGCTTTAAGCCTTTCGCGAGACTGAGCGGCGACGACCCTGTCCCCCTCTGCGCGGTTGCCAATCTGGTCGTGGTTCTGAATAAAGGAAATAAATGCCGTCGGGGGCAAATCGGCACTCGGCGTGCCCCTCTCTTTCCCCCGGTAATTCATGTGCTGCCCCTGGAAGACAAAACCCTCGGCCAAAGCCTTGCCCAGTTTGGCAGGGTCGTCCTTTGCGTAGTCCTTGTAGTACCCAAAGGTCTCCCCGGTACCATCAACGTGCAGCACGTGATGAATGTCGTCGTTCCACTGCGCCGTATAGAGGAAGGGGCGTCCATCGTCGTTTCTTTCGAGCAGCGTCGCGTCGTTGTCCTCATTTTCCACAATCAGATGAATGTGCCGTTCGGGCGCTGCTGCCCTCGCGCGATCTGCGATCTCATGAAGAATGTGCCGCGCGCTGTCATCGTCGATCGCGTGTACCGCATCGAGCCGTAAGCCATCCATCTTGAACTCTCGAATCCAGTATTCTGCGTTCTGGACGATGAATTCACGCACCCATTTCGATTGCTCTCCGTCAAAGTTGAGCCCATTGCCCCACGGTGTCCGATGCTTGTTCGTGAACAGCGGCGCATAGGAAGGCATGTAGTTTCCATCTGGACCGAAGTGATTATAGACCACGTCCAGGAAAACACAGATGCCGCGCAGGTGCGCCTCGTCGATCAGCTGCTGCAGATCTTCCGGTCGGCCGTACGCGCTGTCGGGAGCGTAGGGTAAAACGCCGTCGTAGCCCCAGTTCAAGCGGCCAGGAAAATCGCTGATGGGCATTATCTGGATCGCCGTGACGCCGAGATCCCTGAGATGGTCGAGACGATCGATCGCGGAGAGGAAGGTCCCCTCCTGCGTAAACGTACCTACGTGCAATTCATAGATGACCGTTTCTTCCCATGGACGACCATACCACTGGGTACATTTCCACTGATAATGGAGATCGGCCAGTTCGCTCGGGCCATGAACGTCGTCAGGCTGATGGCGAGACCCCGGATCCGGAACGACGAGGCCGTCGGCCAGGACGAAGCCGTACTGTGTGCCCGGTCCCGCATCTGACACCTGTACGATATGCCATCCTTCGTAGCGCCGGTTCATAACAAGGTCACCGCGGTCCACGATGCGCAAAGTTACCTGCTCCTGAAGTGGTGCCCACAGCCTAAAAACGGTTGTGTTTTCTGTTGTGACCGGCCCGAAGTCGAACCTTGCCATGTCGGCCTCCTGGAAAGTTTCGAGATAAGGTGCGCCCATGAACTATCGCGTCGTCGATCTGTTCCACTGCTCATAACGGCTCCGGAACAGATATCGATGCCAAGAGTTACAGGGCGGCACGGCCCCCCCAGGAGAAACATATGATCCCTTCCGCCACTTATCGCCTGCAGTTTCGAAACGGTGTGACATTCGATACAGCGATTGATCTCATCGCGCATCTACAGAACCTCGGCATCAGCCACCTTTATGCCTCGCCGATTTTTGCCGCGGTTGAAGGCTCGACACATGGTTACGACGTCGTGGACCCCAATGTGATTGATCCGGCAATAGGCGGTCGCGAAGGATTCGAGCGGATGTCGAGCAGGCTGAAGGAAGCCGGCCTGAATTTGATCCTGGACATTGTGCCCAATCACATGGCGGCATCGGTTGAGAACGCATGGTGGCGCGATGTACTTCGTCATGGAGAGCACAGCCCGTACGCACGACATTTCGACATCGATTGGTCGAATAAGTTGACGCTACCTGTCCTTGGCAAAGATCTCGGGCCGGCGATCGCCGCCAACGAGGTTCGACTCGTTCGCGATCCTCGAGATCGCTCGCTGGCCGTCGCGTATTTCGAGACCATGTTTCCCATAAGCGACGAAACCGCAGCCATGGTCTCTGCAATGGTGAACCGAGACGACTCCAAACTGGATGAGATTTCGAGCCGCCCCGAGAAAATGCAAGCGCTTCTTGCAGCACAACACTGGATGCTGATGAACTACAAAGAGGCGGCGTCGAACCTGAGCTACAGGCGGTTTTTTGAAGTCGCGGGCCTCGTTGGAATGAAGGTCGAAGACGAACGGGTGTTTCAGGATACCCACCGCCTGATTCTGGATTTAGTAGAAGCTGGGCGAGTACAAGGACTCCGGATCGACCACGTGGATGGCCTTGCCGACCCGACCGGTTATCTCGACACTCTTCGAGACGCGGTCGGACCGCAGACATACATCACGGTCGAGAAAATTTTGGGACCTAGCGAGTGGCTACCCACATCGTGGCCAGTTTCGGGAACGACGGGATATGAATTCATCTCCGCCCTATCGGACCTCTACATCGATGACGATGGCGTGAAAACGCTGCAAAATGCCTATGCAGCGATCGCGCCTGAAAGAGCAGACTTCCAGCGTGAACTACGCAAAGCCAAGCGAGAAATGGTCGAGCGAAACTTCGCAGGCGAAGTCGACAGGCTGGTCAATCTGGCTTCTGCAACTGGTACGGGGATCGACCCAGCCGCTTTGCTAGAAGCTATCCGCGAAATGCTGATCGCATTTCCGGTCTACCGCACGTACGGTTTCGAAGGTAAGCTTTCCGCTCAGGACAGCCAAGTCCTACACAAAGTCGTTGATGACGCACGCCGAATGACGCGCCATGGGAACGGCGTCGACCTCATCGAGAAGATTGTTCTGGGAGAGCTTAAAGGCGATGCAGCCTTCGAGTTCCGCGTCCGCTTCCAGCAATTGAGCGGCCCGGTTATGGCAAAAGCTCTGGAAGACACGCTATTCTATCGGTTCAACAGACTGATCGCCGCAAACGAGGTGGGTGGAGAGCCAGACAAGGCCGCAGACGGCGTCTCAGCTTTCCATTCCAACATGATGATCCGTTCGAAAACGCGGACCGCCGCGCTTTCCGCCACAGCGACACACGACACCAAACGAGGCGAAGACGCGCGTGCACGGCTCTATACTCTTTCGGAAGCGCCGTCTCGGTGGCTCGAAGGGGTTAGCCGATGGCGCGAAATGAACCGATCCGCCCTTGCCACTTTGCCCGATGGAATTGCCCCAGAATCTAACGTCGAATGGATGTTATACCAGGCGCTGGCAGGCGTCTGGATGGAAGGTGGCGCTGACGAGCAATCGACCAATTTCCGGGAACGGTTTGTGGGTTACGCGGAGAAGGCGGTTAGGGAAGCAAAACTTCGCACGGAATGGGCAGGGCCAAACGAAAACTACGAGAAGGCTGTGCTGGCTTATGCGGACCGATTGGTTTCGCCGGAAAACAAGGTCTTTCTCGATGATTTCAGCCGCACGATAGGGCCGTTTATCGACGCAGGGTTTATCAACAGTCTTTCCCAGACGCTCATCAAACTGACCGCGCCCGGCGTCCCGGATATCTACCAGGGAACCGAAAGTCTGGATTTCAGCTTGGTTGACCCGGACAACCGCAGACCCGTTGATTTTGCGGCGCTCGCCGCCCTTGCCGCGGACGGCGGTGACAAACTGGACGCGGAAACCAAGCTGATCGAAGTACGGCGTCAAAAGGCGCAGATGATCCGAAAGGTGGTGAACTTTCGTAGGCGAAATGCTGAGCTTTTCAACGTGGGCATTTATCTCCCGATGGAGGCGTTTGGCAGACGAAGGGACAACGTCGTGGCCTTCGCGCGCATTCTGGATGGAAAATTGGCAATCACCGCTGCGCCACGAATGGTCTACGGGCATGTCTTACCGCAGACCTTACAGTTACCTCAAGAATTTTGGGAAGATACCGTTTTGCGATTACCTGAAATGTTCAGATCGCCCGTTCGCGACATCTTATCCAACCAAGTCTGGACCGCAGATGAAATACCGCTGTGGGAGATTTTCAGAGACAGTCCAGTCGGGTTGATCATCAATGAGTCGGAAACGGGATATGTGAGAGACTTAATGCAACAAACCCGGCATTAGGGGTACCTGCTGAGGTAAACGTCGGCTGTGTTAAGCACGGGACTCTGACCCCTCTCTGCGCCGAAGAGTCGACTGCGGCGGACCTATGCTAACGTCAAGAAATGACTACCGACTTTCATGTTCGGCCGAGGTCAACCCTGGGCTCGCTGTGTATCAAAGCGAAATTGTAAGCGTCCCTGCCGGGAAGCTACCAAATAGGACCCTGGTCTCGCACCTAACGAAGGATCTGCCTATGGCCATCGCAAACTGGGAAAACCCCTTCGTGATTAGGCTCCTGGTTTCGCCGCGTAGTATTTGGCCCGTTCGAAGCGCAGGCTCTACTCACGAAAGGTTGGGCGAAGATGGCTGGTGCGCCGTTCGCCAAGCTAAGATCTCATGCTGAGCAGCATTTTAAGATCGCATCTCGGCTGAACAGGCGCGTCGCGATCTCGAAAAGGCCGCGAGAGAAGTGAGTCGGTCGTGAACTGAAGACACCAAAGGTAGAGCCAATGCAGTTTCAACCAAACATTTTTTCGTCCTCGGATGAGCCCAAAGAAAGCTCACACTCTTGGATGATAGCAAAGACTTCACGCTTCTCGAACTTTTCTCATCTGCCGGAGTTCGCGGCACCAACACGACGGTAAACGATCGCGAAGAGGTTATCGCTATGAGGTACATGTTCGAGGTGACTTCGATTGACTCACCGTGGCCGGTGGCGGTCCCGCTCGATCTGCGGGACGACGACACGGCGATAGCTTACACGAGGAGGGTCTTCAAACAGCTTGAGGCCGTCTACCGTCGGGAGGACGCCTCCACCCGAATTGTCTTACGCAAGCAAGATCGTGATCTTTTTCGACTGAGCCACCTGGAAATTTGGACTGCTTCTCTAGAATGAGGTCCGGCGGCGGCGGGACGGCGCCCCTTAAGGCGGAAAGACAGCGTTATCTCAACAATCTCCGACTTGTTTTGATCATCATTAGCGCACTGACTCGCTTTTGTTCGGCCTTGCCGTCTTTAACTGTTGCTTCAGTACTTGACGGCAGGTCAGCGAACCAACGCTTCGATCTCACACAGATCGTTGCGAATAGCTGTAGCAGCGACACCTGCTTGACCCATCGCGTGGCTGATCTGGTCCAGACCGATCACGACGTCGCCAGCGGCATAAAGGCCTGGGGCGCTCGTTCTCTGATGGGCATCGACGGCGACGCAGCCCCCGTCCGAGACGCGAGCTCCAAGAGTTGTGACAAGCCCCGAACGGACATCGGAGCCGAGGGCCGGGTAGAGCGACGCGAAGGCGTATGATCGTGCGGCTGTCGAAACGGTGATGATATCTTCACCCGGTTCGATTGAAATCACCGGTCCCGCCTCGACCTTGATTCCGAGCTCTTCCAAACCTCTTCGCTCGGCGTCGGCGAGGTCATGCCCGCCATCAGGCGCCACCAGCGTCACATCCTGGGTGTAACTCCGCAAGAACTTCGCCTCCTTGAAGCCCTTCGCGCCAGTGCCAAGGACGCCAACGGCTCTGTCCGAGACTTCGAACCCATCGCAAACTGGGCAATAACGCAGCACCCCCCGTGCGACCGCCTCATCATGCGCGGTCGTCGACATTGGTGGTCTGCGGTTAAGCACGCCAGTCGCAATAAGAACAGTGCGGGCAGATGCTGTGTCGCCGCCGAACTCCAACTTAAATAAATCGCCGTCCTTTTCAATGCCCGTGACCTTGCTGCCCTGGATCAAAGCGCCGTACCGCTGAGCTTGTGCACGCATCTTGGCCAGGAGGTCCGGCCCGCTGATCCCGTCTGGAAATCCTGCATGGTTATGCGACATCGGGATCATCGCCGCCCGGCTGGTATTATCGTCGAATACCATCACAGAGAGATGATAGCGAGCCAGATAAATCGCTGCCGTCAAGCCAGCGGGGCCACCACCGATGACCGCACAGTCCCATATCGTCTTTTCCAACTTGTCGGTCATGAACTTCTTTCATCTGTTCAAGCCTTTTTTCTAAGACCCAGGACGAACGCCCGGCCCCTAACGTCCGCGGCGTTCGCCCTGCCCACCGGCAGGGAGTTCAACCCACAGCAGAGACCAGCTTTCCTCATCGTCGGTTCTCTGTAAGATCCCTGGCCCTCCAACTGCATTAGTCGAGTGCGCTCGATAATCAGGTAGGTGGCAGCCGGAAGGCCTGACGTGTCCAGATACGCTTCCAACTCATCCGACGTGTCGCTTTTTCTCGTGGGGCGGCTTTACGGGAACCACGATTTTGCAAGTGTACAGCGACATGTTACCACTCATACTAACTGGACTTCGCTCGATCATGCAGCCGCATCAGGGCGTTAACAAAAGGTATGAGCCTCATTCATCGTCGTCAACTTTTGGTTTCCTGCTGACAAAGGTGCTTGCGTCACCCTTTGAGACAACGACGTCACCTTGAACACCGTCGCGGCTTAGATCAATCTCGTCGAGGTTAAGCGGTTCTGGATGCGAACTCCGCTTGGCAATAGCAGGCGCTGGAAACGAGCCGGTTTTCAATTTTTTACGATTCATCTGCGTACTCCTATTTATGCGCGCTAACTGTTAGCCCAGAAACAAGCTCCCATGAAATGCCTTGCTCGCAGGAGCGGATGGAGGCCAGTCTTGTCTTCGCGATGTGAGTGACCCCGTTTTCAAGGGGCACCTGTGGACCGCACCAGCGGCTACGGCCATGGCTAGCCGTATATAATCGACGTCGGTGTCTCCTCGACCGTGCACATCGCACGGAACTGGGTAATAATCCCATGGTTCGAGCGCCGGGAGCGAGGCGACGAGAAAATGGAAAGGCCCCCCTCCCCGTCCAAGGCAGGCGATGCCGGAATTCCGGATGTCATTGAAAGCGCGCTGCGGTCCGCCGGTCTGATGAAATAACAGGAAACAGCACCGGGAGCCCGGAGGCTCCCGGTGTCAGATTTATCGAGAAGCTTTGTAAAGCTTCTCGGCAATCTCGAACATTTCCTCTGGCGCGTAGTCTGGCGTGAAGGCTGACGGTACGCCAACCAGCTGATGGATTTTGCCGCCTTCGGGCATTCCGTCTACGACTTCGAGCTCACCTGGCGGATCGGTTGGGAGTGCGACCTCGCCGTTGCCCCAGATGCCGGACATTTCCTTGTAGTCGCCCGGGCTGAACGTGTAGAGCCTGCGATGCGATCCCTCGTCGAGATATTTTTGGCATTCAGGAATCTTGTCGAGGGGAATGTTCGGCGTCGGCAGGAATTTCTTGACGTCGACGCCGGTGATCTTTTCAAGTGCCAGAGCGTAAGCGTGAGCGTGAACAGACCCGCGAACTAGCAGATAGCCGCAGACTTCGCGGCCCGTCGGATCGGAAAGCGTTTCATAGACCCGGAGCTTGTGGAGACGCGCCCCGCATTCCAGGTGGAAGTTGTGGAGCAAATCGATGACGACATTGCCCGTCGTCGTGATGAAATCGTTGTTCCAGGAGACACCGTTGCTGTTGACGGGCATCGCGCCGCCCGCACCGGACAGGAAAGCGGCCGCAAGACGGATGTCTTTCATGCCCTCCCACGGCGCGCCGGAAATGTCTCCGCCATCGCCTTCGTCACCATCTGGGACGTCAGGTCCGTTGTTAAGCATCGCCACGCCATTGCTAACGAGTTCGACGTGGCCGAGTTCTTCGGCTGTGATGCTCGCCACCAGGCTATAAAACGGCTTGAGCTTTTCCTTGCTGCGGAAGTTGAAGCTCTGAAACATGTAATTGCCCAGAGTGGACATTTCGCCATACTTGCCACCGAGCAATTCCTGAAGGGCTGCGGCGGCGTTGGGATCTGCACGTGCTGGAGCTGGCAGGTTGGCCTGCAACTGGTCGACTCTCATGAACATGGGATGTTCCTTTGGTTGGAGACACAGGCTCAACCAGCGGGTTGATCTATGGTTCCGAATTATAACTTCAACTTGGCAAGTTTAGTTGACCAGATCAGCTTGAGTGAGAACATCTCATTTCTGTCAATCGCCCTTTAATTGCGGAACTTAGTCAAGTCTGTTTTGTCCTTGCCGGGTCATGGTCCTATTCGAGGTCATGGCCTCAGACCAGGCCTTTTACCAGCGCTGCGAGACAATCCTGTCGGGCGTCGAGGCCTTCGCTTCAAGCTGGAAGTTGGATTTTTCCGACGCATCCCTTTGAAAGCTTAACAGTTCCGGAATTCTGGATTTGAGCCAATCTCTGATATCTTGCATGTCAACTCCCCATGCGTTCTTCGTGCTAGCATGTTCAGCATGGCGGCTATGGCCTGAGCACGACCTTGATCACCCCATCCTCCTTATCCCGGAATTTTTTGTACATCTCCGGAGCGTCTTCCAAAGACGCTGGATGTGTCACTACAAAGCTCGGATCGATCTCTCCCGCTTCGATTTTCTCAAGAAGTGGTTTTGTATATTTCTGCACATGGGTCTGTCCCATCTTCAGGGTAAGCCCTTTGTTCATTGCAGCGCCGATGGGAATTTTATCGCCCATTCCGACATAAACGCCCGGAATAGATATCGTGCCGCCTTTACGGCAGCTCATAATGGCTTCCCGCAGCACATGGACTCGATCGGTGGCGAGATACAGCGCTGCCTTAGCCCTATCGAGTAACGCATCAGCGGAGCCGTGGCCTGATGCCTCGCATCCGACCGCGTCGATGCAACTGTCAGGGCCCCGGTTGGCGGTGCGTGACATGAGTTCGTCATAGACGTCGGTCTCGGAGAAGTTAATCGTTTCGGCTCCCCCCGCTTCCGCCATCGCGAGACGTTCAGCCACTTCATCTATTGCGATCACGCGGCCTGCGCCCATCATGAGCGCGGAGCGAATTGCGAACTGACCGACCGGGCCACATCCCCAGATGGCCACCGTGTCTCCGGGTTGGATCTGCGCATTTTCAGCGGCCATGTACCCTGTGGGAAAAATATCGGATAGGAAAAGCGCCTGCTCATCCGAGACGCTGTCAGGCACCTTGATCGGCCCGACATCGGCCATGGGGACGCGGAGGTATTCTGCCTGACCGCCGCTGTATCCCCCAAGCATATGGCTAAACCCGAACAGTCCGGCTGGGGAGTGGCCCATGGCCTTACGTGCAATCTCGGCATTGGGGTTTGTCGTATCGCAGCAGGAATACATTCCCTGTTTGCAAAACCAGCAATCGCCACAGCTAATCGTAAAGGGGACAACCACGCGGTCGCCGATTTTGAGGTTCTTGACGTCTGAACCCAACTCAATAACTTCGCCCATGTTTTCATGGCCAAGGATATCGCCACTTTCCATCGTTGGCTGATAGCCGTCCAGAAGATGCAGGTCAGACCCGCAGATGGCGCAGCAAGTTATTTTGATAATGGCATCTCGCGAATGTTGGATTTTGGGATCGGGAACTGTATCGACGCGAACGTCACCTTTTCCGTGCCAGCAAAGTGCGCGCATATCGAAACCTCCGTTGTTGATGTGGCACAACTGAGTGAGCCAGCAGATGTTCCCCGTTCGGATGCCGATTCAAGATCGGGGTTCCCGCGATTAAAAATGTCGCTACATCGGCGTTTTATCGTTGGGCATGACACCTCTATACCGGTGCCTTGATGAGGGACATCCGGGAATATCCATTGTGGGCAGTCGCTCCATAGGGTTTTCTTCCTTCGAAATCTATCGAAGAAAGTCCGCCCGGCCGACCGTGACCAAGTCGAATTTACGGCAACGAGAATGGACCTAATCCTGTCCAGGGTTCGCCGATCGAACGATTTGGGATAAGAGTTCGTTTGCCGACGGATAAAGCACCAATGACGGCTCTCCTTTCCGGGCCAAGCGGAGAGCGTCGAGTCTCTCCCGCCGCACGCTGCCGAAACGGCGGCGCATTTCGGCCAAATCGATTTCGCCTTTCTCCTACAGATCGACGACATGCATGAATGCGCGATCCTGCTCAATCGGCGAACCGGTTGCCGCAGCTTTATCTATCAAAAACTGCTAAAGTTCGTCTGTTTCCGTCGTTCACGACAACGCTCGACTGAAAAGTTCCGCCTTGCCAAGCAGGGCGAAACCAATGTGGACCAGTGAGATTGCTTTCGACTACTTATCAAGGCCCTGCGCCATCATCTAGTGATGTTGAAGGGCGTGAAGCGTCTTCGATGCCCAAGCTTTAAGTTCCGCGTTGTCACCCTCCTCGCCGTATCGCTTGAGAAGATTGACGGCATTTTCGTGTGCCTCAACCTGTGCGTCGACCAATTCCTCGTCAAATTCTTTGCCGTCCAACTTCGCGAGGTCGCCAACCTGTTCCTTATCGTCTTCCGTCAGATCTGCGACGGGTGCCCCCTTGACCTTGTTGCTTGCAATCATATCTTTCAGTTCCGCAGATGTGTTTTCATGTTCCTTGATCATCTGCTGGACAAACATTTTTGTAGCTTCGCCACCTTTTTGCAGAGCGAGTTTGCTCGACTCAATTTCGAACGTCGCTTGCCGATGCCTGCATAATAAAATCTTCAGTGGTGGGGGCTACTCCGAGTGCCGAGTTGACACCCGTAGCCTCGGTTGCCGACTGTGCAAAAACAGAGGTTGCGACGAGCACCAGTGAAGTCGCGATGATGATGGTTTCATAATTGCTATCTCCTTTATGCGCGGGAAGCCAACCAAAAAACATCAAGTTCCAATTATTTAATCCCCTATTGCAAACGAGCTTTTTTGACAGAGAGATGCCTTACTAATAGGTCACAGATGTCTGCGATGCCCGACAAGCTTCTATAAGGGCCCGACTTAGTTTCTCATCGGACAGGGTATATGGCCTGCCATGCTTTGCCGCGATCTTGCGCAGCAATTCGGCAAGCATCGCAAAGTCGTCCTGGTCTTGTTCACTCATATGCCTGCTCCGGTATCGTGGGAAGAAATGCTGTCGGGTTCAGTCGGGAAGGTCGAACCGCCGGACGACTTGCTCCTCGAAATGGCGTATCTGCTCGCTCGTAAGTGCGTTTTCGCCGTCAGCAATGATTTTTTGGGATATTATCACCGCGTAGGCGTCATGAATCTCGTCGTTATCAATCATCAGTTTCAGATATTCCCGGCGCTTTTCGCTGGCCATGGGGGTTTCCTTTATCAACCTTGGCGTTCATCTGCCGCGCCGCTCGAAGGGCTTCGGTTTTGCGCTTGTTCGCGTCTACCCGCGCCTCTTCGCTCACGGTGGCAAAAAGCTTTGAGACTTCGAAACTGCCGCGTGGTGAAGATCCCCTCGGTCTCCGCTTGAGTGCCTCCGTATCACTCATGCCTCTGCCTCCAACCGCTGATGAAACTCTCGCATCTCCACGGCCTGATGAATGATGGATGTTAGTTGCGTATCGTCGAATGGCTTATGCAGCCAGGCGGCGGCTTGAAATCCTGAGGGAAGATCGCTTGGATGGGATGCTGAGCAGAAAATGATCGGGACACCGCGCGACTGCAGCATGTTTGCGACTGTGGTGCAGTCTCCGTCTCGGAGCCGAAAGTCTAAAACAGCTGCCATTGGCGTTCTGGACGCCAGCCAGTCACTGGCTTCGTTGCGGGATGAACATGCTTTGACGGTATAGCCTGCTTTTCTGAGAATGTGCTCAATATCGAGCTGGATAAGGGGCTCATCCTCAAGGACTAAAACAGCCTGGACGTCAATAGGCTTGTTTAGAGCGGCCATTTCCTGGGAAATGGCATGTAGCAGATCTGGACCGCCGCTCGCGTTCCCCTTTACCAACCTGACCGCTACAGACGCGGCCATTTTGCCAGCGTCATCACCCATAGTCCGATCGTGCGCCGCACACCATTGCCGGACTGCAAAAACAACTGAGTCAGCTTGAGTTTCGTCTAGGTATAGAAGATCAAGGAGACACACAGCTTTGCTCCGCAATTGGGCAAGAGCGCACGTCTCTCTCAAACAGTCTCAGCCAGGTATGCTCAGTGGGACTGGTAGCCTCAGTATGGGCTGAAACCGGGATGTCGATATAACCTATGTTAAATGACCGCACTCTGTACGATTGCTTACCAAGATCGCTGCTCGGCTAGATGGCTGAAAAAGTGACTATCTACGCTTTTGAACTGGCGCCGCTTAGGTGCTGTTCTCGTCCGTCTTTCACCTTGCCCGAATTGCCCTGCGTGTCTGTGCCCATCAGCGTGCGATACTCTTGTTCAGGGCTCCCATAGGAAGCGCCTGCGAACGCCTCAAGCCCTTCGCGATCAACGATGTGGATGTGATTGCGCGTAGAATGGATGAATCCATTTCCCTCAAGGATATGAAGCGCATCCGTCACGCTTGGCCGCCGTACCGCGAGCATCACAGCCAGATACTCATGCGTCAGGTGGAACCCATTACCATCGACACGGTCGTGGCACATCAACAGCCACCGCGCCAACCTGACGTCGATTTTGTTGGCAGCGTTAGAAAGGGCCGTGTAGGAGACCTGCGTTGCGAAATTATGCGCAAATCGCGTGAGCACTCTTTCTAGCTCTCTGTCCTGGTCGAGCAATTCTGTCAGGGCTTCCCGATCAATCCTGTGGCCGTCACCCGGTATTTGCACGACGATGTCGTGCATACTGACATCTCCACCAACCGCTGCCACGGTGGGTGAGAAACCATCCCGGCCAAACACCCCAGCCTCAGCCACGACACCGTCAGTTTCCAGCGTTACGGAGCCGACGCCAGATTCTGGAAAATATACATACTCGACCTGCTCTTTTTTTAACGCGATCAGGAAATCTTTTGGCAACAAAACGGGGATCAGAAGCAAATTGATGCGCTGCCAGGACCGTTCTGACAAGGATGCTAGCAAAAGATTGCGAGTTCTCATTGGGTTGGAGACCGACATTGCACTTCCTTGGTAACTCAATGGGTACGCCGGTTTAAACCGTAGCGGATGTTACTGCAGCGAACAGGTGAGGTCCTGTTGTCAAGATTGTTCGTTTTAAAGTAATGAGGTGTAAATTATATCCTACCATAAGTCGCAGTGCCTCGTCGTAGTACATCTGATATTTTGTCGTGACACGAACCGGAGGAAACTCATACCAAAACCGTCATATACAACCGACCTGCTTCATGCCGCTAAACTGGCAACATCCGAGAGGGTGATCTTCTGTTGATCTATCTTATTAAAATAGCGATCACCCACTCGAAAGGTGACGCAATCAAGGTCGGCCAGAATGCTGCTTAAACCGCTCTGTTAAGCAAGCGCCTAAACTAATAAATCCACGAGCTATCACACCGCCGGCTTCTTTTTTTCTGGCTCAATTTCCATTACTGTGTGGTGATCTGTGGGAGGTGTATCGTCAGCCGCAAGCTGAGCATCTCGCATCTGGGTGATTATTGCGAGCGTTTCAGCGGGTGGGGTACCCTTTTGGAATTCCGTCAACATGCGGCGCCGATACAGCGCCTGCTCCGCCCCGCTCAAAAGCCTTTGCTTCACGCACATTCCTCTCAGAGGCGGTTCGTATCACCCTACATCGCGACCATCTGGCGATACATTTCAGGGGCGAATTGCCGAAACCAATGCTTGAGGCCTCTGTGGAGCGTCAGCATTTTCGAGGACAATAGGTTAAAAAAACCCAGTTTTCGATGTGGTGCATTAACATAGGTAATATTGGGAAAAATTGTTTGCTGCTGAATGTGCCGGGCGATGATCGTCTGTTGTGGTCGTCAGCGGCAAACAGGAGATGCACAAGGTGCCCAATCCATTTATTCGGAAACTTGAAAGTTTTGGGCCTTTGCACGAGGACGATCGTGAGTGGCTGCTTTCGATTACAAGCCGAGTGAAGGAAGTTGGTGCGGATCAGGATCTGATACGGGAAGGCGATAATCCAGAAAACGTGCACTTGATTTTGGATGGCTTTGCAATGCGCTACAAGCTGACATCAAAGGGCAGGCGTCAGATTTTCGCGTATTTGATACCGGGCGATTTCTGCGACGTGCATGTGGCGATTCTTCGTAAAATGGATCACAGCATCGCAACCTTGACCCCGTGCCGTGTGGTCGAAATTTCTCCCAGCACTATCATCGAGATAACAGAGCGCCGACCGTCGATGGCGCGGGCATTATGGATGTGTTCCCTGGTGGATGAAGCAACCCTGCGGGAATGGCTTGTCAACATCGGACAGCGGTCGGCGGCCCAGCGCATTGCGCATCTGTTCTGCGAACTTCATGTGCGGCTAGAGGTTGTAGGTATGACCGAGAACGGTTCGTTTGAATTGCCCATAACCCAAGCCGAAATTGGTGACACGATGGCGCTTTCGACCGTTCATGTTAATCGAAGCCTTAAGGAACTGCGCGAAACCGGGCTTGTGACACGACAGAACGAGCGGTTGATGATTCCAAACGTTGCCCGTCTCAAAGAGTATGCTGATTTTGATCCGGCTTATCTTCATTTGCGATGGGGCAAGCATGGTGCTGCGTAGACCACTCCTATCGGCCTGCCCCGATTACAAACCGTGCCGGTCCACCGAAAAGGAAAGGCCGTAGACGATAGTCCCTTTCTCGTCGGCTACCATCATCTGCCATGCCTTGCCCGCCCAGACTTGTTCGCCGTCGCTCAGCATCTGGCCGGCTGCGCGCATAGACTCACGCCGCATCGTGTCCATATCGGGATAATCGACACCGATATCATCGATAGACATTTTGCCATTCAAGACGTGAAAAAAATACCGAGCCATACAGGGCAACTCCGTGTTCTGCCGGGAGCACGAAGTCTCTCTGTCAGAAGCTGGCCAAAGGGATGCGCTGATAGCCCCTTAGACAGGGTATTCGCGAACTTTGATACTACAAATGTTAATCGCGCGAGTGACAGAGCTATGAGCGGCGACAAGTCTCCCTCTTTTCGGTCGTCGGAGCGAACGACTGACTGAGCGGGAAGTTGAAGAGTGCTCAAAGCTGCTAATGGAAAAAAGTGATGGTAGAGTCTAAAAAAGGTAAGTCTACCGTCAAGGCGATCCACGACGACGCAAGGGACAATATGCACGAGGACTTAAGCACAGCGACAACAACGGAGTCGTCAGCGCCTAGCCCCGTATTATGACTGAATCGGACGATGCCACCGCCCACAAAGCGCCGCCTGGAAAAAAGCCCGTCAGCAAGGAGTGGACTCTAAATTACGAGGAGCGGGATGCTGGCGACGGAGAGTTCAACGGATAACTCTGACGGACTGTCTTTAAGGTCTATTCCTTGGTCAACCCATGGATTCGTACAGTGTGGGTGCGTAACGTGCCCAGCGTTTTTTCAGCAAGGCTTTTTAGCGGGCCGCCAGAGCTGTTTTTGGCATAATGTTCAAACAGACTGACCGCTTCTTCGTGAGCAGATATCTGAGTTGAAAGATAGGCCCGATCGAAATCCTGATCGGAAGAAGACTTCAGCGCTTCACTTTCCACGGTGTTCGTCGTCGAGGCCCGCTGGAAGCTGCACATGCTCTTCGCCTGCAGCGTTTGCCAGCCTACTCCTGCCTGTTCATGGTCCGAAATCATATCGGCTGCGAAACTCTTGGCGGCCGGGTCTTTCCCACGGTCAAGAACCAACTTTGCGGCTTCGATCTCAAACGTGTGTGAAATAGCTGCTTTTTCGGCAAAACCTTGAGGGGCTGGGGTATCCCCGTGAGCGAGGGATATCCCTGGAAGAATAGTTATATCCATTGCTATTATGGCCGTGACGGTCAATTTGGAAAAAATCTGGTTCATGATTGGTACTCTTGTCGTTAAACCACGGCTCAGCACTTAAGTTCCACAGAATCAGGCAAACGGAATGTTCATGTCGGGCGCGGCGGCTACAAATGCTCTGCGCGCATCCTTAGGCGACAAGCCCATTTCGAGCGCAGCGTGACATTTGTCTTTCGCACGCTCAAAAAACCAACCCTCGCGAGAAATCCAGGTATCAAGGTTTCTTAGCGCCTCCGATGGTCCTAAAATAACAAGCTGGCCGCCATCATGCGAGACCACAAGTAAGGGCTTTTCCCAGAAGATTTCGGCCAACCTAAAACCCCGCAATGGAATTTGTGCAATGCAGCATAACTTGATTGGATCAGCATTGTTCCCTGGAGATTAGTCAATATGGAACTAACCGGCTGCTCACTGTTTGAGAGACAGAATACCGGTCGTTAAGCGTTCTCAAACGTGCGATATCGCTGTTCTAAGCGAGGCATTCATGAAATTTTTCGTCGATACCGGCAATATTGGCGAGATCCGTGAACTCCAGGAAGCGGGCTTGATTGATGGGGTCACAACCAATCCATCTCTGGTGCTCAAAGCGGACCGTCCAATCAAAGAGCTACTGGAGGAAATTTGTGAGGTGACCGACGGGCCGGTTTCCGGAGAGGTCGCATCCCTGGAGTTGGACGACATGATGCGAGAGGGGAAAATTCTTTCCGACATCGCTCCCAATATTGTCATCAAGCTCCCTCTGACACTCCCCGGCCTAAAGGCTTGCAAGCGGTTTACGGAGCAGGGTTTGAAAACGAATGTCACTCTCTGCTTTTCTGCCAACCAGGCAATACTTGCGGCCAAAGCTAGCGCTACTTATATCTCGCCGTTCGTCGGTCGTCTTGATGATACCAACATTAACGGCATGGACCTCATTGCCGATATCCGTCGCATCTATGACAATTATTCCTTCGAGACCCAGATTTTGGCGGCGTCCATCCGAACTGGTAATCATGTACGTGAGGCGGCGCTTGTGGGCGCAGACGTCGTAACGGTACCTGCAGCGACCTTAAAGGCCCTCGTTAAGCACCCATTGACGGACAAGGGGCTCAAAAGCTTTGTCGCAGATTGGAAGAGCACCGGGCAGACGATTAAATAGGAAAAGCAAGCGGCACTCGGGCGATGAAAGTCCTAGCTAACCGGAGGGGGTGCGACCGGTTGCAAGGTTGCTTGTCAGGCAGAGAGCATTCTCCAAACGAGAGACAGGCTCCGTCACTTAGTGAGCTTTTCTCCACTCAGGGTGAAAATAACGACAACGCCTTTTTCTGACCAGTCATAGCTGATTGTCCCGCCGAGTTGACCCGACACACTCCTTTTGAGCAACTTGCTACCGTACCCCTCAGCGCCATCAGGGGATTCGACCGCTGGGCCGCCACGCTCTGTCCAGGTAAGGGTCACATTGTTCCCCTCTGCCGAGCCAGAGAGGTCCAAAATTCCGGTATCGATGGAGAGGGCGCCATACTTCATGGAGTTTGTCGCCAGTTCATGGAAAACAAGCGCCAGGGCGGTCGCCGCTCCCTCCCCTACACCCATGCGAGGCACCGCGACCCGAATGCGCCCCTTGAAAGCACCGAGATCCTCGTAGGGAGCCAGCAGAACCGACAAAAGGTCGCCTAGCAGGGTCGCGTGCCCTTGCGCGCCGGGAATAGGGCGAACGAGGTCATGTGCCCTTCCAAGGGCCGTCAGTCGAGCCGTCAGCTCCTTGGCCATCTCCTTGGCAGTCGTCGTCGATTGCGCGGTGATATTGGTGAGACCCATGGCGATGGCCAGGAGGTTTTTGACCCTGTGGCTCATTTCGCCGGCGAGGAGCTCGTTGCCTTCTTCAGCCTGTTTGCGGCCGGTGACGTCCAGGAATACGCCAAACATCTGCCCCTCATGCAAAGCGGTATCATCGCCTATGCCTCGCGCAGAGATCCAACGTATTTCATTGGCGACGATAATCCGGAAATCGATCTCGTAGGAGCCGACGATCCCCCGTGTTGCCGTAAATGCCGCGCGCACCCGATCTCGATCGGCCGGGTGGATATGGGCGGAAAGGTCTTCGAATTTTACCTCGCCGCGTTTGACGAGCCCCCATAGCTTGAACCCATGCTCGTCCATTGCAAAATGGTCATCGGTAACGTTCCAAGACCACAGCGCAACCCCTGCTGCGTGGATGGCACGGCGCAAGTTTTCCGGCTTCCAAAGTGGATGACTGGGATCGCTGAATGGCATAGATATCTCCATGGACAGACGTAGTCCTTACTGTAAAAATTCGGAGAAATCCATCGTGACAACCGGTAGAGTGAGCCAAGTAATCCGACTGAACACTGCCTTGTTACCCCTTAGCCATCGAACATATCGGCGCGAAAACGAGCGACCTTGTTTTCCACGTGCTCATGGCACTAGCTCCACAATTATGGCTTTCTACGCTGAAACGCAGGTGCCTCGCCCGGTGCCGCAGCTCGCCACGCACAAAACTTGGCACCAGGTTGTCCAAGAAAGTCTCTCCGACGATCCACCTCAAAGGCCAGCTATGGCTTGCTTAGACCGAGGCAAAGCGCCAACGCTTCATTCAATTGCTCCTGCATGAATGGTTTCGCCAGTCGTTGGAGTCCAGCGCCCACGCCGTTCGGCAGTTCCGCGTACCCGGTCGCAAGAATAACGGGAATGTGCGGATACCGCAAAGCGAGTTGCTTAATCAACTCCACACCGGTCATCTCTGGCATCGCTTGGTCCGTAATGACGATGTCCGGTAGACCTCCCTCATCAAGCATTCGAAGGGCCTCCTTGCCAGACTGCGCTTCGATGGCAACATGGCCGAGATCTTCAAGCATTAACGCGGTATTCATTCGAACGAGAGCGTCGTCATCAACCGCGAGCACCGTCAGCGACCGCTCAACGAGTGGAGGCACATCGGCAACAACGTCAGAAGCTGGGTTCTGCTTTTCATCCGGATCAGCGATCGGAAGCCAAAGTTCCGCCCTCGTTCCTTCCCCTTGGCGCGACTTGAGCACGAGGGCGCCGCCCGACTGCGCCATGAGGCCCTGGATCATCGGCAGTCCAAGGCCGGTGCCCTTCCCGATACCCTTGGTGGTGAAGAAGGGCGTCGTCGCCTTCTCCAGCGTTTCATTGTCCATCCCGGCTCCCTCGTCGGTAACGGAGAGCACCATATAGTCCCCTGCCGGCAGATCTTCGACTTGTCCCGACCCGACAACCCTGCGTCGGGCTTCGATGGATATTCTCCCACCGTGGGGCATCGCATCGCGAGCATTGACGACGAGGTTAAGCAGCGCGCTCTCGAGCTGGTTCGGGTCGGACATGACCGGTGGCATCATTAGCGGGAACGTCGTGGCAATTTCGATGTCAGGACCGATGGTGCGCTCGATGAGCGACGCCATTTCCTTCACAAGCTCTGGAAGATCGACTCGTTCCAGCTTGAGATCCTGTTTCCTCGAAAACGCGAGCAGCCGCTGGGTCAGCGCTGCGCCGCGTTTTGCGCCTTGAATTGCGTTCTCGATCAGGTCAGCGTTGGGTCGGCCCGACAACGCGCGCTTCTTGGCGATTTCCAGGCTTCCCAGAACCGCAGTCAAAAGATTGTTGAAGTCGTGGGCAATCCCGCCCGTCAGTTGGCCGACCGCCTCCATCTTCTGAGCCTGGAACAGTTCCTGCTGTGCGCGCTCCAGGGCTTCCTGAGCTTGCCGCTTCTCGGTGACGTCGCGCGTCACCTTGGCGAAGCCGATCAGGGACCCGTCTTCACCATGGATCGCATCGATGATGACGCTCGCCCAAAAGCGCGTCCCGTCCTTGCGCACACGCCAGCCTTCTTTCTCAAACCGCCCTTCCTTCGCCGCGATCTCCAGCGCCTTTTGAGGCAGCTCGGCTGCACGATCCTCCTCCGTGTAGAAGCGCGAGAAATGTTGGCCGATGATCTCGCTAGGCTCATATCCCTTGATGCGCTGCGCGCCGGGGTTCCAACTCGACACCTCACCTTCAGTTGTCAGCATGTAGATCGCGTAGTCGGTGACGCCCTGAACCAACAGCCGGAACTGTTCTTCGCTACGTCTGAGCACTTCCTTGGCAATCTTACGTTCAGACAGGTCGCGGGTGATCTTGGCGAATCCTATAAGCTTCCCGCCGGGATCGCGGATGGCGTCGATCACGACATGAGCCCAGAAACGTTCGCCATCCTTTCGCACGCGCCAGCCCTCAGCCTCGAAGCGTCCTTCGTTCTCGGCAGTCGACAACGCCCGCTGTGGAATGCCGGCTTCACGGTCTTCAGGCGTATAAAACCGCGAGAAATGCTCGCCAAGGATCTCGGCTTCCGTATAGCCCTTGAAGCGGTTGGCACCCGAATTCCAGCTACTGACGTGTCCCTCGGGATCGAGCATATAGATTGCGTAGTCGGTGATGGCATCGACCAGCAACCGATAGCGCCCGTCCAGCCCATCGGTCTGGAGCGTGGTCACGTCTGCACTCATCGTCATTTCCCTCGTTAGACGGTTTGGCCGTCAACTCAGCTAGGAACTTAGGTCGTTCCACCCAGACAACAAGCCCCGCTCTACGGCTTTCACACGGTCCACTGATCCAAGCGAGGACGTTCGGTGTTCATGGCTTCCCACGTCGAAATCCTCCTCCCCATCACTGACCCAGGCCCGAACCGGGAGATTCTAAGAAGAGTCCGGGACGAAGAGCGGAAGGTTCCTTCTTAGCAGGTTTCATTCTTTGGATATTCGCGATCGTATTGTGTCGATGGTCGACAGCGGCCAGGGGCGGCGGCGCGACATTTCTGTATCAGCGAAAGCGCTGCGATCAAACTTCTTCGGCGTCGCACGATAACCGGCACGGTTGCGCCGTTACGGCAAGGCCGCCCGGCGGGGAGCGGCAATCTTTCGGCCTATATGGCGTTCCTGATCGCCCAGGTGGAGCACAAGCCTGATATCACGATGCCGGAACTGGCCGACAAGCTTGACGAGATGCATGGTGTTCGGGTCCCCGCCTTCTTCGCTGTCGCGTGTCCTGGTGGCCCAAGGGTTCACATATAAAAAAAGCCCTGATGGCATCGGAACGCGCACGCGCAGCGGTGCGGCTGGATCGTGACGTCTGGATTATAAAGCGCCAGCCAAGGATGCGGCTGGAACCACATCGTCTTGTCTTTATTGACGAAACATCCGTGAACACCATGATGGTGCGTCTTCGCGGACGTTGCCCGCGCGGTGAACGGCTGCACATGCAGGCGCCCTTCGGCCATTGGGGAACGCAGACCTTCATCGCCGCCCTGCGCTGCTATGGCCTGACTGCGCCATGGATCATTCACCACGCCATGAACCGTGTCTCCTTCGACACATACATCGGGACGCAACTCGCCCCGACGCTCTCACCCGGCGACGTCGTCATTCTGGATAATCTGGCGGTTCACAAGAGCAAAACAGCCATCGAATGCCTCAAAGACCATCGGGCGTGGTTTCTCTTTCTGCCGCCTGGAGTGCACCCCGTTTCACCGGACAGGTCGGCTAGTTTGATTTAGCCCTGATGAACTGCCGAGGGGAAGCCATCTTGAGCGCGGAATGTGGATGGATTTCGTTGTAGTCCTCGATCCATCCGTCGATGAGCCGGAGCGCTGTTTCGGCGTCCGGAACTTGAGATATGCGGATGTAGTCCCGCTTCAAGGTTTTGACGAAGGCTTCCGACATGCCGTTCGACTGGGGGCTTGCTACTGGCGTGAAGCAGGGCGTCAGATTGAGCGCCTGGGCAAATAGCCTCGTGTCGCGCGCTGTGTAAGCCGAGCCATTGTCCGAGAGATGCTCGATGGCATGCGGGGCCCGGGTTGCTGCGAACCGCTTCTCGATGGCCTCCAGCATCATGTCGCGCACGTCCGAACCGGAGATGCCTGCATTGGCGACCGCAGTCCAGGCGATGATCTCGCGGTCGAAGGCATCGATGATGAAGGCGAGCCGAATGACCTCACCATTCCAGCAGGAGAACTCCAGGCCATCCGAGCACCAGCGCAGGTTCGAGCGCATGACCATGACCTTGCCGTCGTGGAGACGGCCTTTGCGAACGGCCGTACGCTTCTCCAGCAGCATGGCGTGGTTGCCCATGATGCGATGAACTCGTTTGGCGTTTACGATAGGCTTATCGGCGGCTCGCCTTTCGCGATTGAGGAGCGCGGCGATCCGCCGATAGCCATAGGTTGGCCTTTGATCCACCAGCCTGCGGATGACAGGCAGAAGCTCTGCATCCTCGGCCTTGTGATAGGAGCCGCGCGGTTTTGAGATGCCTTTCAGCCGCTCGACGAGGTTGGAACGGGAGACGCCCAGGGTGTCTGCAACGGTCTTCATGGCGAACCGTCCTTCGGCAACAAGATCGGCCGCGATATCCGTTTTTTTGAGTCCGCTTTGGACAATGCTTCCCGGAGGATTTCCACCTCCATCGTCTTGCGGCCGAGAATGCGCTCCAGCTCGCGGACGCGGTCTTCCAGCTTCTTCACTTCCGAATTGCCGACAACCGGCTCATCTGAATCCACGGCTGCAGCACCTCCCTCGCTCAAAAGCCTGCGCCACCGGTAAAGCAGATTGGGCGCAACGCCATGGCGGCGAGCGGTGGACGATACCGTCTCGCCTGGTTCGAAACTCTGCTCAATGATTGTCAGCTTCTGCTCGGTTGTCCACCGTCTGCGGCGAACATCACCCGTCAGCAATTCAACGTGTCGATACTCGTTAGACATAAGCCTGTCCTCAAGCCTGTGCTTGAGCCTTTCTGCTTATGCCGACTGTCCGGTCGAAATGGGGTGCAGTTCACCGCCATACAGTCCTGACCTCAATCCAATCGAAATGGCATTTTCAAAAATCAAAGCGCATCTGCGAACCGCAGAAGCCAGAACCTTCGACGCGCTTTAAAACGCTCTCGGATCCATCTGCAACCTCTTCAACAGAACCTAATGCTGGAACTATCTCAAAGCGGCAGGATATGCGTCTCATGAATCGTACGATGCGTTAAGCCGGCCAGCTAGCCAAAAAAAAATGCCGCCACTCCCGGTTGGAAATGGCGGCGTAATATGGCTCACAATATAAAACCTGCAATATGGAATGCACTGCCTCACTCTCCCAAGAGTGTTCACATACCACTACTAATTTAGGGGTTTTGCAAGTACTAATACTGGGCTCTTGGCCTCTGCGAGCATGATGTCACGGCCATGTCACGTCATAGTCACGTAACCTTCTAGTTTCCTCATGGTGTTTGCGGCTAGGTAAGCCCTATATACAAAATAGTGGGCGTCGAGAACTGCGTCCACGTCGGAAAGCTTAAGGTCTGTTAGAGAACCGATCTCAGCTGTAGTGCAGCCAGTGAGGCCTGTCCGAGTTACTGCAGTTCCTCTTAGATTATGAAATGTGAGCCCGACGATGTCGGCCTTTCAATCCGCCAAGATGCTCTGAACCCTTCTAAGGCCCAGGGCTTCCCAAGCGCATTTACCAAGATAGTCGGGGCGACTCTAACTGTCCTGGCCAATAGCTCGCGAAGTGGCTGCACGATGGGCACTGCTACCCTCACGCCAGTCTTGTCTTGTCGCAGCTTCAGCTTCTCACCATCATAGGCGTTCCATAGGGCGTGCCCGCTCCCCGGATCGATACGGTAAGCGCGCGGTCGCTGGGAACAAAGCTCACAAATCATGGTTCATCAATGCGGCGACCGCCGTTTTGTTTATCCATGGGAGGCTTATATGCCAAACGAGTTTGACGATCCGGCGATGGGATCAGATGTTGTGCCAACAACATTACCCTCATCCCAACCTGAAATTCCCGCGTCCGAAAGCCCGGCGTCGTTCGCCGATCTGAAGGAAAAGGTCAGCGAAGATATGTCGGCGGCCAAGGACACCATCAAGACGGGCGCGGATAGCGCTGTTGAGAAAATGAAGGGCGTGGTCTCGGAACAGGCAACTTACGCCGCGCGACAGGTCGGCGGCGTCGCGACCGCGCTTCAGAAGGTGGGCACTGAACTGGAGGGATCTGACCAGACGGAGGTCGGTCGCTATGCGAAACAGATCGGGCTGAGCGTTCAAAGCTTTGCCAAGCAAATGGAAGGCAAAGATGTCGGTGAGATCGCCAACATGGCGGAGGAGTTCGGTCGCAAGCAGCCGCTGGCCTTCTTGGGCATCGCCGCGCTCGCGGGACTGACCGCTAGTCGTTTCCTCACCGCGTCGGCAAAAAGAACACCGTCCAAGATTGCCAATTCTCCCGCGACAACCTTCGATTCCAGCAGAGATGGGGGGCAGGATAATGGCTAAGTCTCCAGATAATGCTCCCCTGTCTGAGCTACTCGGCGGGCTTGTCAGTGACGTGACAAGTCTCTTCCGCAAGGAAATCGATCTCGCTAAAACCGAGGCTTCCGAAAAACTTTCCAAGGCATTGAGCAGCGTGGAGATCCTTATCATAGGGCTCGTCTTGGCCATCGGTGCGGTTGGCGTGCTGCTGGGCGCCCTTGTCGGCGGTCTCGCGGCATTTCTCGTGACGCAGGGTTTCACCGATACAGGCGCCAGCGCATTGGCTTCCCTGATCGTCGGAGTTGTCATCGCCGTGATCTCTTGGGCATTCGTGTCTCGCGGCTTGGCGGCTCTTCGTGGAACTAATATGACCCTCAATCGAACCGCGACGTCGCTCCGCCGTGATGTCGATGCCGTGAAGGAGAAAATCTGATGGAAAGTTCAAACGAGAAAACGTCAGCTGACATCCAGAGAGAGATTGATCAGGATCGTGAGCGTATCGGAAGTCGCATCGACGCTATCCAGGAGCGGATGTCGCCGGGACAGTTGATTGATGAGGTCCTGACCTATGCGAAAGGCAGCGGTGGTGGCGAATATGTCAGTAACCTCGGGCAGGCGCTCAAGAACAATCCGCTTCCTGTTGCGTTGATGGGCGTGAGCCTCGCCTGGCTGATGGCAAAGGGCTCAACGCCCTCCACGGCAACTACCGCTTCGCACAACGCAACAGAATACCCACTCTATCGGGCTGACGGCCCGGTTCGCCGTCTGGCCCCACCACAAAGCGAGAACGGGTCAAGTTATAGTCACTTCTCCGACAGCTCGGGACGGAAACTCAAAGCGCTAACCGACGAGACGGGTCGCCGTGCCGGTCATTTCGTGGACGAAGCGGGCGCGACGTATCGAGGGTTTGCCGACGCCAGTGGCAGGCAAATCGACCAAATCGCTGACGAGACTGGTGCTATGTTGGATGCCGCATCTGGCTGGGTCGCGGAAAAATGGGAACAGGCAAAGGGCGCGGCGAGCAACCTTGGGGCTGCGGCTTCGGGTGCGGCCAGTTCACTGTCGGACCAAACCTCGTCGACAGCCAGCTCGCTGCGTGGACAAACCAACAAGCTGAACGATGCCATCCTGACGCATTTTCGTGATCAGCCCCTGGTCGGGGGTGCCCTAGCCTTCGCGGTAGGAGCTGCAATAGGTGCGGCACTGCCGCACACCGACCTTGAGGATGAGTTGGTGGGGGATGCCTCCGACACCGCCATGGAGAAAGTCACGGCAGCCTCTCAGGATGTGGTGGACCGTGGAAAAGAGGTTGCGTCAGAAGTGTACGAAAGGGTCGTGGAAGTAGCGTCTGACACCCATGACACTATCAAGGACCGTGTTGTTGACGAGGTCGATGCTTTTAAACAGGGGGTTTCCGAACAAAAACCTGTGCAGCCCTAACGTACTTTGAATAATGCAAAGCAGGTACGGCTCGACAATCTCAAGGGCGTGTCGAGCCGTTTCCATGCCGGGATCCAAGCGCAGGAACCAGAACGTTTCCGCAGTATCGTTTGGCCAGGACAAAGCGGACTCCCCTCACTGTCGATAAAGGGCGGCATTGGCGAAACAAGCAGGTGCTGCAAGTATGGCGGATGGTGGGATGATATGACGGAACATTGGATCCGCCAGCGGGTTGTTTGCGCACGGTTGCCCGGTTGGCGCGGCAATGATTAAGGGAAATCATCTCATGGCTAAATTACTGGAAGATTTGTTCCTCGACACCCTCAAGGACGTTTATTTCGCTGAACAGAAAATTGTCGCGACTCTTCCGGAAATGGAGCAGGCGGCGACAAACTCTCAGCTGAAGTCCGCCTTCCGCAAGCATCTTGACGAGACTAAAATCCACGTGACGCGTCTGGAGGCCATTTTTAACGTGATCGGCGAGGAGCCAGAGGCGAAGACATGCGACGCCATTCTAGGCATTACCGACGAAGGTGCCGAAATCATGGAAGAGTACGAAGGCTCGCCAGCCCTTGATGCTGGGCTCTTGGCAGCTGCTCAGGCAGTCGAACATTATGAGATGTCACGCTACGGTACACTACGCACTTGGGCGCTTGAGCTCGGCTATGAGGAAGCGGCGGAGATTCTTCAGTCGACGCTCGACGAGGAACAAGCCACCGATTTGGCACTGACTGCCATCGCCACGTCTGTGGTGAACCAAAAAGCCGAAGGCTGAATTTTAGTCGGGGTCCGGCGAAAGTTGAGCCCCGGTTTCGCTGTCAAACCGTTGCTCGGGTGCGCATGCCGCAGCAGCAACAGCTTGGTCGATGGACGCAATCCGGGGAAGGCCCCCGCCGAACGCGGAGTTCATCGTATCGCGATCCATCTCTACCGCGATACGAATGGCTTCCTTCCAGGGGGGGACAGCCGCCTGCCGCTCATCCTCGTACGGACTTGCCAACGGTACAACGGTAAGATTGAGGCCAGCTTGACGCTGTGCTTGGTCAACGTTTTCTAGAATTCGAGGATCCGCTTCTTGTGAGTGCGCGGACGCACCCACCAGGGAATGAAGTCGTCGCGTGGCGACGATTCGATGAGCTCATAACCTAACCCAGCTCCGCCCCTTTGCGGCACAGCTGATCGAGCGGCAGATGACAGTGCATATGGGTATCAAGGGCTGTTTTATCGGCAGGTATGAATACACACGAACGCTGGAAATAAGGTGCTATAAAGTTTCCAAGGTCATCCTACAGTCTTGGCTGCGCCCCGCTATTGAAACGCCGGCCCTTCGATGGGGATTTGGAGTTGGGATGGATTGCCGCAAAATTCACCGAGTCGGTCATGGCGCATACAAAGCAAATGATTGCCGCCATCGGCATCCGCTCAGGACTTCGGGTGAGTTCATTGCCTCGACTCAGGCATTCCGACGGTCTACGAAACTTACGAAGCCCACGTCCAAGCACCTCATCTGGATATCATTTACAGCGCAACCCCGCATGGATTTCAAAATGGGCACGCGCTCCTCGCAATCGACGCCGGGGACCGTCGCGAGCTGACCAAGACGCCCTGATGCAGCCAACTTTTGAAGTAGCTTAGACAAACGGTCCATTACGGCATTCGGGTTACCAATAAGACAGAGGCTGCCGACGTCAGTTTCAAATCATCCACATCGCTAGTCATCCGTACCACCATGAATAGTGCTTTTAGGCCGTTTACATTATTAGTCTATGCTAATAATATGTAGCCATATTCCAATCCTTTTCAAGTTGCATTCCCTACGGCATCAAGCGGTATTTTGTTTTTACTTGCATACTTTGTAGTCCTTTTCCTGAACGGGTGGCTCTCGATGTTAACATCAATCATGACTATCGTGATCGTCGCGTTCGTATGCGGTCTCGGGCTAGGATTCTGCTGGAACACCAAGGGCGGCAAGAAGATGATGGGTGCAGAAAAAGAACTTAAGTCACTCCGCAGCGCCTTGGCGGCGAAGCAAACAGAGGTCGATCAAGCAATACTTATGCACGACAAAAGCATCGCCGTCGCGTACAGCGTCGTTCTCGATTATGAAACCATTTTCTACGAGATGACGAGACGGAATCAGGCGAAGCGATCCGCCGTAATTCTGCCGTTCAGGCGCCGTTTAAAATAGCTGCGCGCGTTAAAATTTCAATGCGAGGCTTTTCGAGGCTAAATCGCGCCGGGAGCCTTAGCTGTGGTATCCCTAGCAATGATCTCCGCTGCGGCGGGTTCAGTAACTCCAGCGGAGATAATCTCAACAGCCCGCCAATTTTCGATCATCTGATGGAAAACGGCGCTGGTCTGTTCGATTGATCTATCTCTGTCGTGTTCTACCCGAACCCGCCTCACCCAAAACCGAATTTCGGCGCCGTTGGTCGTTTCTCGTGCACAATGCCCTCCGAATACTGGGGAACGGTAATTTATACTCCTTCAGGTAGGCGTTTACAATCCCGCACACAACCGGTATTGAAGCCGTTGATTTCCAAGCAAAGTTGCACGCAACATAGTCGGTCGCATGGAGCATTCTGGTCTCGCCGCCAGCTTTTTCCATCCAGCCCCGTACCAAGAGACACCCTGTGTATCCTTCACTTTTCTGACATCATAGGCGTCAAGTGAACTATCTTTTCGCTTTTCCAGACCAAACTATAGACAGAAGGATCCACGTTGCTGCGAAAGGTCCTAGATGAACGGCTTCGAGATAATATAGACAAAATGCCGGGGCGGGGGCGGCCCATTTTGAAGAGCAAGAACTCAGACCGGTGCCGACTCTTCAGCGGCCAACTGACCGTCGTCCATAACTTAATTTTAAGCAAACTCGATGTCGATCGCGTAAGCGAACGAAGCATTGGATTAAATCTCATGTACGGGATGTATGACCAGGGGTCGGTTCATTTTCAGTGGCAAGGATTTGCATAGCCGCACTTTTGGACCGCGCGGCCATTTTGAACAGCTTTGTCATAGCTTGCCCAAAAAAATATCGGCAAAATAATATGCCATTTTCATTATCGTGAAAGTGGGATTAGCACTCCCTGCAGTCGGGAACACAGAAGCACTGACGATCGAAACATTGGGCACTGCGTGGCAGCTGAGGTCAGGGCCCACCACCGACGTTTTTGGATCGGTACCCATCCTTGTGGTGCCGGAAGGATGCGCGCAGGCTTCAGCTTGAGAGACCAACGGCATATCGTTATCCAAAGTGGCTAGGTTCCAAATAAGCGGACAGACCTGATCAAGTCCCGTCCGCAGCCAATAGTCGCCTAATCGCGATATTATGGCCCTGAACGTCCTCTCCTCAGAGTCCCTCGGGCGCCAGTCGAGCTGTGACTTCGGAAGTCCCAATCGATCTAAAACAGGCGCAAGGGAAATTCGATTCTGCCAGTGGGGCAGCTGTTCCCCGCATAGCATAATCTTGAAATTGATCTGGGGTGGGACATACAGCTGCTTTTTCACAACCCGCCAATAAGCTGCTTTCCCCAAAATGCCCGCATTCTGTGAGAGAACCGACAGCGCTCGCCAGTCGAACTCTCTGCGCTGCAAACCTTGCATCAAAGCCTTAAGTGTAGCGAGAGGACTGCTCCCCAAATCCATCGCGACGTATACAAATGCACTCCCGACGGCATGTTCAGCCTGCGCTCCATGTGGCAGCTCAAGATGAAGGTCGCGCCGGGTCGATCGCAAATATCGATAGGCGAAGTACCGATTTGTTTCGACAGCTTTGTGTCGCTCGATTTTCGCGACTTCAAGCTTGAGGTGGTCTTGAAAGTAGTGGCCAAGTACGCTGGCCTTTCCAAAGATCCGATTGTCCGCGCCTCGGTCCATCAGCAGCAGTAGCCTTGTTGTCTCAATTGTTCCGGCTGCCAAAACAAACTGCTTTGCAAAAACATGCAGCGTCTTGCCGCCAAGGTTGCGGGCTGTCACGCCCATCAAAAGGCCTGTCTCTCGACTGAGAGTAAACTCGCATACGGTTGCGTCAGTCCAGATTTGGAGGTTAACGTTTTGCCGCAGCTCTCCTGCCAGTAGTGTCGATAGGTTACATTTGCGAAATGAAGGGCATTTTGCCCATCGGACGTTTAGAGCGTCGTTCGTGGATAGGCCCTCTCGAAAACGAAAGTTTGGCTCGCCCTCGAACGGACCGCTCGCAACGCCAAAAACCCGTTCGATTTCCTCAGAATATTTGTCAAGAACGCCCAAATCAATCGGCCAAGCCGGCATTCCTAAGTAAGATCGCTCAGCGGCGTCTTCATTGGAGATCGGTATCATCCGTCCTCCCCAACGGCTTGAAGTTCCTCCTAACCCTCGGGAACGGCCTGATAATTCGCGCCCATATCGGGCGGTAGGCTCTTCTACAGCATTTAAGGCCTGTATTGCTTGATCTGAGAACCTTTTGCCGCTCTCCACGACAATTACCTTACGACCTGCGTTCGCAATGCGCATCGCCAATAAAAGGCCCGCAATGCCGCCTCCGACCACGCACAGATCTCCGGAGATTGAGGGCGAAGGGAGAGACGTTTCGGTGAGGTCGTGTATTGTCATGAAAAACAGCATGCGCCGCGATTTATCGCTGTAAAGCTATAAATTGGGGTAACGTCTATCAAACAATCAGAGTATGAAAAAACAGAAAGCATATTGCATCAAGTGAAATTGTGCATTTTCGCATACAGCAGTTCGCTGCAACCGAAGCGTGGGGCTCTTGCCTATTCCCCTAACGAATATTTAGGCAGGGCCTGCACTTCAGAAGAGTTAGTTCTTCCTTCTGTCGGCTTATATGCGAGCTATTTTGCGTCCATCTCGTGACGGGAACCGCAGCCTTCGTAGTTCTCGCTCCGAGAGCTATCCGACCCTTAGCTTGTGTTTGGTGCTGGCCAAGACAGACATGATCTCTCAGAGGTGGGTTCCGACGCAAACGACATTAAGGGCGGTTCGACGTCACCGAGGAGCGACGATCACACGGAGGAATACCCAACGACCAGCTATCAGCAAGACACTGGCCAGAGTTGCGGCCAAGGTGGCCAGCAAGACGACGGCCAGCGATAGGACCGGCGAACGAGGGGGCCATTCAGTCTCCTTCCCCTCGAACTCGGCGCACACATACACGTTGCAGCGCGTTATCAGCGTTCGCACGCGCAATCTATCGGTCATACGCATTTCAAAGCGTGTCGCGAAGCGAAGGCGAACCAACGGCTAGTGCCACCGAACGGTAACGACTTTGGGAGGGACCAAAAGCAGCAAGGAAGTGAGCGAGGTCACGAAACTGAATGGCGCTGCTGCGAGCACGTGGCGCAGGCCACTGAGATAGGTCCCGTCCCGTCCAACTAATGCGACGGGCCTGGTCTGCCGGCTTGATCTTGGATGGCCGCCGCGAGCGCGCCACGGCGCTGCGCGGGAAGCTTCAAAATGAAGGTATCCATGTCGCGCCCGAAGTTCGACCAGGCCTTATCACCCGCCTCGCCGCGATCAATAACCCCGGCCACCTCAAGGTCTGCGCGGTTCATACTTACGCGAGCGCGTGAAATCTGCAGCAAGTCTGTTCCGGTGATCATTTTCGCTACTCCATACAGAAGAATCCCGTAACGCAGTCGCGACTATTCGTTCATTTCACCATGTGGCTCTGCTAACAGGTAACGAGCAGATCAGTGGGTTGCCCGGGATCGCTGAGCTGTTGCCAATCCTCAGCCAGCACAAGACCGGGCCCCCCTAAGGCGGGGTCATTTTTGAACTGGTTGGAGGCGCTGCATGCCGCACTATATTTTCAGCTTTACGATCAGGCCCTGCTGAGACCAGTCGTGTTCCAGTTCCCCGCCTAGATGTCCAGCCAGCGTGCGGTGAAGCAGTTTGCTTCCGTAGCCGCCCGGACCGTTAGGCTTCTTTACCTCTGGCCCACCCCGTTCCGTCCACTGGATTTCCACGTTGTCGCCGACGACATTGCCTGACACGTCGAGCATTCCTTCGGGTAACGACAACGCACCTTATTTCAAGGCGTTTGTCGCAAGCTCGTGGATGACGAGCGCCAATCCGGTGGCGGCCGTCTCGCCAACACCCAACCGTGGAACCGCGACCCTAACCCGCCCCGCGAAAGCTCCATCGTCGTCATACGGCGCCAACAGCACGGTGATGATATCGCCGAGCAGTGCCGCATTGCCCTGCCCGTTTGGCAGCGGTCGCACCAGATCATGAGCGCGCCCAAGCGCAGATAAAACCATTGATAGAGGAAATAGCGTTTCAGATCAACTTTTAGTTTTGATCGAATTATCATTGGGATAAACGTCGCTGGAGAAACTCGTGACGCCGCCATGGAACTTCAGCCACCGCTGGTGGTTGTCTTCTTGCTGCACTGTCTGGAGAAATCGCGATGACCACGCCTCAAACAAATGCGGCACAATTAGCAGCCGACTACCTAAAACTCGGCGGCACGCGTCGCGGTAAGCTCGACGATAACATTGTCGACACGAGGCAATGGGACGACGAGCCTGAAGAAGCCGCAATTTTCTGGAATGAGCGGATTCAATCGCTGCCAGACGAACGGCGGCGCGAGGTGGAAACCAACTTGCCGACAATGAATTCTGACTAGGGCAATCTGCGGGAACGACGCAGCAGTCCTGTCGTCAGATGCCAACCGATCTAATGTCCACGGCGTATTCGTTTGTACCAATGCAGCACTTCCTGATCCTCGCTGAAGTTATTTAGCTTTCCGCGATAACCTGGGGCCGAGATGAGAAGCCTTTCCGATACTGTTGAACGCCTCAAGCGCTATAGTCTACGGCCTGATTCCATTTATGATGAAAGCAGATTGTGTGAACTGGAAGATTTTGGGAAGAACCCTGGCGAACTGACGGGGTGGCACCACGTTCCTCACGGCCTGGTATTGCCAGCTCTCGTCGTCGTGCTGCACGAGTGTACGCAGACCGCTGCGAGTTATGACGAGGGATCAGGATGGTCGAAGTTGGCGGACGACTTCGGGTTCGCCGTTCTCTTCCCCGAGCAGGCCAGGCAGAACAATCGGAACCTTTGCTTCAACTGGTTCTATGGGAGCGACGTTGATCGTGAACATGGCGAGGTCAAATCTATCCGTGAGATTATTGCGACGATGATCGCCGACCAAGGCATTGACCCAAGGCGCGTCTTTGTCACGGGGCTATCAGCAGGCGGCGCGATGGCCAACGCAATGCTCGCCGTCTATCCGGAAGTGTTTGCTGGCGGCGCAATCATTGCGGCACTGCCTTATGGTGCAGCCGTAACGATCCCACAGGCATTCGACCGGATGCGTGGATATGGGCTATCGTCGCCGGAATCATCGCAGAAAAGACTCCGTGCTGCCTCTTCCCACGCCGGACCTTGGCCCTCCATTTCCGTGTGGCAGGGTACTGCAGATACGACTGTAGACCAGGTGAATGCGGAGGCGATCGTTGAACAGTGGAGCGCGGTGTATGATGTACGTTCCCCTCCGGCAAAGCACACGAATGTTGAGGGCCATGATCATTTTGTCTGGTCAGATGTTTGTGGGCACGAGATGATCGAACTTCATCGCATCAAGGACATGGGGCATGGCACGCCGCTCGACACTGCTGGCGGTTACGGCAGAGCTGGACCATTCCTGCTTGATATCGGAATTTCTTCTACTAAACATATCGCTCGTGGTTGGGGGCTCATTCCGTCGTTCGCAGCCGTCTGAAGCGTTCCCGCACGGCGATGCGTGCACGCGGAGCAACCCTCCGCCCTGGCTCGCACCTCTTTCGCCCAAGTATCCAAGCACAAACATTGGCCTCGAGCGTCGAGCGTTTGTCGTCCGCTAGTCAAACACGACGGTCCTTACATCCCGAGCCTAGACTATTCGCGTTCAACGCTTAAGTGTCAGCCTTTAACGCGAGCCGACCAATGTAACGTTATTCAATTTTTTGGAAACAAAAGATGAACTATCGTGTCTATCGGCAGTTGGAGAGACAGTGTAGGGTGGGACGCGAAAACGCCCGTGCTTCTGTCATCGTGCGAAGCTAGCGCTGCTGTCCCCTGCCCTTGCTTGATTTTCGATTGAAGGCCTGCTGGATGGAGGAGACGGCAATGTCAGTATCAGCAATTTTTTTCCTGCTAACGGGTGCCATACCACTCCTCGCGGCGATTGTAGTCCTTTGGCTTGGACCGCGCCGACCCCGATCCTCCCATGATCAGTGAGGACAATGGCGCAGTACGCGCTATCCGATCTTTATCTTGTGATCGGTGCTGCTGACCAACACCAACGCGATGTCACAGAGGTTGGTTGCGGCAAGAACCAAATTGGGTACGGCTAGTAGTTGATGACTGCGGGCCTGCACAAGGGTGGGGCATGTTTCGGCTTCTGGCGAAAGCCGTATCAATCCGGTTGTCACTCGGCACGCTCGGAAGGACCACCAGCGCAGTTTCATCAAATCTTTTTTTGCGGCGAAGAAACTGCGCGGAAAGCGCCCGGTTAGGCCGTTACGTCGCCGAGGAGCGACGCTCACAAGGAGGAATACCCAATGACCAATCAACAGCAAGGCAGTGGCCAGGGTGGCCAGCAGGGCGGTGGCCAGCGGTAGTATCGTCAAAGGAGGGAGGCCCTTTGGGTCTCCCTCCCCTTCAACTGGACGTACACGCATTCAGGTTGCAACGCCTTCTCAGCGTTCGCAAGGCGCCGTCGAAAGGTCGAAGGCATCCAAAGCGTATCGCGCAATAATTAAATGCTGAACAGCTTTCGGCAGTTGATGAAATAAAATGAGGCTAGGCTGATACGGTGTCGCTCTGATGGGGAGGCCCGAAGTTCGCAGTGATTTTGCCAGATCGCCCTCCCAATACCTCCGTTCGCATCGCATCTGTTTTCATCCATGCCGCGGTAAGGCGATCGTGTTCACTCAAACCTGCAACGATTTTGGCGCCTTCCCTGCCATGGGTAACTCTCCCCGCGTTATACGTTTTTTCTTTCCCAGGATCATCATGGACGATGTTAAAATACGAGGTTAGACATCTCTGGGATTATTTTGAATCACATCCTCAATCCTAACCTTCGCGAGGAAGTTACCGTTACCGTCTGTAATGTCGATACCGAGAAGCTTGGTTGCATGACCGGTTTTCAGATCCTCTGCCACCATTTCAAACAGGCTTGCCCTAGCATCGTCAAGTGCGGCGTCAAGGCTGACAAATTCGATGCCATCCCAGTCACTTTCGATTCCGTCCAAGGTTTTAATTTGAAAATAATAGCGCAACTTGACGAAACATCCTCTCGGCAAAAGAACCTAGCCTTGCGGGGTTGATCAACGGGATGCTGAATGGCGGCTACAGCGCGTTCCCAACTCTAATGCCTGTTTATGGTTCCGTACTGCAGCGTGTTGACCAACAATGTCAGCCCCAATGCGGACCTGGAGGAAGCCGGCGCGTGAGGGCGGATAAACATCGTCAGTACCCGGAAATGGCAAGACGAACCGGCGGAGGCTGACGCATTCTGGAACGCGAATATTGCCCCGTTGGATGACAAGAGGCGCAGAGAGGTTGAGCTTCATCTACCCTCAACAAGCGATGATTGAGGTGTCTACACTTTCGATTGCGCCTGCCGGCCTCTCGGCCCAGGCGGGATGACCGCACCTCATTCCACCGCTAGCACCTCCGCCATCTTTTTTGCGTTCTTGATGGCATAGCCATCGCGATCGTTGTTGAAATAAATCCAGACCGTCGTTGCGCCGCTATTTCTTATCCGCTCGGCCCATACAGCCAGCTCGGCATCACTGTAATCATGACGATACCATTGTTTAATCCCGTGGAAGCGAACATAGATGTCATCGGCCGTCCGCACCAGTTCTTCAGGCAACCGGGGGCCACTGCACGAGCAGAAGATGATACCAGCAGCTCTGAACGCACTATAGACGTCCTCATTCCACCAGCTCTTGTGGCGGAATTCAACGACATTCCTGCGTCTTGGATCAAGCTGCGACACAATCGAGTGCAGGAGTTCATTGCTGTACCGCACGCTTGGAGGGAGTTGAAACAGGAAACAGCCCATCTGGGGGCCAAGAAGGTCTGCAATATAGCCGAAGTCAGCTACCAGTGTTTCGGTTTCCTCAAAGCGTCTGATGTGCGTGATCAGTTCGCAGACTTTGATGGTGTAGACGAAGGTTGGATCTGCCTGACGAATCCATGTTTTCACGGCTGCGACGGTGGGCCAAGAATAAAACGGTGCGTTCAGCTCGACCGTTTTAAAGTGCCCCTGGTAGATTGAGAACCATTGGCTGCTCGGAGTGTTCGTCGGATAAAAGTTTCCCTTCCAATGCCAGTAGTACCAACCGGAGCACCCAACATGGACTCGCCCTGCCAATTGGCTGTGCTCTACGACAACGGCTGCGACATTGAGATCGTTGACCCGGACGTCGTGCATCTTGCTCGCACGACCAAGATTTGCGTCACGTTGTTTTTGACGGCGCTCGGCTCGTTTCAGGCGTCGCGCTGCGATCACATCGGCTGTGCGCTCCATCTGCTACACGCGCAAGGTATGGGTGTCGCCAGGGTCGGTTGACGCCTTCTGACTTGCTTTCAGATCGAGGTCACGACGAGAAAAAATGGGGTGTCGTGGCAACGCATATTTGCGCTCCATCACCGTCAAACCTGAACCGGCTTGATGGTCGCAATCGAAATATCCCCTTCCAAGACGCCGCGTGTCAGATCCGACCTTGCGTGATCGATTTCGATGACCGTGTAAAGCTTCTCCGAACGGAAGGCACTTGCGTTGCTGGTGGTAACGTCTTCGGCGGGAGCGGCATCGATTTCCATAAAATCCAGCTCGCGTTCGGAGGCAACAATGCGCGCATCCCCAGAGGTGCGCGCGGCGACAACGACAACCCCCTGGTATGGCGAGTTATCCCACCGGGGGTCATTTGCTTCCGCTATCGGCTCCAACCGGTAAACGTTGAGACGCTCGCGTGTATCGTCTGTGGTGGCGGCGTCGTCTTTCTGCGCCTTGCTTTCAACAGATTGACCAAACGTTGTTGGGCTGGTCGCATTGGTCGGCCCCAGGTTGTTCTGATCGTTATTCGAGTTCGACATTGTTCGGCTCCGTGTGAGACTGGATCGGCGAAGGATGCGGCTACAGCGCCGCATCCAATTATTCACTGTGAGAAGTCGTCTATGCAGTAAGGACGACCTTGATGCAGTTGTCCTTTTTGTCCCGGAACGTCTCGTAAAGAGCAGGTCCGTCTTCCAGCTTGGCGCGGTGGGTAATGACGAAGCTCGGATCGATCTCGCCTTCCTCGATGCGCCGCAGCAGGTCGAGCGAGTAACGGTTCACATGCGTCTGTCCTGTGCGGATCGTCAGTCCCTTGTTCATGGCAGCGCCGAAGGGGATCTTATCCAGAAATCCTCCATAGACTCCGGGAACGGAAACAATTCCGCCCGGCCTACAAGCCATGATGGCTGCACGCAGGGCATGTGGCCGGTCTGTCCCCAAGAGTGTCGCTGCTTTGACCTTGTCGATGACGGCGTCGAAGGACGCCGTCGCGTGGGATTCTGCACCGACGGCGTCAATGCATTTGTCCGCCCCATGGCCGCCGGTCATTTCCTTGATGCGGTCAAGGATCGTGGCGTCTTCATCGTCAAAGTTGATAATTTCCGCACCGGCCTGCTGGGCAAGTGCCAGGCGTTCCGGGACGTTGTCGATGGCAATGACGCGTGCCGCACCCTGCAAGAAGGCGCTCTTGATGCAGAATTGTCCGACGGGCCCGCACCCCCAGACGGCAACGATGTCGGTCGGCTCGATCTCGCAGTTGGCCGCTGCCATCCAGCCGGTCGGAAAGATGTCGCCGAGGAACAGCGCCTGCTCGTCGCTCATCCCGTTCGGGATGATGATCGGTGAGACGTCGGCATAAGGGACGCGCACAAACTCCGCCTGACCACCGGCGTACGCGCCCGTCAGATGAGAATAGCCAAACAAGCCGGCCGTTTGGTATCCGAACGCCTTGATGGCGTTGTCGGCATTGCGATTGGTTCGTTCACAAACCGACCAGTTCCCCTTCAGGCACTGCTGGCACTCGCCGCAGCAAATCGTGAAGGGCACGACCACACGGTCGCCGACCTTCAGCTTTTTGTTATCCCGGCCGACTTCGACCACCTCACCCATGAACTCATGGCCAAGAATGTCGCCCTTTTCCATAAAGGGGATATAGCCATCCATTAAATGCAAGTCCGACCCGCATATGGCGCAGGCCGTCATCTTGATGATCACGTCGCGACCGTCTTCGATCGTCGGTTCCGGTACGCTGTCGCACCGGATATCGCCCTTGCCGTGCCAGCAAAGTGCCTTCATGCCAATTCTCCTTATGTGTGATCTGGGGCGGCTGTTCCGACCGCACGAATTTCAGTTGTCGCCGCAAGGACCAGCGCAAGTACGCCAATCGCATAGACCGGCCACCGCGCATCCGACGGAAAAGAGACAATCCAAGGCGCTGCCAACATCGCGACGCCGAAGAGGGCGTCCAACACGAGGTGAAAGCGAATGCGCAAGAACCGGATTGCGCCAAGCTCGTAGTCGGTGCCAAGGCTGTAGAGGATCACAATTGCCCCCAATAGGAAGAGCGTCACCCGCGGGGTGTCCTGAAGGCCAAGCATGAAGGGGAGGATCATGACTACAAAGCCGACGACATAATCAGCCATTCCATGAAACAGGGTTGGAATGAAACGCATTGAGGCCTCCTGTTGCGCGGGGAACTAAGGGTTTGATCGATTGTTCCGTCGAGAGAGGTGAATGAATATCACCATGAATATCGCGGCTTCGAGATTTCTGGACGCCTAGATCATGATCTCGCCGCCGGTGACCGGGATGACCGCTCCCGTCATGTAGCTGCCCTCGCTCGAGGCAAGAAGAACATACGCACCAGCGAGTTCTGCCGGTTGACCGGCTCTGCCAATCAACGTCTGCTTTCCAAAAGATTCCGTTTTCTCCGGCGGCATCGTGGAAGGGATCAGCGGTGTCCAGATCGGGCCAGGAGCAACCGCATTAACGCGGATGCCTTTGTCCGCGACCATCTCCGCCAGCCCTGCCGTGAAGTTGGAAACGGCTCCCTTTGTCGCGGCGTAGGCCAGCAGATGCGACGATGGCTGACGGGATTGGATCGATGTCGTATTGATGATCGAGCTGCCGGGTTTCATATGCGGAATTGCAGCCTTAGACAGATAGAAAGGTGCATAGATATTTGTCCGGAATGTTTCGTCCCATTCGGCATCTTCAATCTCGTCGATGCCCGTATAGCTGCGCTGAAACGCGGCGTTGTTAACGAGGATATCGAGACCGCCGAGTTCACCAACGGCCCTGCTGACCAGCTCGATGCAGAATGATTCGCTCTTGATATCTCCGGGTACAAGGATTGCCTTCCTTCCTGACGCCGTGACCCAGCGTTCTGTTTCCTCGGCGTCCTCGTGTTCGCTCAAGTATGAAATCAGAACATCCGCACCTTCCCGCGCAAAGGCGATGGCAACGGCACGGCCGATGCCAGAATCACCTCCAGTGATAAGCGCCACCTTGCCAAAGAGCCGCCCAGAGCCCTTGTACGATTCTTCGCCATGGTCAGGGACCGGCTGCATGAGCTTCGTTTGACCGGGAGGCGCTTGTTCCTGTTTCGGCTGCAGGGGCTTTGGGCGATTGGTGTCCGACATCTACGCGCTCCTTAAAGGTGTCGGTCAGAACCACTGGGACGTCGCTAGGTTCCTGAGTTTGATCAATTTTGATTCAGCACCAACGCGAGTATTTTTTGCAATGATTCCCTTTCGTCTATTTCCCTCGTTCACGACACTGGTCAACATTGGTTCCGCCCTGCCAAAGCAGGGGAAAGAGTTCCCACATATCCGCTGATTTTCGCAGTCAAGACACTAATCCAGTTCGGTCCGTGGTACAGGCCAGGGCAGTTAGCGACAAATGGCTCCTCACGCGAAGTCGCGATAGAGCGGATCAGGGAGCTCGCTCTCCGCGACGACGAGAAATTCGTCAGGAGCGAGACACTCTTCGCAAATCCCGCACCCATCCTCATCCATTAGGGCATGGTGTCCACAACACATGCAGGCACCCCTTTTGCTGAAGCAGTGTTGATCAGCGGCGGGCCGAACGATTCGACGGCGCGGTCGATAACGTCACTGGTTTGGATTTGATCTTCCATCTCGGGCTCCCAGGTCGAGGGCTTTGGATTCGAGATAGGAATTGATGCCGTGGACAAGATTTCTCCGGCAGTTTCCAACGAAAATTATCACGCTTTAAACGTTACCAGCCAACAGCCTGATTTCATTCAATCGGAGGGTGACGAGCAGCTCCCACTGTAGAGCGTCGCATCATTTTCGTGGCCCGCCAGACGCGAGATGCTGGCGCAGAGAGGCGAGCATGGGGCGTTGCCTGTCAGGCGCCGGGGCATGTCCTCCGGTCGCACTGGCGAGATGAAGCGCGTGAAGATCGTCTTCTCCGGAAATCGTTCCGCCAGCTCTTCTATTTGCGAAAGCACCTCATTTATCCACTCGTCATGCCATGGCGTGTCGTCTGCGAACATGCGCTGCATGTCGAACCCAGGTGTCTCCAGTTCCCAAAGTTTGTCATGTCGCTGACTCCGGCACCTTCAACTACGCGCAAGTCGTGGTTCCGAGGGAACAATTTTTCGCAAGCGTGGTTTGAGTCGTGCAATTCAAACCACCCCGCCAAGAGGAGAACCACCATGGCTGAGAAGACACTCGACGATCTGTTCCTCGACACGCTCAAGGACATTTATTTCGCCGAAAAGCAGATCCTGAAAGCACTCCCGAAAATGGCCCGCGCCGCACAGTCGGAAGAAGGCAAGGCCGCGTTCTTGAAGCATCGCGACGAAACCGACGGCCAGATCGAGCGCCTGCAACAGGTGTTCGAAATCATCGGCAAGGCAGCCCGCGGCAAGACCTGTGAAGCGATCCAGGGCATTATTGCGGAGGGTGAGGAGATCATTGACGAATACAAGGGCTCGGTTGCGCTTGACGCTGGACTGATCTCTTCTGCGCAGGCTGTCGAGCATTACGAGATTGCCCGCTACGGTACCTTGAAGTCGTGGGCAGAGCAGCTTGGCTACACTGAAGCCGTTGCCTTGCTTGACGCCAATCTCCAGGAGGAAATCGCCACCGACGAGCTGCTCACCCAGCTCGGTGAGGCTTCGGCGAACCCTAAGGCCGGCAAGAAGAAGGTTGCTTAAAAAGCCCCTACATGATGAAATGCGAGGCCCGCTCTGGCGGGCCTTTTTGCGTTAAAAGAGTAACAGATGACTATCGAAAGCCGCCGGGCCACAATTCAGAAGCTGATCGACTTTGAAGGTATTGCGGGCCGACCAATCGCGGACGATGCCGACTTTTTATCGCTGGCCGAACGCTGGGTAAATCACGAGATAGACATGCCTGAAATGCGTCGGCTCTATCAGGCCGTTCGCGATGAGCGGCGCAAGCGGAAACTGTATCCAGTCCCCACAGCGGAATCCTTCCCCATTGAGCCGCGCCCGTCTTCAGATGAGGCCCCATCTGAAATCGACCGGATCACGCGATGCGATTTCAACGAATGAAAATTTCCACTGTGAGTTTACCAAGTCGGACTCCATCGAGGTCATTCACGGAAAAACCCGCCCCCCAGTCTATTCAGCAATACAACGTCGTTGTCGGAAAAATTCGCTTTTAGCTGCAGCGTTCGTGCGCCCAACTCCCAGTCGCCATACACCGCTCCGGTGCATCGAGGACGCGCCCGGCATATGCGGTTGCGCCCGGCGTCGTGAACGTTCTGATTTCGTTGATCGAGGGTAACCGATCCTCCCCCTGATACCTTGAGATGTGGAACCGATGTAAATATCGTCAGGAAGGTGCCCGTGAAGTTTACCGAGATCGTCTTGTTCCACTCCTCCAGGCTGAGATCATCGATGGGTGCCCAGACGCCGTTGATGCCCGCGTTCGCGACGACCACGTCCAAGCGGCCGTATTGTCAATGAGTTTATCGACCGCGTCCCTCATCTGGGCCTCATCTGAGATGTCGGCATTGAGCAGAACAGCCTTTTGACCATTGTTTTCGATTTCCTTGACCACGTCTTAGAGTTCATTACCGCTGTGGCCGAGGCCCCCGATTGCATAACCATTGGCGGCGAGTGAAAGAACAAACGCCCGTCCGATTCAAGACCCTGCTCCTGTCACCAGTGCGACCCGTCTTCCCACTCAACTTTCCCTTGCCGAAACTTTCGGGTTCGTGGTTGGTTCCGGCGGGTATGTTGTCTCAATCGCCTGTCTGACTATGTGGCGCGGCAACAGGCTTGGATTCCGGCGATCCCCTGAACCGCAGAAAGATCGACAGCACGACCAGAACAGCAGTCGATAGGAACTCGCTCTGCCAATTCTGCAAGGACTCGAACCAAAACTGCGCGCTGCCCAGATGATCCATCATCGACACTGCGGGTTGTCCGTGCATCAGGGCTTCCGCGCTTACCGCTTCGGCGCTGTATCTTAGGTGCAGGAGGAATGTCAGCACGAACAGCGAAGCGAGCGCGACGCCTAGCGAATAAGAATATGCGGACCGCGCCCAGCCTCCCACGCGGACAGGCCAAGGTGCATCCTGACCGCCTGCTTTCGCGGCCGGATCTTCATCCACCTTGGAAGGACCATCCGGATCCTTCGATTCCGCCGAACCGCGCTGGAACAGGAATGCCGTCAGCATCACGTAAGCCGACATCTGCAGGAACTCGGATTCCCAGTTCTCGAACAGCGATGACAAGAAGTGGCCAGAGAATGCGTATGACCGAAGACCGATCTCAGCCGATCCGTGCTCTGCCAGTTCATTGTTAGAAACGAACCAGCCTGTCAGCAGCATCCCGACAATGGTCGCGACGGATAGGCCGATCAGCATGATGGTGAGACCGTTGTCTTTCAGAAACTTCATGGCTTTGCCTGTCAGATACGACGAACTTGTGGGTGTAGATATGGCCTTTGATGGCACCGGCAAGAGTCCGGCAACCCCACGACGGCCTCGTTTTCGTCTCTAAGCGCCATCATTTCGCCGGAAGCCCAGAAGCAAGCCCCATCCTTGCGCAGGTTGCCACCGCTCATCGTTTCCGCGACCTTCGTCAAGTGCTGCGGTCATTTCGCGTTGAGGAACGCCATTTGCCCTGTCTTCCTCGGTAAAGAAAGACGTCGCGGGCATCCCGATCATCTCTTCGGCGCTCCACCCCAAGATCCGGTAAGCGCCTTCGTTCCAGCTCGTGACCAAGCCGTCGAGGTCAAGAGAGATGATCGCATAGTCGATCGCTCCGGCGAAAGACGAGTCAATTTCACCACGGTGGCAGTATTCCTCTTCTTGCAGTCTCGCCGGATTCAGTGAAGCGACTTCACTACGGCACGCATCACAACAGGCGCAGCATTGGCGCTACTCGTACTGGGATTGCCGCTGCTGGTTTTTGTTTGATAACTACGGCCATACGAATGCCGGCAGCTCTCCGACAAATTCCTCGATCCCCGGCTGCGCCCGTTCCCCCGCCGTCACCTTTTCCAGCTCGGCTGTGGCGTAGCTCCAAACTGCCGATCGCCAAACGAAAAGCGCTTCAGCTTCTGCCGCGAACTGCGCGTTCGGGTCGCCACTGTGGCTGACGGCCGACTGAACGCTCTCACAGTCCCGCTCGCTGGCCTTTGATTCCAAATGCGCCTGAATGGCACCGCTATAAGATGCGAGCGCATTTGCCGCCGCTTCTGTGGCACGCGTCAGCTCTCGATAAAAGCGAGAGATTGATGTTACCCATTGACCGTCTCCGTACTTTCGTCCGTTGGCAATGGCACAACACCATCTGCGGGATTGATCAGCACCTCGGACGCTGCGGCGCCTGACTTATGCACCGTGAAAGCTAATAGGTTGCAGAGTCAGAAAACTGGTGCAAAATATTGAATTATGAGACGGTTCAAACATTCCAGCCGAGGAGGAGAATGGAGCATGGAACGACCACAGCGTTTTCCAGACATGATCGCCGTTCTTCGCTCTTGGTATGATCTGGCCGCCCTGCCGTCCTTTGGGCCGAAGGCTCGGGCGGTTTCGCTTGCGTTAGGGGCCGTGGTGCTCTGGGCAACTTGGCCAACCTTGGCAACGTGGGCGCGCCCTACGCCCCCGTTCCTCGTCCTATCTTTGGCCTCGGTTGTGGGTTTCTGCGTCTTCATAATCCGGGCCTCTGCATTTGGCAAAGTAGGTGCCTTCGTGCGCACCTCACCCCGGACGACCCTGCTCGTCGCAGTCGGCCTACTGGTGAACAACATCCTCTATTTCATGGCTATGCCCCGAATTGGGCCTGCCGAGGCCAACGTGATTTCCTACCTCTGGCCGATACTCCTCGTGCTGATTTTGTCGGTCATGCGCCGCACACCGATCCTACCTGGTCAGTGGGGCGGCATCCTCGCCGCTTTCGTGGGTGCCGGCTTGGCAATCGGGCCAACCTTCGCCCGTGGTTTTGACCTGCCTGGCATCACTCTGGCTTTCATGAGTGGCCTGATCTTCGGGGTCTATGCCGCTATCCGTTCGCGCGGGCACGAACCGCATGACGTGATCGGCCCATCCATGGGGCTGATAGCCTTAATCTGCATGGTGCTGCACTTCGCATTCGAGGAACCGACCGCACTCACTGTGGCGCAGTGCTTCGCTATTGCAGCCATCGGCATTGCGCCTTTGACGCTGTCGAACGCGCTCTGGGATCGTGCAAGCCGGAGCGGCCATACTGCTCCAATTTCAGGGATCGCCTACCTGACGCCTTTGGTGGGCCTCCTGCTGCTCACCCTGTTCTGCGTCGCATCCATCTCCTGGCTGACGGTCGCTGGTGCATTGCCGATCGTGTTCGGCGCATACATGGCTTCCCGATCACATTAGTGGCGAACTGCAAATGCTTTGGGACCGCCGTCTAAAAAATCCAGCAGCTCGGGCAGGTGCCACAATGGCGGGTCATCCGATTATGACCGCTTCTGGGCATTCTTGCCATCAAGGTCGTAGCTGCCTTTTTCCGAATGGCCAATCGAGCTTGGTCAATGTGCTGGGAAAACACCGCTTACCATTGATGGGGTTTTAATGAGCATTGTCTTGCGCGCGCACCAGCAGCAGGTAGCGAGAGCCGTTGCCAACTATCAATCCGATATCTCGGCGATCGAAGGAGACATTCGCCTGAGAGCAATGTCTAGCGATGTAACCTATGCTGAAATTGCAGTTCTCCAACGGCTCAGAGACGAGAAAATGCAGATGCTGTACCGCTACGAGAACCTCACGGAGGCGTTGAACGCCGTCCTTGGAGACATTAGCAATGCAGCGGAATACACCCCCGCCACCGGTGAAGGTGGCGGGGCTTGAAAGTTCGAGGCTGGGGCTTCCCCACTCCACGGCGTAGACCGATCTGTTGACCCGTTCCGCGCCTCGCTATCAGGCTTCTGGCCTCCTGTTGGAGCGCCTTGCCATCCAAACCGTTCAACCGGAAACGGCCTTGGTCGCGGCCAGGGAGGTACTGGCTCTCGGGTAACTGGGAGCGCTTTTTCTGTCTCGCTCGAGACAGGACGGGATCCTACCGCCATGGCAATCTATCGCTTGTGCCTTCATAGCGCTTTGCAACCAGCAGGAAGGTTGCGACAACAAGTGGCCCCCGTCGCTTCCCACGGAAGCAGGCCCGGCATGCGCCTTCCCATTTCTTGGCAATCCCGGGACAGGAGTTCTTGCACGTCTTGGCGGATGCTGAGGCCAGACCCGACAGCTAGAGAGGCGATTGGTTGCGGAGCCAGGATTCGAACCTGCGGCACTTCTGGTTATGAGCCAAACGAGCTACCGGGCTGCTCTACTCCGACATGTGGATTGAAAATTCCACGCCGCGCTCCATTTCACTAAGTGGTACACTTAGGAGGAACCAGCATGAACCGGAATACCCTTATTGGCGTTGCAGTTGGCGTCGTGGTTGTGGTCCTTGCGATTGTTTTCCTGATGCCAGGGAGCAATGACACAACGACAAACACAACTACACCGCCGGCTACGACGACCGAGCCGACAACGTCGCAGCCTTCGACTACGGAGCCGTCAACCACGACTTCGACTACAACTCAACCAGCAACAGCGCAGCCCTCGACCACGACACCAGCTCAGTAAAAGGCAAATTGAAGGCGACCATCCTAGCGATAAACGGGTGGTCGCATTTATTTCGACGGAACCGCAGAGTCACTACACTCGTTTCTCCTTAGTAAGGAGATCAGACATGTCCAACGCAAAGGCAAAAATACCGCTCGAAACGAAGTCTGTTTCTCATGGTGGAAGCTATGACGTCGCGTACTTCGCGAAGAAGCATGGGCTATCTATGAAGGAAGCACTGCGTCTGATCAAAGCCCACGGCTCAGACCGCGACGCTGCCGACCGGGCGGCACAAAGGTTTCATCACTAGCGACATGTGGTGGAACCTTGGTCCCACGCGTCAGTTCTGCAGAGCAGTCCGCTCTGAGGAGACAACCATGACGACGTCACCGAAAATTGCCATCGCGCTGCCCCTCCTCATTGCGGTGGCACTCCTTCTCAAATCAATTATTGACTTGAGTTCCGATGCCGATCTACTGGCAACGGGCAAAGGATTGGTCGATTCCGCAGAACCAGGCGGTTAAGGCCGGTTCTCCATTTCGGGACTGCCGCCCGTAACGTCCCATTTCGAAGTGAAGTTCACGAGGAACATTTGTCAGAAGTCTGAGTTCGTTGTTCGAAGGATTTCACGTGCGCAACGGTAAAATAATAGCAGCCCTTATCGTCGGCCTCGTCGTCGTCCTAGCGCTCGTGATATTTCTGCCCGGCCACGGTGATAGAACGCCTGGACAATCATCTAACCGATCAGTCTCAATAGAAAATGCAATTCCTATTTAGGCCGTTGCGAAAGGACACCACGATGGAAACGCCTGAGACCCCAACCGGAGTTGCTCCTTCGGCTGACACTCCTGCGCAAAACCGCCGCAAGGTTGTAGCCGGTCGAGGTGCAGTAATGCTGATCGGCAGTATCGCAGTTGGCGCGTTCATCCTTTACGCGATCATTATGTTGTACGGGATTTTCTATTCCCAGTAGGCACGACCGCTCAGGTGGATCTGCAAATGCCGGGTTGAAAGACATAGCTCACCAGATGGATGAACGCTTACCTGCATTCTCTGGATTTCGTCGGCGCCGAACTGACGCAAATCAGCCGAAGGCGCCCTGCTTTGTTTATACTATGCGGCAACAACTTGATCGACTGCTATATTTGTGTCGTCGATCGAAAGGGGCAAACGTCAATGAAATCTGCTCTCCGTGTTACGTCTGTTCTGGTTTTCCTAAGCACCATTCCGGCATTGGTGGCTTGCTCCGCAGGCTCTGAAGTTCCCAGTGGTAGGTGCGATCCCGCAGCCGCACAGGCACTGGTCGGGCAACCAAAACCGACCGACGAGGAAGTCAAGCAACGCACTGGCGCGACCATTGTACGCCGGATCGCGCCTGGTCAGCCCGTCACCCATGATGTCCGAGATAACAGGGTGACCACGGAGACCGATGCCGCCTCCGGCCGTGTGGTGAGGGCAATCTGCGGGTAATCTTGCGGCGGACAGTTACCTCTATCACCGCAATGAGGTTTTGGTTGGCCCTGCGTGTAAATCCGCTCCGGAACGGACCTGGGATCGAACGGTTTGCCAACAGTTGCGACGGGGCGGAGTGGTTCTCGATACTGGATGTGGATCCGGTGAGCCTATCGCCAGTGACGTAGCAGGGAGGGCCAGAGATTGCTGGCGTGGACCCCAGATGATTGCCCTATGCCGGGCATTCTGCCGGGCTGACGCCTACTAAGGCCGCTCTTGCATCTTATGTCCGACGCGATCCAGAGCCGGTAGCTGGATCACCAGAGAGAGCCCGTCATCGCGCCACTCGCGGGACATCCGACCTCCAAGCTGCTTTTCGACAATGGCGCCGAGAACCACGTTCCCAAATCCCCGTCCCGGCTCTTTTGCCGGTCTTGGGCCGCTGCGCTCGATCCAATTGAGCGTCAAACCGGAACTATTTGGTACCCAGCTCATACCCAAACGTCCTCGCCGTTGTGAGAGCGCACCGTGCACGGCCGCGTTCGCGGAAAGTTCATGGACGACGAGCCCGATAGGCTGGGCGGAAGGTGCCGGGATCATAACAGGGGGGCCTTCGATCTCAATGTTTCGGCTGCCAAAGACTTGGACCTGCGCTCGAATGATGTCGGCCAGCTCCACCTCCTGCCAACCATTTTCGGCAAGAAGGATATGGGTGCGCGACAACGCCTGGACACGCTGCTGGACGGATGCTGCATAACTCGCGGCGTTATCGGACCTGGAAAGGCGGACGATGCTATCGACGATTGCCAGAACATTCTTAGTCCGGTGATCGAATTCAAGAAGCAAACGGTGCTCGGCTTCTTCGAGCGTCTCAACGCGCCGATAGTCGGTGACGTCAATTTGCGACGCGAAATAGTAAGCGAGCTTTCCATGTCATCGTGAATAGGGCTCAGATGCAGCTGGTTCCAGAACGGCGTACCATCCTTCTTATAGTTCAGGATTTCGATCGTGGCCTCGCGCTGTTGAGCAACTGCGGTGCGGATCTGGGCAACCGCTGTCTTCGAGGTCGCTTCTCCCAGCGGAGGCGGCAGTTCCTGCCGAGAAGTTCCTCGGCGGTGTAGCCGGTTAGATTGAGGAAGGCATCGTTGGCAAGAACGATGGGATAATCAGGTTGCCGCGCGTCGGAGACCACCATTGGCGTTCTCGTGCGCTGAAACGCGAAGGCGGAAAGCTCTTTTCGATCAGCCATCCCTTGGTTTGTCGCCGCAGCGGGGAGATCTCCATGAATGTCGGATGGCACGGGATTGGACACGTTTGGCCTCGAAAATTGCTCAAGGTCCAAAACGCAGACAGGGGCGAATAGTTTCTCATCCCGCGTACAGATGTCGACAAGCTCGCTGATAAAGCGCCGATCGCCTCCCTGCTATGGAGGTCCCGACGGCGGCTAACGAGATACGGCCGCAGCGGCAAGAGCGTTATTCAACTGGTCCTGCGTAAACGGCTTGGATAACCGCGCTAACCCGGCACCCTCTCCTCCTGGCAGTTCAGCGTAACCGGTGGCCAGGATCACGTTGAGTTCAGGATGCTTCTCGGCCACTTGCCTTGCCAGCTCCGCTCCCGTCATTTGGGGCATAGCGTGGTCGGTAATTAGGATGTCCGGTAGCGGCCCCAGTTCGAGACGCCGAAGCGCGTCCTCCCCTGAACTTGCTTCGATCACAGTGTGTCCAAGGTCCTCCAACATCAAGACCGTGTTCATTAAGACAAGGCTGTCGTCGTCGACCGCCATAACCGTCATGGGAGATACCGGAGCGGACGACGGTATCTCCGCGACAGGTTCGGGCACAGCGCTAATGTCTACCACAGGAAGCCACAGCTCGGCTGTGGTGCCCTGCCCTGATTTCGACTTCATGATCAGGCGCCCGCCGGACTGAGCCATCAAGCCCTGCACCATCGGCAACCCGAGACCGGTTCCTTTGCCGATGCCCTTCGTGGTGAAGAACGGCGTCGTGGCCTTCTCCAGTGTTGCCGCGTCCATGCCTGCACCCTCGTCTTTGACAGAGAGGCAGACGTATTCGCCAGCGGCAAGGTCCGGATCCTGTTTCTCTTTTAGCATGTGTTTGCGAGCTGAGATCGAGATCATCCCCCCGTCCGGCATGGCGTCCCGGGCGTTGACCACCAGATTGAGCAGCGCACTTTCGAGCTGGTTCGGGTCGGACAGTACCGGCGGCAGGAAAAGCGGAAACGTGGTACTGATTTCTATGGATCCAGCGTCCCGATGTTCTCGTGGGGCGCCCTCGCGGGGGCCATGACTTTCCAGGCGTAAAGCGACATTTGTTGTCACCCTTTATATTGGGTTAGTTTTTGGCGCAACTCGTGCCGGCGGGCCGATCGGACAGCTCGCTATCACTTATCGTCGCCGGCTGGTGTATTCTTGCTAACGAATGTGCTTGCCGGGCCCTTGGAGACGACCACATCACCTTGGACACCGTCGTGGCCGAGATCAACATCGTCGAGATCAAGCGATTCCGGTTGCGAATTGGGCTTGGCGATCGCCGGCGTTGGAAACGGGGCGGTCTTAGGATCGTCACGGGTCATTTTTACATCCTCCAATCAGTGCCGCGCTAACCGGGTTGCCGTCTACAAGTTCCGCAGGACGGAACTTTAACCTTGCCGGTCGGTTAGGGTCCGCTATGGCAGGAGACACGAATGGCCGTTCAGCTTTCGCTCGAAGACAATGACATCGCGCCCACAACCGGAACGGGTTCGGGCGTTCTCGCCTTTGCACCCGATCTTGCCTATCTGCGCCTGTCGATCGTCAATGTTGTTCTCTACGGAGATCCAACGAAGAGTGACGGTTGGGTTCTGATTGACGCGGGCCTGCCGACGTCCAAAGGCAGCATTATTGACGCTGCGGAACATCGCTTCGGCCGCAACACCAGGCCGTCAGCCATCCTCATGACACATGGACATTTTGACCACGCCGGATCTCTTGAAGCATTGGCGCGGCATTGGGATGTACCAGTTTATGCCCATCCTCTGGAATTCCCCTACCTCAACGGACAGGCCTCCTATCCACCAGCAGATCCTCTGGTCGGCGGTGGTCTGATGGCGTTGCTCTCTCCCCTGTTTCCGCGTTCGCCCGTCAATGTCGGCGAGTCGCTGCGTATACTTCCGGCAGACCGCACATTGCCGGCGATGCCGGGATGGGTATGGCTTCACACGCCTGGACATGCGCCAGGCCACATCTCGTTATGGCGCGAGAGTGACCGCACTCTGATTTCTGGTGATGCAATCGTAACAACAGGCCAGGAGTCGGTTTACGAAGCGATTATGCAGACCCCCGAGATGCACGGACCGCCGCGTTACTTCACGCCCGATTGGGACGAGGCCGAGCAATCGGTCAAGCGCCTCGCCGCGCTGCAACCAGAGTTGATCATCAGCGGCCATGGCCAGCCAGTCAGGGGGCCGAGTGTGAGGAAACGGCTGCACGAGCTGGCAACGAATTTTCGAGATATTGCCGTTCCTAAAGGGCGGCCTTAGGCCCATGATTCAGCTGAGCCGGGCAAGAGCGAAAACGAGACCTATCGATAGAGGTCAAAACTGCCGCGACGGTCGTTAAAAACTCCGAGGCCGCGCGTTTGACGGAACATCCGGCACTGCGGAAACCTCCCAACCATCTTTGCCAGCTAGCTTTGCTTGATACAGCAAGCGATCCGCTTGAGAGATCAAAAGGTCGAGATCGTCCTTTCTCGCAGACCACACGCCGCCGACGGTCGCGCGAACATTTGCAACGGCGTCGCCGATTACGATAGGGATGCGCATGGCCTCCACTGCGCGCCCCGCGATGGCGCTGCCGGAAGCCAGATCTCCTGCCACCACGATTTGGCAATACAACGACGCTGAGCGCGGCCGAATATCCACGGCAGCAAAGCAACTCTCGAGAGAGATTATAGGCTCCGCGACGGAATTCGTGCCCACCCGCAGCATCAAATTGCCCTCTCGCGAGTTTTGTATCAACCCATCAGGATACAATCATGCGCACAGATCAATGGCTTTCCCTTCTCATTATCGCAGTGATGATGGGCGCGTTCCTATGGGGGCGATATCGGTACGATGTCGTCGCTGTCGGATCCCTTCTGGCGGCGATCGCGGTGGGTATTGTACCGGCGCATGATGCGTTCTCGGGGTTTTCAGATGACATCGTCATTATCGTCGGTAGCGCGCTGGTCGTCAGCGCGGCCATTTCAAGATCGGGCGTGATGGATGTCGCGTTACGGCGCTTGTCGCCGGAGCGGCGCGGCCCGCGGACGCAGCTGATCATCCTGGTAATTATCGTCGCCGTGCTTTCCGCGTTCATCAAAAATATCGGCGCCCTCGCGATCATGATCCCGGTGGCCATGCAGATGGCCCGGAAATCGAGCGTGTCGCCGTCTATGTTTTTGATGCCGATGTCGTTTGCATCTCTCCTCGGCGGACTGATGACGCAGATCGGAACATCACCGAACATCATCGTATCACGGGTTCGCGAAGAGATCACCGGTCAACCTTTCACCATGTTCGACTACACCCCGGTCGGGCTGGCACTCACGGTGGCGGGCGTCCTTTTTCTCGGCCTCTGTTACAAATTGCTTCCAGAACGAGCGCGGCAGGAAGCCTCGATGAATGAGGCGGTAAAAATCAAAAACTACACGACTGAGGCCCGGATTACCTCCTTGTCCGGTGCAATCGGCCAGTCGGTGAGCTGGCTGCAGAAACCGGGCGGTGGCGATGCGATGGTTACGGCAATCATCGGCGACGGTGGTCAAAAACGAACTCCGCTTCCTGACACAATCTTGAAAGATGGCGACCTTCTGATAATCGAGGGTGAGCAAAGCGCGCTCGACAAGATTGTCAGCGAGGCGAAGCTCCAGCTGTCCGATCGAGTCGTCGCGCCTGACGAGGCCATAGACATCACCTCTGTCGAAGCGATCGTCGGCGAGCATTCACGCCTTATCGGCCTGAGCGCGAAGGACGTTTCACTCTTCGACAACACCGGTCTCAACCTGCTCGCCGTCAGCCGTCGTGACAAACGTTTCACGGAACGCTTAGGCGAAATCAAGATCCGCAACGGCGACGTCGTCGTTCTCCAAGGAGATCTGCAAGCCCTTCCCGATCTCCTGCGAGAATGGGGATGCCTGCCGCTCGTCGAGCGCGACCTGAAGCTGGGCAGTGCCCGCAACGCTATCCTTCCTGTCCTTATTCTTGCCGCGGCAATGGGCGCAACGGCGTTCGGGGGTGTGCCCGTTGCGGCTGGTTTCTTCGCGGCCGCGTTCTTCATGGTCGTAAGCGGGTCTTTGCCCCTCCGTGAGGTCTATCGACATCTCGACGCACCGATCCTGATCATGCTCGCCGCACTCATTCCAATCAGCGACTCGCTGAAAACCACCGGAACGACGGATATCATCGCCAACTTGCTATCGCGCACGGCCGAGATGTTGCCGCCTAATGGTGCGCTGGCTCTGATTATGGTCGCAGCCATGGCGGTCACGCCGTTTCTCAACAACGCGGCCACCGTTCTGGTTATGGCCCCGATCGCTGCCACCTTCGCATCGAAGCTAGGGTTCGAGCCGGACGCATTTCTGATGGCGGTCGCTATTGGCGCCGGCTGTGATTTTTTGACGCCCATCGGCCACCAGTGCAATACGCTGGTGATGGGTCCAGGCGGATACCGGTTCGGCGACTACGCCCGTTTGGGCCTGCCCCTGTCCTTCATCGTTCTCATCGTCAGCGTTCCCATGTTACTGCTTGTCTGGCCGATATAGACCACAGAAACTCGGCTTTAAAAACATGCGGTATTCGAGGATTGTACCATGGAAAGGTTGATCGGAGTGAATCCGGGGACTGAGACGGATGAACATCGGACGAGTCCGCCTTTGCAGGTAACTTCATCTGAGAAGGTCAATGCGGTCATCCACTACTATCGCGGTGAGATGGCCAGGATGACGAGCTGGCGAGATCGGATTGACCGCACGTCCAACTGGGCGATCACCGTCGTCGCGGCATTGGTTTCGATTTCTCTTTCGACGCCGACATCGCATCATGGCGTCATCCTGTTCGGTATGCTGATCATCTCGCTGCTCTTGTTGATCGAAGCCGGGCGGTATCGGTTCTTCGATGTCTATCGCAGCCGAGCGAGGCAGCTCGAACGTTATTATTTTGCGCAGGTCATGAGCCCCCAGGCGGAGCTCACGTCCGACTGGGCAAGCGCGATCGCCAAAGTCTTAGGAAACCGACATTCTTCATCACCTATCGCGAGGCCGTCTTTCGGCGCATCCGGCGGAATTACACGTGGATGTACCTCATTCTCGTCATGGCGTGGGGGCTCAAGATCTCGTCGCCGAAACTGATGCCGAACGACAGGGGCGCCGAAGTCGTTAATCGCTGGAGCGATGTAGTGACGAACGCATCGCTTGGACCTGTGCCCGGGTGGATTGTGCTTGCAAGCGTTCTGATCCTGTACGGAGCCGTTCTCGTTGACTCGCTGTTTCCTGAAACCGACGATGGCGAGTTTGCGTTTGGCGATGCGCATGTATGACCCGCGCCACCTGTCGCCGGACCCACATAGTTTAAAGCCCTATCTGGCTGAAGTCGCACTGCGACGGCTTCTTGTCCGGTCGCCAACGCAGAAGCTTGGTTCCGTGGCGGAACCGGCGGCCGGTGATCTGATCGAATTTGACTTCCACAACCAGTTCGGCTCTGAGCGGCTCCCATTCGGAAGATCGGTCTGTCGTCCAACGGCTCGGTCCGCCAGGAGCCTTACCGGTAAATCCCGGAGCATCCCTCAGCGCTTCAAGTCTCGCCGTCAGTGCAGGCTTTTCGATGTCGGCAATCGCAGACGTAAAACCGACGTGGTCGAGTTGGCCGCCATCGTTGTAAAGGCCGAGCAGGAGCGAACCCACCAGCTTACTGTCTTTCTCATACCGAAACCCGCCGACAACGCAGTCCGCGGTCCGCAGGCGCTTGACCTTCGTCATCGCCCGCTCCCCGGATCGATAAGGTTCATCGATCCGCTTGCAGACCACGCCATCGGTATCCTCACCCGATCCGGAGAGCCATGTCTCCGCCACGCGCAAGTCCCTGGTCGCCGGCGAGATGATAAAGTGAGTTGGATCGGCCTTAATCCCGTCACAGAAAACTATCAAGCGCTCGCGGCGATATGCAAGATCTCTGTCCAGAACTGGCGTGCCATCCGTATCCATGAGCATGTCGAAGACGATGAGCCTGCTAGGGGTTTCTCGCGACAATTTGCGGATCCGGCTTTCGGCTGGATGCAAGCGCATCTGCAGAGCGTCGAAAGAAAGCTTCCCTTCCAGTTCGATCACCAATTCCCCATCAATAACGAAGTCAGGCACTGAAAGATCGGCGAGCAACGCCACCATTTCCGGGAAATAGCGGCCGAGCGGCTTTCCGGATTTAGCTCGAAGATCCACCGATGAGCCGTTCTTGAACACGATACACCTAAAACCATCCCATTTCGGCTCGTATTGCCAACCTTCCCCGGACGGAAGAGCTTTAGCCAATTTGGCTTCCATCGGCTCAGTCTCGACGGGCAGGCCATATAACGTTGAAGGTGAGTGATTAGGCGCGCTGGACTCTGCCACGGCTACCAGAGCCTCTTGGAGCGAGCGTCCCGTGTGGCAACATGAACCAGCACCGCAGTCGACAGAAGGATGGTAGAGACCAAAGCCGCTATCGATAACAGTCCGCCATTGGTGATTTGAGCATTTGCCTTCAAACCGGCGGTCTCGGTGAATGCCAATGAAACCTTCGCACGCTGACGTTGATTTAAAAAACCCCCATCACGAACGCCGACCGGCGCAGCAACCTCACGATGGCTCATCGTTTCTTCTCCAGATCGGCTTCGACTTTTGTACGGCTATTGCCGACGTCCTTGACGGCACCTTTTAAGGCATCCGTTGTAACGCCCTCTTTTTTGGCTTTGTAGCGAACCCCGTGGTCCTGGCCGCCTGCGACGCGTGCCCGGTCCTGCGCTCTGCCTCCTTTGGTGCTCGACACTTCTACTTCTCCTATTTGAACGAGTGAACTTCCCACCAGTTTGGAAGTTCCACGCTGGCAATCCCGCGGGTCAGTCAGCCCTTGGGAAGCTCAAGAAGTTCTATGAGACGCCTGGCGTTTTTGATTGAATGGCCATCGCGATCGTTGTTGAAATAGGCCCACACGGTCTTGGCGCCACTTCGCTTGATGCGGTCCACCCATACAATGAGCTCGTCGTCCGTATAGTCATGCCGATACCACTGCGTCGTCCCATGGAACCGGACGTAGATGTCATCGGCGGTCCGAACCAGTTCGTCGGGCAACCGCGGACCACTGCACGAACAGAAAATCGCCCCTGCGGACTTGAAGGCCTCGAAGACATCCTCGTTCCACCAACTCTTGTGCCGGAACTCAACGACGTTCCTTCGACAAGGGTCAAGCTGCGACAGGATCGAATGCAGCATGGCCGGGGTATAGCGCACGCTGGGTGGCAGCTGAAACAGGAAGCAACCCATTTGCGGGCCGAGAAGATCAGCGATATACCCAAAATCCTCAACCAGAATCCTCGTGTCGTCAAACCGCTTGATATGCGTGATGAGCTCGCAGACCTTTATGGTGTAGACGAAACCAGGCCCGGCCTGGCGGATCCAGTTTTTCACAGCTCCGATCGTCGGCCAGGAATAAAATGGCGCATTGAGTTCGACCGTCCTGAAGTGGTCCTGGTAGATTGCAAAATACTGGCCCGATGGAGCATCGGCCGGATAGAATTTGCCTTTCCAATGCCAATAATACCAGCCGCAGCACCCGATGTGGACGCCACCGGCCACCTGATCCTTTGCTGGATCAGCAGCCGACTTGGATTTGGCAAGCCGAGACTGGTGCATTTTGGCGGCGCGATCGATATTCGCATCGCGTTGCTTCTGGCGACGCTCGGCGCGCCTAGCCCGCCGCGCCACGACGTCTTCGGCGGTGCGCTCGGCCATTCTAACCGCCCCCCCACCACGATGAGCGGATAGAATGTGTCAGCGCGCGCACGAGCAATCGCATCATGCGTCCTGTGAGATTTCCTCGAGCGCTTCAGTCGCGAGATCGCCCTGATGCTCGATCGCTATGTCCCCAAGCGAGATGATGCCGGAAAGCTTCCCTTCGCCGCTGAAAACGACGAGCCGGCGCATCTGAAGCTCGGCCATCCGTCTTGCGGCCTCGGCAATGTCGTCGTCTTCCAGGCAGCTTTCGACCCCTTCGGTCATGACGTCGGAAGCCGGCGTCAAGCCATCCTTGCGCTCGGCGACGACTCGTATGACAATGTCCCGATCGGTAATCATCCCGACGACGACATGATCTTCGATCACTGGGATGGCGCCGCTGTCGATCTCGGACATCATTCGAGCCACGTCTTCGACTGAATCGGTCGGCTTGGCTGATATCACCTGGACCGTCATGAATTCTCTGACCTTCACACGTACTCTCCCATGGACTTTGTTTGACCGGTTTGCGTGGCAGCTTTTGGCCGCAGCCTCATCCTCAGCGACAACCGATAACTTCCGGGACTGCGCACGGTTCCCTTCTTGCAAACCGTATTCAGACTGTTGCGGCTGCGCACTCGACGAACGTGCTTGGCAATGTTCCTATCGCGAAAGAGTGAGAGAGCGTCACATGGTTTACGAGTGGGATCCGGCAAAGGCCCGAAGGGCACACGTCTTGAAAATCCTCGCTGCCTGGGGAGCAGCGGTGACCGTCGCCGGCTTCCCGGTTTTGGTTCTCATCCATGCGCTGTCTCTCAGCAACTGATCTATTTGGATCCACCCTTCAACTTGTCGGACCAATGCCGATCGTTCGTTCAGGCGGTTAAGACCGTTGTTGCCGCGACCCCAGCCTGTCCCATCGCATGGCTGATCTGATCACGTCTCCGGCGGCATACAGGCCCCGCACGCTTGTGCGCTGCGATTGGCGACGCAAATGCAAGCTCCCTCCTGATGCCACTGCCCGGGCATCGACGGCGAAATCGGATCTTATGTCCGGCCTTAAAGCGTGGATCGAGCGTCACCGATATCCACAGCCTACCGTCGAACGGCGGCGCTGTCGGTGGCGATTGGTTGATCTTTATGCTCGGGACGCTCGGCCGTTTCGTCGATAATGCGCGCGCCGCGTTGCCGAGTGAGGTACCGCCCGGCCCATTGAATGGCAACGAGAAGGCGCTTCTCGAAATTGATGAGGAGATAGACGTGAACGAGTGCCCAAAGCAGCCAGGCTACCCGCCCTTTCAACGTCCATTTTCCAAAGTCGAAGACGGCGGCGTTCCGCCCGATCACCGCCGTATTGCCGCGGTTCTTGAATTGGAAGCCTGCCACGGCTCTACCCGTTCGCAGGGTTTTTCCAAGGTATGTTCCTTGTTGCTTAGCGACTTGTGCTAGACCGGGCAGAACCTTTCCATCCGACCCGGCCAGCGCAGATGTGTCGCCGATGGCGTAGATGCCGTCAAACCCGATGACACGGAGACAATCGTCGACCGGTATTCGCCCACCGGCGACGCCCGGTATCCCCAGCCATGAATGGGCGGGGGAGGCCTTGACGCCCGCGCCCCACATGATCAATCCGGCCGGGACGAACGCGCCTTCGATATGGGCTCCGTCGGCGCGAATGTCGATCACCCGCTTGCCTGTGCGCACTTCGACGCCGATATTTTCGAGGTAGGATTTCGCGTACGCGGAAAGATGGTCAGGAAAGGCGGCGAGTATGCGGTGGTCCCGCCTCCACGAGGATCACCCTAAGATTGTCGGGCTGCAGGTTTCGAAAGTCGCGGCTGATCATAAAGCGGCCGAGTTCGGAGATCGCCGGCCATTTCGACGCCCGTCGGTCCACCGCCGATGACGATGCTGGTGAGCAACGCCTGTTTGTCGGCTTCGCTCTTCGCCCACTCCGCTCTTTCGAATGCCAGAATCAGGCGATGACGGATCTGCCGCGCCTCGTGAATGCTCTTCAGGCCGGGTGCAAACTTTCGCCATTCCTCGTGTCCGAAATAGTTGTAGTTGGAACCGGTGGCGATGACGAGCTGATCGTAGGAAATCGGACTGCCATCAGACAGCGACACCGTGCGCGCCGGCGGATCTATGCCGACCACTTCTGCCATGATCATGTGGATGTTCTTGAAACGGGCAAGCGTTTTGCGGATCGGTTCGGCAATATCTGCCGGCGAAAGGGCCGCGGTCGCCACTTGATAAAGCAGCGGCTGAAAGAGGTTGTGATTGCGGCGGTCAACGACCGTGACGCCGGTATCCGGTGCGTTCCCTAGTTCCATGGCACACGCCAGACCGCCGAAACCACCGCCAATAATGACGACATGGCGAAACGCACGGTATCGACGCCAAGGCCAGGTCGGTCGTTACTCAGAGTCATCTTCGGCTCCGTCGGTTGTTTCTCGGATGCTGCCGTCTATCTAACCGATGCGTCATGTGGGGAGGCCAAAGCAACGCAGCGAGAGCAAGTCTTCAAACGTAAAGTTTGCCCCCAAGAAAAGGAACGACCACACCGGTCGCGTCGCGAAGACGAGGCCCAACGCAAAAGCTGCCCAAATCATCGCTGTGCTGGCTTCACGTAACATCTCAGCCATTGCGTTTCCTCATCAACAATTTGCCGATGACGAGCATCACGCCGCCCCATGCTAGAAAACCGAGGTCCCAGTAGAGCCACTCCCCGCGAGGGACGGTTTCATTGACGTGGTGTAAGCCTAGCACCTGATGGTCGATGACGCCTTCGACGAGGTTGAACACACCGAAGCCGATGAGCATCGTCGCGATAAGGTCGCCTGCCGACCAGCGAAAATGGCTACGGCGACCGGACCGCCACAGGATAAAGAGGCCGACAAGGACAAAGACGTAGGTACCAGAGTGGAAGATACCGTCCCAGAAGGTGTTGAGTTCAAGGTTCTCAATCGACGTGATCGGGTACCAGGAGCTCAGCATATGATGCCATTGCAGAAGCTGATGGAGAACGATGCCGTCGAAAAAGCCTCCAAGGCTCAAGCCTAAGAGCAGCCCGGCGGACAGCGGGAAGCTTCGAGTGGGGCGCTCCAATCCTGTCATGCGAGTACCTTGGCCGAGACCGCGGCTTCGACAAACGCGCTGCGGGCAAGCTCGGGGTTGCCATGCCTTGCGACCGCATCGACGCAGCGGCGCTTGGCCAAGGCATATTCCGACCGGCTGCTGGATGGCCAGCGATGGAGAAGTGCTGCCAATGCCGCGTCCGGCCCGCCGATCCGTTCCCGCATTCCGTTCCCAATCCGGACGAAGACGGGCGATTGCCACTTTACCTTGAAATTGACGTCGATGACCCTGTCCATAAATTACCTCTGTTAAAATCGTACCGACAAACCCTCGCATGGGATGCAAGTTCCCTAGCCTCCTCGACTAAGTGCACAAACTGACCGCGCCCCGCTCCGCGAGGACCTATGGAACCGAGGGCCGCGCCTCAACCATGTCAGTATCAAAACGCGGCAAGCCACGTCGGGCGGGTTCTATGCTTGGGAATTTGAGAAGCACGGAGGCAAGCTGCATGTCAGGGTCGAGGGAAGTTCAGCTTCAACCCTTCGATCTCCCAAATCACGGCTGCCGTGAAAAATGCGGGATCGCTAATATTCCGGATCTCGTTGAAGACCGTATTCACGCGGGAACGCCGGGCCTGTGCCGGACGAGTGGAGAGAGCCATTCACGCAGTACTTTCCCTATGCTCCAGCGAACATGAGACCCGACACTCAACCGCCCCTTCGGGATGAGCCGCGATCGTCTAAGCTACTCCCTGGGACACGCTCGGTAGTCGCTTTTGACACCCTCGAAGCGGCGAAACTCGACGCTGAAAGCAGCCTGTTCGAGATGGCCTCGGAAGCCCTCGCTCCCGGGGAAAAGCCCAACGTACGGTCGATCGACATTACCGATAGCGCTGGTACGATCCTGGCAAAAGTCGTCCTCGACCAAGCTGGCTAAGTAGCGCCCAACGATAAGTCGCGCTATATCTGAGGGAAGTCTACTTTAAATTACTTTATTGACGCGCCTCCCAATGGGCGTACGCTTACCCACCGGTCTCACGAAGCATACCTCGGCTGTGACCGCTTGGGAGTTGACTGCTCTCGCCCAACTACGGGGGAACCGTCATGACTCTGAACAATTTCTCTATTCGGAAACCAAATACCGTCCTCATCGTCGAGGATGAGCCTCTGATCGCGCTTGATATCGAGCAGACCTTGATGAATGCGGGTCATATCTGTGAGATCCACACATCGAACGGCGACGCACTGCGATTGCTGGAACACAATACACCCGCTTCGGCCATTTTGGATATAGCCCTCAAGGACGGCTCAAGCGAACAGATTGCGCGCTCGCTTGTCTGCAGAAACATTCCATTCTTGATCTGTTCGGGCTCACGCAGTGACGACATGGCCGACGTCTTTAGGCATGCCACGTGGTTGCCGAAACCATTCGAGCCATCGCGCCTTCTCGACACCGTGGCAGATGTGATCGCGCAACGCGCGATTCAGGGTGAAATGGAGCAACGGGCATGACGGAGGGCGAAATCAAAAAGCGCCGCCGTCGTGGCGCTTCACCCCGCGGCGAATTTGAAGCAGCAAAGAGCTTCGCAACCGCAAGCGAAGATGCTCGGATCGCGGCTGATAAGCGCAAGTCAGAGGTGTTGCGAATGGCGCGCCTCCAGCGTGAACAGGAACATTCCCAGGCGTAATTTCGGTCAGCGAGCTGCGGAAACACCACAAGTGCGACCTAGAAAGCGGGACGGACCGAGGATGAGCACTCGCCATCGGGAATTCGTAACGATAATGAAGAGGATTTAGAGGTAGGCAGTGGTTCAGGTGTCAGATGCTGCCAATGTCGTTGGCCACGGCGGGCTGCGTGGCCTGTTGAGCACACTGCGGCAGTTTCGAAAGGGCTTGGGCTCGATCTAAAGTACTTGAGAGATTGTAGAGGCACCGCTGAACTGCATAAATCTTGAGGCCAGCGGACGCTCGATTGCTGTGGGAAATGTGCGCGCGCTCCTGCTCATCTGCCGCCGAAGCTCGGTCACATAACCCACATTGCAATGTGGCATGGTCCACTCCACGGTCGAGGGAGAGGGCTGAAATGCGCGAGAAGAAACTCAGAGAGATCGAAAAGATCGCTGCGGCGATCAAGGAGCTGGCCAATCCTGGCATGAGCCCAAAGGAGCTTATCGACGCTGTCAGGGAACATTTCCCTGAGGCGACTAAAAAGGAGATCGCTAGAGCTGCCTTTCTCAGCGTGATCCACTCCGCCGAGCATGATCCAGCATTTTCTCAGGAACTGCACGACCTCGCGATGGAAACGCGAGACACCTAGTTCTGCCGGTCCGCGTTCCTTGTCCGCGTATTCCGTATAGAGGCTGGGCGCGAAGGCGGATTTGCTTCCTCCGGTGAACGTGAAACTCTTTAGCTAACCTTCGATGGCATGCTGAAGGTGAAGCACGTTTCTTGCTCGTCGGAAGATACATCGATCCGCCCCCCGTGCGCCTGGGCGATCTGCGACGCGATGTAGAGTCCCAGCCCGAGACCCTGCACACCAGCCTTGCCGTCGCCGCGCTTGAATGGAAGGAACAGTTTCTCGATCTGCTCAACAGGAATAGGACGCCCGCCGTTCGTGACGCAGATCTCGATCGTGCCTACCTTCGAATGAGCCGAGACCTCGATCGGTGCGAACGGATCGCCGTGAGTGACGGCGTTCGAGAGAAGGTTCGACGTCATCTGCGCAATGCGCAGATGATCAGCGACAACTGTTGGCGGCAGGTCGAAGCCTGCTGATATTACCCGATCAGGATGCGCAACCTTCACCTCCTCGACCACATGGGCCAGGGTTTCAGCAAGGTCTCCTTCCGAGGTTGCAAGGACTAATCCGCCCCCCATTCTGGCGCGGGCGAGATCCATCACGTTTTCAACGAGGCCGGCCATCCTCGAGATGCTGGATTTCATCAGCTTCAGAACGACGGGGCTTCTATCCGTCCAACCCTCCTTCAAGAGGCGGCTAGTTCCGGCATCGACAGCTGCTATGGGGTTGCGCAGATCGTGGCCGAGAACGGCGATAAACTGTTCGCGCAGTTCGGCGAGTTCTCTCTCGCGCGCAAGACTTTCCTGGGTTGTTCGAAGGCGGGCTTCCGCGTCGAGATGATGTGCGATCAGTTCGGCGAAAAGCTTGAAGGCAGCGAGAACCTCGGGAGTCTTGACCTTGGCCGGATTTGGATCGATGGAGCACAGCGTTCCCCAGAATGAGCCGTTGCCGAGGATGATCGGCTCGGAGATATAGCTTCTGAGGCCATAAATCCGGGGAGTGTGGTGATCACGATACTGTGGATCCTCGGCAGCATCATCAAACACGATAGTCTGACGATGGCCTCGGATTTCGTTGCAGAGCGTGCTCTCCAGCGGCAACTCGTCGCCGGGTTTCAGCCCGAAGCGGACTGGATCGAGCACCTGGCAGGCGACCCAGCGCGTGTCGGTCACACGAGCCACCGCTGCGAAGCCCATCCCTGTCATGCGCAGGACGACATCGAGGATCGTAGGGACGGAGGCTATTCCGGCTACGCGGATTATATCTGACGCGAAATCTGACGGGTGCGGATCTTCCGCCGGGGTGGATTTGGGTTCGGGGATGGTGCCGGAGAGAGAAGCGATGGCGTCGACGTTCGCCAGGGCGGTCGCTGCCGCGTCGGCCAAGGCTTCGAGCGTTTCCACTTCCCATTCTGCGGGAGTGTAAGGCTGCGACCAGTAGGCTCCAATCGCTGCAACCGGATTCTCGACGTTTACAGGCGCCATGGCTAGCGCCCGGACGAATGTCCCGGCGTACAGCTCGTGTGGGATCCGGTCGTCTGCAGAGATGTCCGGAACGACAGCCGTTTCCCTGTTAAGCATCGCCCACCCGCTGACGCACGCAGATGCCGGGAATTTCTGACCCTTCCAAAGAGGGCCGATCGCATCTTCCTCGACGTAGTGACAGAGGTCGCCATCCTTGAGAATGACGGCGATACCTTCGCAGCCGATCAGCGATCGCGCGGTCACTCGGATGGTCGCGATCACCTCGTCGCTGCTCCGCGCCCTGCTGACGGTCGCGAGCGCCTTCGTCAGTGTTGCAAGCGGTGTGGAAGGTCTGGTCCGCTGATCCATGGATAAGCGTCCTCTCCGGCGAGAGCCGTTTCAACTTGGCCACAATCTCGCACATTTCCTGGACTTTTCCAAGGACGGTCCTGCCGGTGCGGGCAGGCTATTGCAGTCTTCGACGGAGGAAATCGAAGGCCTTGTCTGCTCCCGCGGTCGAGATTGTGTGCCCGATGCGCGGTTCGATATCGAGCTCGACCGAAAACCCGGCGCCTCGCAACTGCCCGGCCGCGATAGTTGAGGCTACGGACGGGATCGTGCGGTCCTCGGCACCATGAACAAGAAGCACAGGGGTACGATTATTCTTCTGTGAGACTGGTGTCGGAGGTAGGAGGCCGGAGAAGGCGACCAGGGCACCCACGCCCCAGCGACCGGAAGCGACACCATCCAGCGCGACTATGGCCCCCTGCGACACGCCGACGAACGCCACGTCTCCAAGTCGCTCCTCGAAGCCTTCATGGGCGAGCACGTCATGGACCGTCTGGTCGAACGCCTCGCGCGCCTCGCGGATCCGACCCGGATCGAGTTGCATACCATCCACCTTGAACCATTGGTGGCCGCCGTATCCATTGCGGTACGGGGCATCCGGAGTTGCGAAAGCGAATGTGGGACGATGAGCCCGCCAGGATGAAGCGAGAGGCCAGAGCTGCTGGCCCGACGCGCCGATGCCGTGGAGGAAGATGATGAGGTGCGATGCTGACATTCGATCCCGGCTTTTGAAAACAAACTGAGGGCGCTCGACCCGTTATGGGGAGCGCCCTCATCACCCGCGACGGCAAACGCGCGACCGTCATGATCACTGCAGGCCGTCGGCAATTTGGGTGGTGATCCTCAGATGAGGATCCACGATACCGTGTTTAAGGTCACAGCGTTTTCGCAGTCGTTTCCATCCATGCCCGGTGACGCAGCTCGTCCTCGTGCGCCTTCGTGAAGAACGCCTTCGACTGCGGGATCGCATCCTCGTGACGGGAGGCGCGCTCGTATGCGGTAACCGTGTCGTCTTCGTTCGTCTTCATCGCCTTGAGGATCGCGGAATCGCCCATCAGATTGGCGAGGGCAATCTTGCCCGTCGTCAGGATCTGCTTCATGTCGCCTTCCGTCGGCGCGTCGATGCCAAGCTCGCGTGCCATCTCGTTCAGGACGACGACATGCTGCAGGTGGTCCTGCTTGAACTCGGCGATCTTGGCGCTGAGGGTCTTGTCGTCGAGCCGTTCGATGCAGGAATCGTATGCCGCGATGGCATCGTGCTCGAGGTACAGCAGATCCTTGACGAGCTTCTCGATGTTGCCTTCGTTTCCGACCATGGTGACCATGTATGTTTCTCCGTTCGGGTTGTTGGGTACCCGCTAACGGCGCGTCGGAGATAATGTTCCGGATTGCAGGCTTAGATGGACGAGGCGACTTCGGGCTTGCTCGATGTCCCGCTGCGGACGTGTAGCCGCTCAGATGCTGTTGGACGACCATTGAGGAACACCCGATGCGCCCGGCCGACCATCTTTTAGGAGGCTGGTGGTGAGTGGGAAAGCAGCATGGCCCGGCATTGAAGCGGGCCGGATCACCGCCACCGAACTAGCCGCCTGCGTTGGTGGATGACGCAGCCGCCCTTGTTGACGCGCGACGACGAACGACCCATCTAGGCGAGATGCCGAAGAAAATCACCGTCGCCCCCGCTCATATTCGGACGTGGACCTTGTCGCCTGCGGTTTCGTTCGGATCCACCGTGCGCGCCCGGGGTATCCTCCTCGAGGTCCGGGCGCGCCTGCCTTCCGCGGTCCGTAAATCGCTTGATGTGGAGGGGATGACGCTGACGCTGGGCATGCCGGAAGAGCGTGAAGAGGAATTCGTCTTGACCTGGTCAATCGTCAGCACGGCATTGGATGGTATCGAGAAGCTTCCCGTCATTCCGCGCGAAATCGAGGAAATCCTTGGCATGAAGACCAGTGAGCGACATCGCTGGCTTGCGGACGGCCGTCTTCCCAGTGCCGGCACGAGAACCGTGAGGCTGGCCGGGCGAGCGCGCCAGATCACCTTCCATGTCTTCGACCCTAAGGTCGTGGAAGACCTCCTCGATCGTGGTGCCGTCGATGAGTGGCGGGTGGAGGATGCCGAGGCGAAGGTGGAGAAGAGAAGAAAGGCTGCGTATCAGGCAAAGCTTACTCGGTTGTCGAAGAAGAGCAAACACACCAAAAAGGCAGACGTTGGCGCCGAATATCCTGGGACGGAACTCCGCGGCTGGGAGGACTTCGACGTCGAAGGGCTGCTCCGTTGATTGAGAGATGACGATGAACGCCCCCGGGCATAATGATGAGTTCGACCTTTACTGCGAGCGCAAGCCGCCGGAAGCGCGAGAGCGGCTTGCGCTCGTACGCCAACTCATACTCGACACCGTGCCGGAAGTGTGTGAAGGACGGGTCCACTTGTACCTTGTCTACCACTTCGGCGGCGGCGCGGTCGCCAAGCTGCATCTCGATGCCGAGCAGCAGGTCAACATCACGTTCGTCACAGGCGAGGACCTCACCGATCCATCGAGACTGCTCAAGGGATCAAGCCCGTCCGTACGATCAAGGTCACCTCGGATGCGTTTCTGGATAAGAACCGATCAGCGATCTCGGACCTCCTGCGACAATCCTTAGCGCTGATCAGAGAGAGATTTGACGGTTCGGGGACCTTTGTCACTCTCCGGCCGGACCAGCCCAGTCCCTGACAGCATTCGTGGAAGTTTTCGCGCCTTCTATCAGCTCCCGGAAAAGCCACCGGCACTGTCAGCCGGCTCCAACCGTGCCTGCCAGTATTTTCTCGGTTACATAACGAAAGGCGTCCTCAAAACTGTCTTGAGTTTCAAAGCCGCGTCTCGGCAGGATGAAGGCCTCCCGCTTCGATATCGGCAGCAGCAAGTAGTTTTCCTCCCGGATAACGCGCTTCACGGTTGCCCATGGAACGGTCGAGTCCGCCACGTTCGATTTGACCCGAATGGCATCGTCGCTGAGACTAATGCTGATGGTCGCGTCGGCGGATGCGATTTGCCGGTAGTATAGAAACGATGCGCCCCACGCCAGCCAGTGCGTGCCTAGCGAGAAGAAGGCGACGACGAGGAGGCATGCCGGAAGCCAAAGCCAAGAACCGTTTTCAGCAATGGCGTTGATCATGGTGACCGGATTGTAGAGGTCCGTGAAGAGGACCAAAAGACACCAAACAGAGATGAGCCAAAGCACCAACGTGATTATGCTGCGGTGCCAGGGCCTGCGAGTAAGCGCCCGCGCCATGGCGGCATAATCCCACGCGGTAAGGGTGTAGGTGATCTGGTACTTAGACTCGTTGGGCATTAAGATCCTTATGGTCGCACCGCGGTCTGAGACATGGCTGGCGAAAGCCCCTTGAGCGCAAGACGGGAAAGCAGCTGATCCTTATGACTTTAATCCTTCACGTTGGGCAACAGGCGTATCAAAGTTCCGCCACATGCAGCCTGTGTGATCGCCGTTGCGATTTGCCGGAGAAGTCCGTGCGCGATGAGGGCTTCTGGCGAGGGTTGTATTCCAGGCCCCGGATCGATGAAGGCCGAATACTGCCCATCCAAGTTCAGCAACGCCATGAACGACGTCGCGACAATCATTTCGCCGCATCCAGCGCATCGCAGGATATATGATCCGCCCTGGACGACGGATTCCGTTTTTTCCAGTCCGCAGGCCGGACAGGCCAACATATCATTCATGGCTCGGATTTATCTCACACGGTCTGAGTTTGAGATCATGATGCGACTGCCAGGACGATTGCGATAAAAAGCAGCAAAGGCCCCATCCACTTGAAATGACGCACCACCGGCAACTTGTGCGCCGGGTTTCGCGACAAGGACAAATACCCGAAGCCCACGCACGTCATCCACAAACCGGCGCAAAACATGATGAATTCGTCGATGTAGGTGCCGATCATCTTAGTGCTCCCGGCTTTGAATGTGCGGGGCATTTGCCTTCGCTGCTGCGGCGTAGAGATCGCCGGCTTTTTTGTGCCCTGCCGCAATCTCATGTTTCATCCTGGTCATCAACCGCCACGACTGTTATTTGGCCCAGACGCTCCGGGAGATCGCGTCGCCTTCAGCGTACTCAGCGTCGAACTCTTCCAGGAGAGTGAGAAATCCGCCCTTCTCCTCAATCTCCGCCGGGGTAAGGTATCCCCATTCGCATTCTTCGCAGTGCGCGTAAATGTCATCTGTCGCGAGACTGCGAAACAGAAACAGTCGCCCTTGGCGGCAGGATGAACAGTTTCCGGTGTGGTAGCGGCGATGCATGCATTTATCTTAGTCAAAGCCCCTCTATATCCAGTGTGACGGCAACACCTTTCGCTCCCACCTTGTGGGCCGCCCCGAAGATTTGATGTTCCTCATGTCCGGTAGATAGCCGGCCAACTGGGTCACCTCGGCGAACTCCATGGACGAAGCACGAAAAAGGGCCGGAGACGAGGTCTCACGGCCCAAGTTTTTCTCATCGACGCTTAGGGAGGAGATCGCGTCGGGAATTTCAAGGTAGCGGATCATGGTTAACCAAAACTTAAACGCTCGCGCGGCGTGGGTGTCGCGTGCGACTGTTGCTCTGAAGCGGAGATTTGCGCCATGATCTCAGGACGTCCGAACCGGAGCCCCCGCAACTATGGGCAGTCTCTTGATAGGAATCGAACCGGCGACAGGTTGGTCAGATAGCTTAAGTGTCTGAAAAGACATACTTCGTGGGATAACGCCTTTTTATAGAACTTCTTGGCACTTTGGTGGTTGTCCCCCAGTTTTCAATAATCCAGTCGTCGCGATTATCCGAATTTACCTGGTCGAATGCGTCATCCCAAAAGGCGTTGTCCCGGATCGTCCCTTCGAGCTGTTTTTTCATGGTGCCGACGGCGCTGGCTGCGGCGCTCACCGCACGAGCATCGTCTATGCTGTCGGATTTCGCGGTAATATTGCCGATCGAATCGGCCACCAGAGCACCCAGCACACAACCGACCGGACGGTATTGCTTGCTTTCAGGTGGTGCTGCACGGATTACTTCCTGGGTTGCGACAAGACAACATGATGTCGAGGTCGCGACAGTGCCGGCAGATTGGCATCCTCATAATCGAGAACGACGCTGTACGCGACGGCGATGCTTTTGTCGTGCATAAGTATTGCTTGATCGACCTCTGTTTGCTTCGCCGCCAAGGCGCTGCGGAGTGACTTAAGTTCTTTTTCTGCACCCATCATCTTCTTGCCGCCCTTGGTGTTCCAGCAGAATCCTAGCCCGAGACCGCATACGAACGCGACGATCACGATAGTCATGATTGATGTTAACATCGAGAGCCACCCGTTCAGGAAAAGGACTACAAAGTATGCAAGTAAAAACAAAATACCGCTTGATGCCGTAGGGAATGCAACTTGAAAAGGATTGGAATATGGCTACATATTATTAGCATAGACTAATAATGTAAACGGCCTAAAAGCACTATTCATGGTGGTACGGATGACTAGCGATGTGGATGATTTGAAACTGACGTCGGCAGCCTCTGTCTTATTGGTAACCCGAATGCCGTAATGGACCGTTTGTCTAAGCTACTTCAAAAGTTGGCTGCATCAGGGCGTCTTGGTCAGCTCGCGACGGTCCCCGGCGTCGATTGCGAGGAGCGCGTGCCCATTTTGAAATCCATGCGGGGTTGCGCTGTAAATGATATCCAGATGAGGTGCTTGGACGTGGGCTTCGTAAGTTTCGTAGACCGTCGGAATGCCTGAGTCGAGGCAATGAACTCACCCGAAGTCCTGAGCGGATGCCGATGGCGGCAATCATTTGCTTTGTATGCGCCATGACCGACTCGGTGAATTTTGCGGCAATCCATCCCAACTCCAAATCCCCATCGAAGGGCCGGCGTTTCAATAGCGGGGCGCAGCCAAGACTGTAGGATGACCTTGGAAACTTTATAGCACCTTATTTCCAGCGTTCGTGTGTATTCATACCTGCCGATAAAACAGCCCTTGATACCCATATGCACTGTCATCTGCCGCTCGATCAGCTGTGCCGCAAAGGGGCGGAGCTGGGTTAGGTTATGAGCTCATCGAATCGTCGCCACGCGACGACTTCATTCCCTGGTGGGTGCGTCCGCGCACTCACAAGAAGCGGATCCTCGAATTCTAGAAAACGTTGACCAAGCACAGCGTCAAGCTGGCCTCAATCTTACCGTTGTACCGTTGGCAAGTCCGTACGAGGATGAGCGGCAGGCGGCTGTCCCCCCCTGGAAGGAAGCCATTCGTATCGCGGTAGAGATGGATCGCGATACGATGAACTCCGCGTTCGGCGGGGGCCTTCCCCGGATTGCGTCCATCGACCAAGCTGTTGCTGCTGCGGCATGCGCACCCGAGCAACGGTTTGACAGCGAAACCGGGGCTCAACTTTCGCCGGACCCCGACTAAAATTCAGCCTTCGGCTTTTTGGTTCACCACAGACGTGGCGATGGCAGTCAGTGCCAAATCGGTGGCTTGTTCCTCGTCGAGCGTCGACTGAAGAATCTCCGCCGCTTCCTCATAGCCGAGCTCAAGCGCCCAAGTGCGTAGTGTACCGTAGCGTGACATCTCATAATGTTCGACTGCCTGAGCAGCTGCCAAGAGCCCAGCATCAAGGGCTGGCGAGCCTTCGTACTCTTCCATGATTTCGGCACCTTCGTCGGTAATGCCTAGAATGGCGTCGCATGTCTTCGCCTCTGGCTCCTCGCCGATCACGTTAAAAATGGCCTCCAGACGCGTCACGTGGATTTTAGTCTCGTCAAGATGCTTGCGGAAGGCGGACTTCAGCTGAGAGTTTGTCGCCGCCTGCTCCATTTCCGGAAGAGTCGCGACAATTTTCTGTTCAGCGAAATAAACGTCCTTGAGGGTGTCGAGGAACAAATCTTCCAGTAATTTAGCCATGAGATGATTTCCCTTAATCATTGCCGCGCCAACCGGGCAACCGTGCGCAAACAACCCGCTGGCGGATCCAATGTTCCGTCATATCATCCCACCATCCGCCATACTTGCAGCACCTGCTTGTTTCGCCAATGCCGCCCTTTATCGACAGTGAGGGGAGTCCGCTTTGTCCTGGCCAAACGATACTGCGGAAACGTTCTGGTTCCTGCGCTTGGATCCCGGCATGGAAACGGCTCGACACGCCCTTGAGATTGTCGAGCCGTACCTGCTTTGCATTATTCAAGGTACGTTAGGGCTGCACAGGTTTTTGTTCGGAAACCCCCTGTTTAAAAGCATCGACCTCGTCAACAACACGGTCCTTGATAGTGTCATGGGTGTCAGACGCTACTTCCACGACCCTTTCGTACACTTCTGACGCAACCTCTTTTCCACGGTCCACCACATCCTGAGAGGCTGCCGTGACTTTCTCCATGGCGGTGTTGGAGGCATCCCCCACCAACTCATCCTCGAGGTCGGTGTGCGGCAGTGCCGCACCTATTGCAGCTCCTACCGCGAAGGCTAGGGCACCCCCGACCAGGGCCTGGTCACGAAAATGCGTCAGGATGGCATCGTTCAGCGTGTTGGTTTGTCCACGTCGTCAACCCGCTATGCAACGGAGCCCCGGACGTGTCGTCTTCGTGGACGAGACTTCACGCCACAGGAGTGCTGGTACTATTTCCGCCAAGCTGGATGCGTTGCACATTAATCGCCCGCCGCTCTAGTGTGTAGATCGAGCGACCGCAGCCTCCAGTTTCGATTGGATGAACGCCATTGGCTCTTTGACCATGATCGGACCGCCCGGTGTCAGGACTTTCGTGAGTTTCTCGTCGTTCACAGGATATATGACGACGAACTGATCGACGTTGGCAAATATTTTCTCATCGTTTTCGGATGTGAGTTCGAGCCACATAGTTGCGCTCCTTGGCAGGTTCATTACGAGTTGCGCCCACAAGGACAGGTGTCGTCAGCGAGCATGGTCGACCGCAGGCAAAACCACAGCAATACGTCGATCCGTTGGGCCAGAAAGGCCTGTAGAAAAAATCGCAGCTGTAGCGACCGCCACGACAAGAAATAACATTATGATTGGGCCACCAATCGAGGCGGATGGTTCTGGAGAATTATTGTAGGACATGGGGATCTCGGGACATTGAGAGTTCACCCGAGGCAGCGTTGGCTGCCTCGGGCAGTAATTCAGCGCAATCCAATGAACGACAAAATTGCGCCGATGATTACGATTGCTCCGACGAGCAAGATCAAGCTATTCATCGTCTCTCTCCTGCGCGCGGTCGAGTTACCCGGCGCTGGCTCGCGTTACTGGATGACCTGCACAACGGTGCGGGTCTGCGGGTCGACGATGACGCGCTGGTCGTTGACGACGGTGTACGAATAGCGCGGATCTTCTGCGATCGGCATCAGGACGACCTCCTGCGGGACAGGCTTGCCGATGACGATCGGCTGCTTGACGACAACAGAGTTCTGCACAGGCTGCTGCTGGACATAGGTGACGACGCGTTCCGGCGGCGGGTCGATGGCAGCACCTGCGACGAGGCCGACGGCGCCACCAATAGCAGCGCCGACCGGGCCGCCAACGATCGCACCCGTGACCGCACCGCCTGCGGCACCCGTGACCGCGCTGTTGGCGTCATCGGCATAGGCAGAACCGCTTAGAGCGAGAGTGACAAAGGCCGATGCGAGAATGAGTTTCGTGTTCATGGCAGTCTCCACCTGTTGTTTCACAGCAGCAAAACGTCATGAAATCGAACCTGTTCCCGACTAAGACCAATGCCCCAATCACGTGAGACTTAAGTCCAGCCTGTTGCACGAACCATCAAGCGTGAACCGTCACGTTTCGCAGCGTCATCGCCGCTTCTGTTCGGTTGCTGATCCCCAGTTTTACGAAGATATGGGTCATGTGCTGCTTGATCGTCTTCTCGTGCACGCCAAGCCGGAGCGCTATTCGCTTGTTGCTCAAGCCCTCGGCCACGAGGTTCAGTACTTCGTGCTCGCGGGTCGTCAGATCGTCGATCGGATTGCCTTGTTTCGCCAGGGCCGCGGATGATGACATGTCGGAGAGCAACCGCGCCGACAGCGAAGGCGAGACGTAGGTGTCGCCCGCGGCCACCGATCTCACGATGTCAGCCAGGATCCGTGAACCGATGCCTTTCAAAACGTAGCCTTTCGCGCCTTTTGACAACGCGCTCATCACGTCATCGCTCGTCTCCGAGACCGTCAGCATGATGATCTTCTGGCCGGGGTTCTCGTGCAGGATGGGGAAGATCACATTCAGCCCGCCGCCCGGCATCGAAATGTCTAGAAGCAGGACATCGGGCCTGACGGTCGCGCTCAGTGCAAGCGCCTCATCAGATGCGGAGCCTTCGCCAACGATCCGGAAGCCTGGGATTTCCGAGAGGATGCGCATGACGCCTTCGCGAAACAGCGGATGATCGTCGACAACGGCTATTGTTATCTCTTTCATCAGGCTGGCTCCATTTCATGTAGGTTCAGGGACATGCGCAGCACGGTTCCCTGGTTCGAAGTCTTCAAGTGGAAATGTCCGCCGAGGCTCTCGACCCGTTCGCGCAGGCCCGACAGCCCAAGGCTGGACGGTTTGATTTCCGCCGGGTCGAAGCCCGGACCGCGATCACCGACGGTGATTGAAACGTTCTGTCCGTCGAAGGTCTGCACGACATATTGTCCAACTCCGCCGCCGTGCCGGAACCCGTTGTTGAGCGCCTCCTGCAGGAACCGGAACACACAGATCTTTGCCGATAACGATAGCGGCGGTGATGTCGGCGACATCGACAGCCTCACCGTTGTGCCCGTGCGCTGCATATGCGCTTTCAGGGCTCGTCCGATGATCTCCCCAAGATCGGCTCCTTCGATCTGCGGCAGGACAAGACCGCTACAGATCGTCCTGATCTCCTGCATGGCGTCATCCAGACTGGATTTGATGGATATGATCTCGCCGTCCCGTATCTTCCGCGGCGTCCGAGGATTGTTGATGGCATCGCTATCGACCTTCAGCGCTGCAAGCGCAACAAGCTGTGCCGGCCCGTCGTGCAGTTCCGCTCCCAGACGTCGCAGGTATCGCTCGTTCAACGCCGTCGTGCGTCGGCTCGCGCGTTGCAGCTTCGCACTGAGTTCGCCGTTCTGCGTGAGAAGGCTGGACAGGTCGTGGATGCGCTTCTTCAACGCCTCACGCTGACTGTCGATCATCCTGCTCTGTTGAGTTTCAGCAAGATCAATTCCATTTTTTCTTCGAGCATTATACCACCGAGGATTAATTAGGGCGTTGACCACAAACGCCTTTTTGCTGTGTCAGCGGATATTACGAAATGGAAAACTGGATCAAACTCTGGCGATAATCAACACCCCAAACCTTCAGGGAGCACCAATGTTTCGTGGGATGTAGCAAAACACTGGCCGCTTCGAAGAGATAGGTTCGCAACAAGCGATCTCCCCATCGCGAGACTTGACCGACGGTGTCCGTTTCGCCGGTTGCTTGCGTCGCGGCGTCAGTCCCAGATAGGCACCTACGTGTTGCACTTCGAAAGCGCGACGGGTTGTCGATGGTATGGCGGAAGATCAATGCCGTTACCACACCGATGCCCGGCACGGTATCAACCGCCTTGTCGTCTCGTCTGTTCGAGCCATCTGCCGGATCTGGCGATTCAACCCCTGAAGTTCTCGACAGACATGGCCATGGACGGAGAGGCGCGGTAGCAAGACAGTCCAAAGCACATGACCCTCTCCGGTCAAGTCGATGACGCAGCGCTGGAATTGTCCGGCGATGGCGCGAGGAAAGATCAGGCCGCATTCGTTCAACATCGATCGGATCTGATTTTGGAGATCTCGTCGCATCGCCACGAGCCGAGACCGTGCGATCAGTAGCGAGTGCACCTGTTGGCTGGCCTCACTCTTCACCGCAACCTCGCATACCATCCAATCCGAACCAGATCGGCCAAACCGCGCGCGTCCTTCTCATCGCTTTTGTTCATCCGGACGGAAAGAACCGCATGTCCGTGTCGCGCGTCGATACAGACAACCGGCATACCGATCCTTGTCAGTTCATGCCAGAGCAAGCTCGACATGGCACCAGTCTCAAAGCCAACGCGTCCCGCATCCGGGGCCTTCTTCGCCAGCAGCGCCGCCAGAGCGCCAGGATCCGACTTCGCCCGGCCCTCGAAGATCAGGCGACCGGTCTCGTCAACGACGCAAACGGCAGTCTCCTTTTGTGAGACGTCCAATCGGACATACTGTTTCATTGTGATGTCCTCCCGTTGTCAATGGGACCAGTCTGCCACCAACCAGGAGACTGGGAAACGCGGTTAGCAACTACGCCATCGTGTGGAATATTGCCTCTGACGCACATTTGATGACGGTTTCTTTCATATCGCGCCAATTGACCGCGCCTCAAGTAGGTCCAGCTTTGCACGCCCGTACATTTGGCTTATGACGAGCTTCAGTTGTTGATCTGTCCTTCAACCTGACCGTTTGACCAAGGTTCGGTGATTGCTGCGGACACTGCTGCCTTATCTTTGAGTATCCCGTTAGCAAAGGGAGCGAACAGACTGTGGCGGGCATCAGCGATCCACAGGTCGAGTTCGGCCTTGGCTTTCCTTCTGATCATCCTTTGAAAGCGATCAATCAGATTACGGGCTTCGATCAAGGCGGGAACATCGGCTTCTATGGCCGCGATCGTAATTGTATCGGCCTTGCTCAGTTGATCGCGAGCGGTTGTCATCAATCGGGCAATCGTTCTGGCGGATGGCACTTTTTGAAGTTGCTGATCAGAGACCCGCTCGGCCCGCCGTCGTCTTGCCGTCCATTCACCAACGACGCGAAGGGAGCCGCGAAAGCCTCTGCATCGCAGTTGCCGCCAAAGTACAGCACCATTGCGCTGCCCGGCCATCCGGCGGAGGTATCACCCCGCCGAGCGCTGTTGCCCACACCAGAAAGTTTGGTCGCCTCAGGCAAACAATAGCACCGGCATTGCGACGACCAAAAATGCTAGCGCTAAGCCCGTGGCCAAACGGACAGCATTTGCAATCCTGTTGCGCCGTCCATCCCAATCATAAGTCATCTCTTCCCTCACTATTTAAGAACCGGACGATGCCGCTCGTCCGGTTCTCGAAGGCAGACTTCAGTCGTCCCTCTGTATCGCTCCTCGTAAGCGACGCCCGAACAATAGGGCAGTGATGGTGCCCGTCAACCATCGGGGCGAGAATGTGCGAGGTCCAGCGAGGAGGGGGCTCGGACCTCTATCTGGCTTGCAGGCAAACCTGACTGCGCCAGCTGCGCCGAGAACTGCCGCTTTACTCATTTGTTCCGCGTTCTGCACACTGAAAGTTTATAACCAGTCGCTGCCTGACGGGAAGCGACCGGGTTCATTGACACAGATACTTAAAAAAGCCGCAGCGCAGTAGATTATATGAAGTTGTTTCAATCAATATGGGAATTTTCCATATTTCTTATATTATATGAAACTAATTTTAGGTTCGATTTTTTTGGCGAGCGACCTCCCCTCATCCGCTCGAAGTTGATAATGACGCGAAGCCAAATTTCAGCCAGGGTGCTGTTGCCTCAAGACCCTGGTTATTTTCGTTCAAAACTGTTTGTCGAATGCAGCCATGGAGCGGCCCACGGCCCGCGAATCCACGGTTTTCGCAAGCCCCAAACGATGAACAGCAAGACCGCAAGTACCGCCACAGCGCCTACCACGTAAAACAATGCGCCGTTTGGGTCTGTCAATGGGTTCTCTTTTCAATGTTTGCTTGCAATGAGGATGTTCGCGCTGCCGTTGTCCGGTTAACGGTAAAAGGTCAGTTCAGGGATTGTCTGAAATCTAAAGTAGTGGTTCCTTACGGATGCTCATCCGAGGAGAGCGCGAAGGTGCCTTTGCTGGGGAAGGGCCCTTCCGAACCGCCATCCTTGGGCACAGGGGTGGCGGTTTTGTTTATTCCGCGCCCCCACGTCCATGAATGAAAGCATGGCCCTCGTTGCTGTCTGTTGGGTCCTCTGCCGGATCGGGATGTTCAGCATACGCCAGCCGCAGGTGCTTCATCACCTCTTCAATGGCCGAGATCACCTCAAGCGTGCCCCAACCGTGCATATTCGCCTGGTCGATGATGACTTTCAGCGGCCCCTCAACCTCTTCCTGACAGACGAAATGGCGGTCTTCGTGGGACACTGGATATTTCGGCTTATCGATCATCATGGCTTTCCCGATCAGAGGGCTTGGTTTTTGCTGTGGCGAATACGCTCTATTTCGCAGAGTCACCGTTTTCAGTTTGGGCTCGAAGACGCGCGTCGCGCAACGCTTCTGTCTTTCGTTTGTCGGCGGCTTTCCGGGCTTCTTCTGAGGAGGTTGCAATGCTTTTGGCGACCTCGAAATCCCCCCGAGCCGAAATGCCCCGAGGACGACGTTTGGTTTTAAGTTCGGTCATGCGCTTACCTCCACGAGGTCGTCATTCGAGAAACGGGAAACAGTCCGTTTGACCGCTTCGATCATCAGGTCCGGATCGCAAGGTTTGGCGACCCATGTTCCACGTAAGAAAATCTCCTCGGCATCAGCCCTGGCTGACCCCGACGATACGAGAAAGGGGACTGCTTGAGTTTCGAGTTGCCTTGCAACGTCATGGCACGGTCCATCCTTTAGATGGATGTCCAAAATCGCGGCCGACGGGGTGTGATCCGCGAGCCAAGCGATTGCGTCCGAGCAAGACAGACAAATTTTAACCGGAAACCCGGCGCTCTTCAGGCTCTCTTCAATATCCATCGCGATCAGCGGCTCATCTTCGACAACCAGAATGGCACCAATGGCGGGAGCCCCCCCGGCGTCAAACATTTCCTGAGAGAGTGCCGTGAACAGATCACCGGCAATATCCGATTTTGCTAACCGCACGGCGGCGACGACGGCCTGTTTTCCTTTAGCGCTCGTCAATTCAACGCCCGTCGCCGCGCACCACGCATGGACGGCGGCAACGACGGTGTTGGCGGCAGATTCTTGAAGGTATAACAGATCCAGATTTGGCATAGCTCTGCTCCAATTAGGTCGGGCAAGAGCAGATCGTCTCTTAAACAGTCACAGCCGGGAAAGGGTTGAGCGTAGGGGGACTGGTGGCGCTATTTTAGGCCTGAATCGGACGGGTGGCTATTAACTAGTTTAAGATGGTCCAACTAATGCACGCGACGCCTGACCGATTTATTCGCGATCAAACTCATATGCACTATCGAAATCGGCTTGGTCTCTGAGGCCTTTAAATGCCTCAATTTTCCATCGTTCGTCCAAGCGCGAAACTCGATCGACGCCAATATCGAACGCCATCGCGGTGTCTTGCTTTGGGTCGGCAAAAGAGCCCGGCACGCTGTTCGTCAAGACGGTGAAGACAACTAGCCTGGATGCGGCCTACGATTCCACCAAGTTTTACGAGGCCTGGCGAACGGTGATCCAACGGTATGGGATCTACAACCCCTATACCGGGCGTGGCGCCATAAAAGGTCTGCTGCCGCATGGCCCTTATAACCTGCGGGACATCCTGGCTACCCATCTTCTGAAGCAGACCGAGTCTTATGAACAGGCAAGCTATGCGATCCAGGACACGCCGGATGTGGTGCAGCAGCACTACGGCCGCTTTCTACCGCAGGACAAGGCGGCCTTGGCTGCCAAGATCTTGAACCAGGTCTGGGAAGCCGCGTAACGACCGCTATGACTTTTGATGGAGCGGTGCTCCGCTCGATCCCGTTGCCCAGTCATCATCCTTGAACGTAAAGCCTTGTGTCAGCCATGGTCCATGCTATATGTAGGTACATACCTACATGGAGTGCAGGCGATGAACATCCTCACGAGCCGTGAACTCAATCATGATGTTAGCAGCGCTAAGAAAGCGGCGCAAAACGGACCTGTGATCATCACCGACCGTGGCAAGCCTTCGCACGTGCTGATGACCTATGACGACTTTAATCGTCTGTCCGGCAAGCGCCGCAGCCTGATCGAAACTCTGTCCATGCCGGGGCTTTCGGAGATCGATTTTTCGCCCGAGCGTGTTGAGATTCTTTCGCGCCCGGTGGATCTGTCTTGACCTATCTGCTCGATACCAATGTCGTCTCCGAGCTGCGAAAGATCGGCGACGGCAAAGCCGACGCCAATGTCGTGGCCTGGGTCGGCCGAGAGAATGCCTCCTCCTTCTTCCTCTCGGCAATCACCATCCTTGAACTTGAGCGTGGAGTCCTTGGCGTGAAGCGGCGCGATGCCCAGCAAGGCGCCCGGCTTCGGACCTGGCTGGACAGCAACGTCCGGCCTGAATTTGCCGGTCGCATCATTGCCATCGACGACGCGGTTGCGACACGTTGCGCCCATCTGCACATTCCTGATCGGCGCAATGAAGTCGATGCCTTGATTGCGGCGACGGCCCTCGTCCATGGACTGACTGTGGTCACCCGCAACGTCAAAGACTTCGAGGGGACAGGCGCGATCATCGTTGACCCATGGCTTGGCTGATTTTGCGTGGTGCGGTTTAGGCATGCGATGGCGGGTATAATCGCACACCCTGTCATGCCGAAATAAGGTCCGATAAGATTGCATTATCGGACGTTATGCTCTTTATAGAGGGAATGGTCCAAATCATCGAGCAAAACAGCGCAACTCACGTCGAGGACTCCCCAGCGCCATCTCTCAGCACAGCCTCCGGCGGTGATGTTTCCGCGCCGGAGGTTTCGGTCGAAAGCCCCCTCCCCTCGCTCGTCGGCGGGGATCAGACGCCAGCCCATCTCGCAGGCCTTGCTGATCGCGCCCGGGGTTACGTCGAAGCTGCCAGTTCCGCCAATACCCGCAAGGCCTATGCCTCAGACTGGAAACACTTCACCGCTTGGTGCCGGCGGTCCAATCTGTCTTCCCTCCCACCGCACCCGCAAACCGTCGGGCTCTACATCACAGCCTGCGCTTCCGGCAGTGCCATTGGCACGGCTGCGCGGGCCGCCAAGGGCAACTCCGTCTCGACCATCGAACGGCGCCTCTCCTCCCTCAGCTGCAACTATGCCCAGCGCGGTCTCACGCTTGATCGCAAAGACAGGCACATTGCGACGGTGATGGCCGGCATCCGCAACAGTCATGCAAAGCCGCCGGTCCAGAAAGAAGCGGTGTTGGCGGAGGATATCATCGCCATGGTCGAGACCCTGGAGCGCGGTTCCCTGCGCGGCCTGCGCGACCGCGCCATGTTGCTGATCGGGTTTGCCGGTGGCCTTCGCCGCTCCGAAATCGTCGGCCTTGATCTGAAGGCCGAGCAAACCGAAGACGGCCGCGGTTGGATCGAGATCCTCGACAAGGGTATGCTTGTCACCCTGCGCGGTAAAACGGGCTGGCGGGAGGTTGAAATTGGCCGTGGCTCCTCAAACTCCACGTGTCCGATTGTGGCCGTCGAAACCTGGATCAAGTTCGCCAAGCTGGCGCATGGCCCCCTCTTTCGCCGCGTGACGGGGCAAGGGAAGGCTGTTGGCCCGGACCGACTGAACGACAAGGAAGTCGCCCGGCTGGTGAAGCGGACTGCGATGGCGGCCGGTGTTCGCGGCGATCTCAGCGAGATCGAGCGCGCCTTCAAGTTCTCCGGGCATTCCCTGCGGGCGGGTCTCGCGTCCTCGGCGGACGTTGACGAACGCTACGTGCAGAAACAGCTTGGTCATGCTTCTGCGGAAATGACCCGTAGGTATCAGCGGCGACGGGATCGCTTCCGCGTGAATCTGACCAAGGCTTCAGGGCTTTAGCTGGCCCCCTCCCCTCCTCCGCATGAAATCGTAAGCGGGGAATTTGGTACCGGAATTCTTGCTTAATGCTCTAATTGAAATGGGGACCTAAAAGCCACACCCGGTGGTCTAACCATCGATAACAAACGTTTATCGATGGTAGTTGATCTGGAGTCGCAAATCAGCAAGAATCGGGGGAAATTACGGTCGTCTAGGCCGCCGGAAACGTCCTTTTGGAGCGCCTGTCGCCAAACCCAAAAAATCACTCACCGCAGTCGAGCGCCGCGCCGAAGAGCTCGACACGATTGCCGCCGTGCTGCCGATGGAGCGCCGCGACGAACTCGCTGAGTTGCTCACCGACCAGGATGTCGAGACGCTGCGCCATCTCGTCAACCAGGGCATGGGCGACAACACGCTAAGGGCGCTGACCTCGGACCTCGCTTATCTCGAAGCCTGGGGACTGGCAGCGACAGGAAAATCGCTGCCCTGGCCGGCGCCCGAAGAACTGCTGCTGAAATTCGTCGTCCATCACCTGTGGGACCCGCAACACCGCGAGACCGATCGGGATCATGGCATGCCGGCCGAGGTCGACGAAAATCTTCGAAGCCAGGGTTTTCTGAAATCCACGGGCCCGCACGCCCCCGCCACAGTGCGCCGGCGGCTGGCCAATTGGTCGACGCTGACCAAATGGCGCGGTTTTGACAGCGCCTTCGCCTCCCCTGCCCTCAAATCAGCCATTCGGCTGGCGATCCGAACCGCGCCAAGACAACGTCTTCGCAAGAGCGCCAAGGCGGTCACCGGTGACGTGCTGGCAAAACTGCTGGCCACCTGCGCGACCGACAGCCTGCGCGATCTGCGTGACCGGGCAATCCTGATGGTCGCCTCCGCCTCCGGTGGCCGGAGGCGCAGCGAGATCGCCGGGCTGCGCCGCGAGCAACTGACCGTCGAGGCGCCGATCGAGGTGCCGGACGGCCCTCCCCTCCCCTCGCTCGCCATTCATCTCGGCCGCACCAAGACCAGCAGCGGCGAGCAGGACGACGTCGTCTATCTCACCGGCCGACCGGTAGAGACATTGAACGCGTGGCTGGTCGCCGCCAAGATCGAGAGCGGGAGCGTGTTTCGGGGGATCGGGCGATGGGGAACCGTGTCGCGGCGGGCGATCGATCCGCAGTCGGTCAATGCGATCCTCAAGCAGCGGGCGGAGATGGCTGGGTTGGAGCCAGCGGAGTTTTCGGCGCATGGGATTCGGTCTGGATATCTGACCGAGGCAGCCAATCGTGGCGTCCCCCTGCCAGAAGGTATGGAGCAGTCGCGACATAGATCGGTCCAGCAGGCCTTCACTTATTACAGCAACGCAACTAGACGGACAGGACGGGCCGCAAGGCTTATTCAGTAGTTTTCGCTCACTTCCCTAACATTCGCGACAAGATTACCGGCGCTGAAAATTCAGCGCAAATTCTGTCGCAAAACTCGTTTGCAAAGGTCAAACTTTCGCGACAGACATTTGCGAGAGTTCGCAGACCTACTTCGACGACAGCATTTTATCTCGAAGATCTAGGAATATCCGCTCCACGCAGAACCAGAGAACAGCGGCGACAGCAAAGCTTCCGATCAGATAAGCGACAAAGCCGACGGTGCCTTGCAGGTTCTCTTCTCCGAAGATCAGGCGCATGACGTGAAAGGCGGACTTGTGGCTGAGGTAAAGGCTGTAAGACAGCGTTGCTACGAGAGAAGCCCCCGCCACAGGCCAGTGGCTGAGAACGTGCTCAAGATCGAGCATGGCGCAGAACAGCAGTGCAATGCCGATCGAGATCAAGTGAAAGCCCGAGACCGCGCCGAGTTGAGCCTGAAACACTGAAACTATGCCTTGTCCTGCCAGCGATCCCCGATCAACCAAGCAGATGAGCGCCGCGATCACAAAGATCAGACCTGAGGGTACCTTGACTATCGATGGCAGGTACTGCCTGCAAAGCTCTGACTTGAAGAAACGGCCAGCCGCAAGCACCTTGCCGAATGCCTAAACGCGCACTGGTTTCTGACCCTTGCGGATTCGCGCGAAAAGTTGGAGACTTGGCGTCGATACTACAATGAGGATCGTCCTCACTCGGCAATCGGATACAACGTCCCGATTGCGAAACATAATCCCGGTGGCGCCACCAGCCCGTCATCGTGATGAAAGCCCGAAAACTCTAATCCCCGGCGATCCAAGGTTTGGACTCAGAGCCATAAAACTCAAGACCCTCCCGACAATTGGAGGGAACAATGGTCTCAGGTCAAAAGCAATCGTTTTTTGGTCGCTATTCAACTTAGCTTTGAGCTATTTGTCAGGTCGGCTTTGATAACCAGTATCGGGCTGCCATCGCGCACACGCCGTTTGGCATCCGCGACCGGAGAATTTGCAGACCGACCGATGCGATCTTTTTGTGGGATCGGTCTGCGTTGTGACGTCTCTCCGAAGACGCAAATGGTAGCGATCAAAACCTCGCGACATGGCCGGACAGTCTGCTACACAGACATGTTTGTAAACCGAATAGGATCCGGGTTGTACATGTACAACTTCGCGCATGAGCTTGTCGTAAAGGGCAATGAGTGGGGGCTTCAGAACCTGCGCCGCCAAGATCACGAAAACTCATACAGTGAGTAGTCTATGGCATTTCGCAAAAGATGCACTCAAATACGTTAGGTAGTTTTGCGCGCAGTCTGCCAGACACGACGTAGGTAAATCGCTGATTTGAACATGATTCTGTTGTTAACTCATTCCGTCCCTCACCCTAACTTTACCAGCCTGAGCTGAGCCCTATTCACACAACACCCGGCGTTAAAATTCCAGGTCAAAAGATGTCTGCTTATTGCGCTGATCGCCGCTCTCGCAACGGCCCGTGACACAACATTCACTCTTTGGCTTGACACCGAAGGTATCGGCCAGCGCGCTATGAAGGGAGAGATAAAGAGCAGCTGTGTCGGAGGGAACGGATTGCTAAAAAATAGCACAAGCCGTTCATACGCCGGACGCTTTAATCGAGTTTCCCCTGAACCGGTCACGCCCGCTTTAATATCTGCGGGTCATTTCGGCGGACGAATGCTGGCGTTGTTTTGCACATAACGCTCGTCGACCTCCGCAGAAGAAGCAAGTCCGGCGCGCAGCGAGTGACCCGAAAATTTGAGCGCGCGCTCGCGTTCCGTCAGATCTCCACGCACACCGGCTGCAAGGGCGGTCCGTTTGACCAGGCGGGCAACCTCCTGATCATTCAGCCTGTCGGCTCCTACAGATTTGCCTTGTCCCGTCACGCGCCGGAATAAGGGGCCGTGCGTGATCCGGGCCAGCGTCAGCCATGTATCCAAGGCTGCGACTGGGCAGGTGGTGTCCGACGAACCCCGGCCGATCTCGACATCACGACATCCGGTTTTCCCGCGCAAGGTGACAACCAGCCCCCGATCCAGCACGTCGATCCACCCAAGGCCATCCTCTGTCTGATCTTTCTTGACATCGAGCCCTACAATCTCCGAGCGGCGCAGACCACCGACAAAGCCTATCAGCAACATCGCCCGATCCCGCAAGCCGCGCAACGTCCCCCGGTCGAGCGTCTCCAGCATGGCAATGATGTCCTGCGGCATCACCGCTTCTTTCTGTAAGGGTGACCTCGCGTGACTATTGCGGATACCGGCCATGACCGAGGCAATGTGCCGGTCCTTGCGATCGAGCGGCAGTCCGCGCTGGGCGTAGTTCCAGCTCAGCGACGAAAGCCGGCGCTCGATGGTTGAAACCGAATTCGGCTTCTTATCTCTGCCAACAGCGCCAGACGCGCAGGCCGTTACATAAAGCCCGACAATCTGCGGCTCCGGGGGGAGGGGAGAGAGAGGTTGGCGCCGGCACCAGGCGGTAAAATGTTTCCAGTCGCTCGCATAAGCCCGCCGGGTGTTGGTGGAACTGGCGGCCTTGACATCGCCACGTTCACGCCTGGCAAGGCTATCGCGATGCGCAGAAAGATTGCCTGCCTGATCAGCCTGATCGGTATCAGCGACTTCATGCAGCGAGGAGGGGACAACGTCCGGCAGAGGTGAAGTTTGATCTTTATCGACAGTCATATCCAACATCTTCCGCTTCATCAGATGGCCCCATAAGTTACCGCCGATAAGCCGATGCCGGAAGACACATCGCTATTGCGTGGGGCAGCCATAAGTTCATGAACAATAGCAGTCGGCTAAACCCGTTGAGGGGCATGGTTCTGTGTCGGGCGTCCAAGTTATCAGACGTTTACACTCTGGAAGCGCTTGTGTCGAAATAATAAGCGAACGCTTGAAAGGGTCAGTTTCCGCGACGGTCGTCTAGGCTCAACCAATGGCGATTCACGTGTGTAACTTAAATATTATCAATCGTAATGCAACATTGATTGAATGTGCGGATTCAAGCAAACTTAAGCGGTGTAACTGCACCTGTGATTCAGGCTTCCATATCATGGAGCGGTTGGCGGCCGCACATCGCTCTCGGTGCAAAGCTTTCACAGTGTCGCGGCTCCCCAACGAGGTGATGGCGCTCTATCCCTATCAGGTTTCAGGGGGAATGCAGCAACGCGTGACGATCGCGACGGAGCTCGCCTTAAGACCTGCACTTGTTGTCCTGGTCGAGCCGACCACAGCGCTGGATGCCGACGTGCAACGGGAAATCGTCTCCATCCTGCAGACGATGCGCAACAAGCACAACACCAGTTATCTGCTCATCAGTCACGACATCCACCTTGTACGCAGCCTTGCCGACCGGGTGGGGGTCATGCAGGCGGGTAGAATTGTGGAAACCGGAGAGACTTAGCGGGTCCTTGCGCGGCCCTCACACGCCTATACCCGCAGCCTGCTGGACAGTATTCCGCGCCCGCGCGCTACAACCTCTAAAAAGCCTGGCCGTCAGGAAGCCCATGTCCCGGTTCTGCGCTGTGCCGATATCGGCCGGAAATACGGGACGAAAACCATTCTGCACGACGTTGCACTCGATATTGGCCCAGGAGAGACGTTTGGGTTGATCGGGGAGTCGGGATCGGGGAAATCCACACTGGCCAAAATCATAGCCGGATTGCGAACAGCCAATAGCGGCACAATCGAACTTTCCGGCAAGCTTTTATCTGGCACGGCCGAACGCCGCTCAACTGACGAAAAACGTGCATTGCAGATGGTCTTCCAGTCTCCGGACATGACCCTGAACCCGCGCCACCGTATTCGCCGTATCCTAGCTGGACCGCTTCGCCGTACCGGCGGACTTTCTGCAAAGGGAGCAGACGCGAAGATCGAACAGCTCCTGCAAGATGTCGGGCTCGATGCGGATTATGCAGATCGTTTTCCAGGCCAGCTTTCCGGCGGACAACGGCAGCGCATCGCCATTGCCCGCGCCTTTGCCACCAATCCGCGCCTGATCGTGCTGGATGAGCCGACTTCGGCACTCGACGTCAGCGTGCAGGCTCGCATCCTGGTGTTGCTCAATACGCTGCAGTCGAAGAATGGCACCGCATATTTGTTCATAAGCCATGATTTACAGGTCATACGGAACATGGCCGATCGCGTGGGCGTACTTCTGGCCGCGATGCACTTGCCTGTAGCCCTAGCGGATTATGCAGTCAAAGCTGGCGAATGATGGGTTCGATGATATCGAGCGCTTCCATCCCTTGAAGCGGCAGCCCGGAGCGGGCGGGCGGGCCACTCCGGAGGAGCCTGTCATGCGGCTTGCGCCCAGAGCCAACCTCCACTGCACCTAAGGTTGAGTTTCCCCGCCCTTCTCACTGCAACCGTCATTGTAAAGCCGTCCACCCTCATCACATCGGAGGATAGGATAACTCTCACGGATACTCCCGATTGGTGCGGTTCGCGGCGGCGAGAAAGTTGGCAAGATGGGTTTCTATAAGTCAGTCTCACACGGCGATCGGGGCGGTGCCAAATGCTGAGAATAAACATCAAGAATGACGAATTTCTAAGCGTGTCCGGTGGTGTGACCACCGTTTACAGTCCGTTGTCCGGGGCAATTGCGGAAAATGCGGTGACGTCGACCATCATCGCTACGCCGCTTCAGGCTGGGGTTATCGCCGCATATCAGCCATCGGCGATTTTTTCGCCAAGCGCCGGCGCTGATTTTTCAAATGATGCGGCCACAGGCGTTACGAAGTCGATGTCGCTGAGCAGCACGGTTCCACCGGTGCTTGATCCAGCCCCTGCTGGGAAAGCAACGGGTATCGTCGAACCAAGCACCGCATCCGTCGTTCTTCCCAGCGAAACGTCTTTCATCGCAGACAGCACCCAGCCGCTGACATCGGCGGTTCAAAGCGATCCTGTCCGGTCAGAGACGGCTTTGCCTGTCTTTTCGACCGTGGCTTCTGTCACCAAAACCGTGTTTGCCTCAGAGACAAGCTTTTCGACGGAAACGGCGCCGGCGCCCGCCGGCGCTGAGACCGCCGCTGCACCGGAGACGGCCATGACCCCGCAGACCGCTTCCTCGGCAGCGGCCGCTCCCAACAAAATTGCGCTCGAAAACCTGAAGCAGGGCAATCCCCGCAGCGAGTGGGGTATCGATGGCGACGGGGATGCGAATATCCAGGGTTTTGCCACGCAGATCAGCACGAATATCGGCCAGACGGTTGATTTCAAGATTGCCACCGATTCGACGCATTACCGCCTCGACATCTACCGGTTGGGCTATTACGGCGGCGATGGTGCCCGCAAGGTCGCGACCATCGACAAGTCGTTGACCACGGCACAGATCCAGCCGCATCCGATTGTCGATATGTCCCTCGGATTGATTGATGCAGGCAACTGGTCGGTCTCGGCAAGCTGGGCCGTACCGGCAGATGCCGTTTCCGGCGTCTATTTTGCAAAGCTGGTCCGCGAGGACGGGACCGCCGGCCAGAGCATGGTGCCATTCATCGTCCGTGACGATGGATCGACCAGCGATATCGTCTTTCAGACATCGGATACGACCTGGCAGGCCTATAATGAATGGGGGGGGGCCAGCCTCTATTTTGGCGAGGTTCCGGTCGATCCCAACGACATGATCGGCTACCTGCCGCCCAATTGCAGCTGCGGGATCACTGCCATCGGCCGCGCCTCGGCGATCAGCTATAACCGCCCGATCGTGACCAATACCAGCGGCAAGGGGGGCACCCATGACTTCATATTCGGGGCCGAACATTCCGCCATCCAGTGGATCGAACAGAACGGCTACGACGTCTCCTACATTTCCGGGGTCGATGCGACGCGCAACGGCAGCCAGCTGCTCAATCACAAGGCCTTTCTCTCGGTCGGCCATGACGAATACTGGTCGGCGGAACAGCGCACCAATGTCGAGGCGGCGCGTGACGCTGGGGTGAACCTCGCCTTCTGGAGCGGCAACGAATGCTACTGGAAGGTCCGTTGGGAAAACAGCATAGACGGCAACGGCACCGCGTATCGCACCATGGTCTGCTACAAGGAAACATGGGGAACCAGCACGGATCCGAGCAATATCGGCACAGGCACCTGGCGCGATCCCCGCTATGCGGATCCGGGGCAGAAGCCGGAAAATGCGCTGACCGGCACCATGTTCACCGTGGACAGCTACCGGCAGGACGCGATCTCCGTGCCTTACGACTATTCCAACCTTCGCTTCTGGCGCAATACGGATGTGGCGAACATCCTGCCGGGGCAAACCTTCGAGCTGGTCAAAAATCTTCTCGGCTACGAATGGGATTCCGATGTCGAGAACGGCTTCCGGCCGGCCGGCCTAGTCAATCTGTCGCTCTCGAACATTTCGGTGGATACGTATCTGCGCGATTATGGCTCCTCGGTGGGACCGGGCGAAGCGACGCATAGTTTAACCATGTACCGCGCAGAAAGCGGAGCCCTCGTGTTCGGCGCCGGCACCGTCTTCTGGTCCTGGGGGCTGAACGCCGCCCATGAGGGGGCAGCGACCCCCACCGACAAGAACGTGCAGCAGGCGATGATCAACATGTTCGCCGATATGGGCATCCAGCCCACGACGATCGATGCCAGCCTGATCCTTGCGACGCAATCGCCCGATCATATCAAGCCGACATCGACGATCACGACACCGATTATCGGCGCGAGTTTCGTCGAGGGGCAGCATGTGACCGTGACCGGCACGGCGCAAGATTCCGGTGGCGGCATCATTGCCGGCATCGAAGTCTCCACCGATGGCGGCCTCTCCTGGTTCAAGGCCACTGGCCGCGAGAACTGGAGCTACAATTGGGTCGTGCAGGCAAGCGGCACCTATACGATCAAATCACGCGCCGTCGATGACAGCGTCAATCTGGAAACGCCATCAACCGGCAAACAGGTCACCGTCACCCTGCCCACGGCCTCGACCCTGTGGACGCAGGCCACAAAACCCGCCGTTGAGACGACCGTGGACCGCGACGGTGTCGAACTGGGTGTGCGTTTTCAAGCCAGTACCAGCGGTGCGGTGGAGGGCGTGCGGTTCTTCAAGGGGCTCTATAATATCGGTGCGCACAAGGTCAGCCTTTGGAAGGCCGATGGGACGCTGCTTGCGACCGGCACATCGACCGGGGAATCGATTTCAGGCTGGCAGACGGTCAATTTTTCCAGTGCCATCCAGATCACGGCGGGCACATCCTATGTCGCCTCCTATCATACCAACGGCTTTTATTCGTCGTCGTCGGGATATTTCAACTCCGCCTACACAAAAGGCCCCTTGAGCGTCGGCCAGAACGGCGGCGTCTATGCCTATGGCACGAACACGACATTCCCCGGCAACAGTTTCGGCGGTGCCAACTATTGGGTGGATGTTCTGTTTACCCCCTCGACGGTCAATACCGCTCCGACAGCGAGCAACGACAATGGCTATATTACCGAGCAAAACACGGCGCTGACGATCAACGCCTCGCTTGTGCTCGCCAACGATTCAGATCCGGATGGCGACGCGCTCAGCATTACCGGCGCAAACGGCGCAGTCAACGGAACAGTCAATTTCAACAGCCAGACCAATGCCTTAACGTTTACGCCAACGGCCGGCTATACCGGTGCGGCAAGTTTTAGCTACACCATCTCGGATGGACGCGGGGGGACGGCGTCTGCCACCGTCAGCTTGACGGTGAAACCGCCATCGACGGCAACAAGTCTGTTCAGTCTTTCGGATACGCCAGCTGTCACGTCCACGACCGATGCGAGCTCCGTCGAACTCGGCATGAAGTTCAGTTCATCCGCTGCGGGCACGATCACCGGGCTGCGGTATTACAAGGGCGCGCAGGATACCGGCACGCATACCGGCTCGATCTGGAGCAGTTCGGGCACCCGGCTGGCCACAGCCACGTTCACAAGCGAAACCGCGAGCGGCTGGCAGACAGTGAACTTCTCGCAACCGCTGGCGATTACCGCCGGAACGACCTATGTGGCGAGCTATCATTCCAATGGCCGTTACGCTGTAACGTCGAACTATTTCACGACAAGCCGTACCAATGGCGCGCTGACGGCACCGTCCAGTTCGACAAGCGGCGGCAATGGCGTCTACGCCTACGGGACAAACAGCCTGTTTCCCACAGGAAGCTACAACGCGGCGAACTACTGGGTCGATGTGCTCTTTGAGCGGTCGCAGCAGAATGCGTCTCCGGTCGCCGTCAACGATCCCGGTCTTGCCGCAAGCACCAATACGCCCTTTACAATCCAGGCGTCAGCCCTGCTTGCCAATGACAGCGATCCCGATAACGATCCGATTTCGCTGACGGGTGTCAGCGATGCGGTCAATGGTACGGTCGCGTTCAACAGTCAGTCGAACACTGTTACTTTCACTGCGGCCAATGGCTATACCGGACCGGCCAGCTTCAAGTATTCCATCTCGGATGGGCGAGGCGGCACCGCAACGGCAACGGCGTCGATGACCTTCACGAACCCGGCTGCGACACAGAGCCTGTTCAGCGCCAGCACGGTCCCGACGATCGTTTCGGTCAACGACAACAACCCGGTCAATCTCGGGATGAAGTTTCAGGCGGATACCGGGGGGTGGATATCCCAGATCCGCTTCTACAAGGGAGCGGCCAATACAGGGTCTCACACCGGCTATCTCTGGAACTCGGCCGGAACGCTGCTTGCAAGTGCCACCTTTACCGGCGAAAGCGCCAGCGGCTGGCAAGCCGTCTCCCTGTCGCAGGAAATCCAGATCCAGGCGAACACGACTTATGTCGTCTCCTACAGCACCAATGGCAATTACTCGGCCGCAAACAACTTCTTCAATTCGGAAGTCACCAACGGCAACCTGCATGCGCTGTCATCGGCCTTGAGCGGTGGCAACGGCGTCTATGCCTATGGCGCCAGCGGGCTGTTTCCGACCAGCAGTTTCAGCAGCTCCAACTACTATGTGGATGTGGCGTTCCGGCCGCAGCTGGCAGCGTAGTGATGACGGAGTGGGCGGGCGTGCAGGGCGGCAAAAGATTGCCAGTGACAGTGCTTGCGGGGTTTCTGGGCGCGGGAAAAACCACGATCCTGAACCATGTGCTGCGCAACCGCGAGGGTCTTCGCGTCGCTGTCCTGGTCAACGATATGAGCGAGATCAACATCGATGCGGATCTCGTTCGCGATGGCGGCGCGCAATTGTCGCGTACCGACGAAACGCTGGTGGAGCTGACGAATGGCTGCATCTGCTGCACCTTGCGCGACGATTTGCTGAACGAAGTCCGCAGGCTGGCTGCGGAGGGGCGGTTCGACTATCTGCTGATCGAGGCAACCGGGATTGCCGAACCCCTGCCGATCGCGGCGACATTTTCTTTCCGGGATGAAACGGGCGCTGCGCTATGCGATATCGCCCGGCTCGATACGATGGTTTCGGTCGTCGATGCCGTCAATCTGCTGACCGACTATACCAGCACCGACCTGTTGAGCGATCGTGGCGAGGCAAGGGCGGATGACGATCATCGCACCCTGGTCGATCTGCTGGTTGAGCAGATCGAATTTGCCGATGTCGTCGTCATCAACAAGATATCGGAGGTGACACCGCATATGCGCGACGCGTTGCGCCGGATCGTTGCAGCGCTCAATCCCGGCGCGCGCGTGATCGAAACGGATTTCGGCCATGTTCCACTGTCCGGCATTCTCGATACCGGCCTGTTCAGCGAAGCGAAATCGGCCCGGCATCCCCTCTGGCACAAGGAATTATACGGTTGGGGAGACCATGTGCCTGAAACGGAAGAATATGGCATATCCAGCTTCGTCTATCGTGCGCGCCGGCCCTTCGACCCCGCCAAACTTCAAAACTTCCTGAACAGGCAATGGCCGGGTCTCATCCGGGCAAAGGGCCATTTCTGGCTGGCGACCCGGCCCGATTGGATCGGGCTTCTGTCGATTGCCGGCGTGCAGCATCGGGTCGAATCCAAGGGTATGTGGTGGGTTACCGTTCCGAAGGGACATTGGCCCCGGCATCCGCAATTTGCAGCGTTGCTTGAGCGGAATTGGAGCCCAGTCTGGGGCGACCGGCGCCAGGAGCTGGTCTTTATCGGAGCAGGCTTTGTGGAAAAAGCCATCCGCGCCGCGCTCGACGACTGTCTGATCGGCTTAGAGACCGGATTTGATCCTCGCCTCGCTGACGCTCTGAACGATCCTTTCCCGCCCTGGGAGCACGTGTACGCCGCATGACCGGCCTCACCATCAACCAATGGAGACGATAATGAACAATGAGCTTTATGCCGATGGAATCGGTGAGATCACCGTGACGGGCACGATCGTGCGGATCGACATGATGTCGCTTTCGCCGACCGAGCGCGATGCCAGCAACAATCCTCGACCCGTCTTTCGCCAGCGGATCATCATGCCGGTGGATGCTTTCGCCAATGCGGTGGATCTCATGCAGAAAGCCTTAAACGGCCTAGTCGAGGCGGGCGCAGTTCGCCGCATCGGCGACATTGCGCAAATGCCGGCCGCAGATTCAGGCCAACAGCCGCCGCTTTCGGTAAACGCTTCGCCGAATTTCAACTGACCGGCCACGCAAGCCCTTTGTTCCAAGTGAGGCCATGAGTACACTCGCGCACACGAACCTCCAGTGTCTGGCCCTGGTCGGCCGTCACCATGGTGTTGATCTGTCCCCCGAACGGCTTTTGCACGACTATGCGGTCGGCGAGCAGGCGGTGCCGATGCGGCAACTCCTGCGCATGGCAAAGGACGCGGGGCTGAAGGCCAAAAACCTGACGTTGACCTGGCGGTCTCTGTTTCAGCTCGGCGACGCCTTTCCGTTGCTCGCCGAGCTTGAAAACGGCAATTGGGTCGTCATCGCCGGTGCGGCAGGCAGCGGTGAGGGCGAGATGATCCGTGTGCTCGATCCCCTGGCCCAGCGTCCGGAATTCATCCTGCTCAACCAGGAGCAATTTGCAAAACATTGGCGCGGATCGGTCATCCTCGTCAAACGCAGCTACCGTCTTTCCGACACCGATCAGCCATTCGGTTTTCGCTGGTTCATTCCGGAAATCGTCCGCCAGCGCAGCCTGCTTCGCGACGTGGCGCTCGCTGCCTTCGTCCTCTACGGACTGGGGCTCGCAACGCCGATCTTCTTCCAGCTTGTGATCGACAAGGTCCTTGTCCACCAGAGCTATTCAACGCTTGCGGTTCTCACCATCGGCATTGGTATTGCGCTCCTTTTCGATGCGGCCTTCACTTTCCTGAGGCGTTACCTGCTGCTTTATGCGACCAACAAGATCGACATCAGGATCGCCACGCGCACGTTCGGGCACCTTCTCAATCTGCCGATCGCCTTGTTCGAGCAGGCCTCGGCCGGCGTGCTGGTCAAGCATATGCAACAGACGGGCCGTATCCGCGAGTTTCTGACGGGCCGGCTGTTCCTTACCCTTCTGGATGCGGTTTCGCTTCTGGTCTTCATACCGATTCTGGTTCTCTACAGCGTCAAACTGACCTTTGTCGTCCTAGGCTTTGCAGCCCTTGTCGGCCTGGTGGTCATGGTTCTGGTGGGGCCGTTTCAGCGGCGGCTCCAGGCCCTCTATCAGGCCGAAGGCGAGCGTCAGGCGCTGCTGGTCGAGACGGTGCATGGCATGCGCACCGTCAAGTCACTGGCGCTCGAGCCGCGTCAGCGCCAGGTCTGGGACGATCGTTCCGCGCAAGCCATCTCCGTGCGCTTTCGCGTCGATAAGATCTCGACCGTTGCCCAGGCATTGACCGGGCTTTTGGAAAAACTGATGAGCGTTGCGATCATTGGGCTCGGCGCACTTGATGTGTTCAGCGGTTCCATGACGATCGGTGCGCTGGTCGCCTTCAACATGTTGGCAGGCCGGGTGTCTGGCCCGCTCGTGCAGATCGTCACCATGGTGCACGAATATCAGGAAGTGGCCCTGTCCGTGCGCATGCTCGGCGAGATCATGAACCAGCGTCCGGAACAGTTCGGCCGTGGGCGGGGGATCCGGCCGCAGTTGAAGGGCCGCATCGAATTCGACAAGGTCACGTTCCGCTATGGGCCCGACGGTGCGCCGGCGCTCGACGACGTGTCCTTCACGGTTCCCGCCGGGTCTGTCTTTGGCATTGTCGGCAAGAGCGGATCGGGAAAAACGACCGTGACCCGTCTGATCCAAGGGCTCTACCAGAACCAGCAGGGGCTGGTCCGGATCGACGGCTATGATAGCCGGGAAATCGATCTGGTCCATCTGCGCTCCAGCATCGGCGTCGTTCTGCAGGATAATTTTCTGTTCCGCGGCTCGGTGCGCGACAATATCGCCGCCGCCAAGCCCGATGCCAGCATCGAGGAGATCATCGAAGTCGCCCGCATTGCCGGTGCCGAAGAGTTCATCGAGCGGTTGCCGCGCGGTTTTGAATCCATGCTGGAGGAAAATGCCTCAAACCTTTCCGGCGGCCAGAAGCAGCGCCTGGCCATTGCCCGTGCGCTGATCACCAATCCGAAACTGCTGATCCTGGATGAAGCCACCAGCGCACTCGATCCCGACAGCGAAGCCATCCTGCGGCAGAACCTGAGCAAGATTGCCGAGGGGCGTACCGTGATCATCGTGTCCCATCGCCTGACCACGCTGGTCGATGCCGATGCGATCCTCGTGGTTGATCGCGGCAAGATTGCCGATATCGGCCGCCACGATCAGCTGGTCTCGCGCTGCATTACCTATCGTCATCTCTGGACGCAGCAAACAAGGCAATCGGCATGAACGCGCGCCCGGAAAAGCTCCATGAAAACCTTCCGGTTCCCGTTGCAAAGCGGGGAACGGAAATTATCGTCAAGCCAAAGCTGCCGCCGGCCTTTGCCGAATTTCAATCCGATGCGGTCGAACTGGAAGAGCGTGTTCCGCCCAGAATTGCCCGGATGACGCTCTATGGGATCACCGCGCTGATTGGCACGGCCATCGTCTGGGCATCGCTCTCCAAGATCGACGAGGTGGTCATTGCACCCGGCAAGCTGATCACCACCCGGCCGACGATTATCGTTCAACCGCTGGAAACATCGATCATCCGCACGATCGACGTGACCACGGGCGAGATCGTCAAGGCCGGCCAGACATTGGCAACGCTCGACGCGACCTTCAGCCAGTCTGATGTCGATCAGCAGCGCACCAAATTTGCGGCCCTCGATGCCCAGGTCAAGCGTATCAACGCCGAGATTACCGGCACGGATTATTCGAAACTGGCGGGAGGGTCTCCCGACGAACAGCTGCAGGTCCAGCTTTTTGCGCAGCGCCACGCTTTCTACACCGCCCAGGTGCAGAATTTCGATCAGCAGATCGCCGGGCAGGCCGCCGCGATCCAATCGGGTACAAACCAGGAGACGGTTCTCACCAGCCGCCGCGACAACCTGATCCTGATCGAAAAAGCGCGCGAGACGCTCTACAGGAACGATACCGGATCGCTCGTCGCCTTCCTCGGTTCGCGCGACGCGCGGCTTGATGTCGATGCCGATATCACTGCGCTGCACGGCAAGGCGGCGGAGGCCGGGCATTCGCTGGCCAAGCTGACAGCTGACCGGCAGGCGTTCATCGAGGACTTCCGGCGTGCCTCCATGGAGCAGCTGGTCGAATTGCGCAACCAGCGCGACATGGCGGGCGAAGAATTGAAGAAGATGGAGCTGCGCCGCAACATGGTGACGCTGACGGCCCCGGAAGATGCCGTCGTGCTCGACCTTGCACAACGCTCGGTCGGCTCGGTCGTTCGGGAGGCCGAACCGATCGTGACACTTGTTCCGCTGGATGTTCCGCTTGAGGCAGAGGTTTCGATCACCTCGCAGGACATTGGCCGTGTCGCCGTCGATAAGGAGGCGCGGGTCAAGCTTGATGCCTACCCATTCCAGAAATTCGGTACTGTGACCGGGACCGTCAGAACCATCAGCCGGGACGCGTTTCCGCCTCCGGAAAAACCAGCAGGTGGCGGCGAGCCAGCCGTACCATTCTTCAAGGCGCGCGTGCTGCTCGCCAGCACACTTTTGCAAGCCCCAGGGGAGCCCGTTCGCCTCTTGCCAGGGATGACAGTCTCAGCAGAGATCAAGGTCGGAAGCCGGACAGTGATTTCCTATTTTCTTTACCCGCTGCTGCGTGGCCTCGACACAGCCATCCGGGAGCCTTGAAGCTCAACCTTCAGTCCAGGACCGAAGTTTGAAGATCTTTGTTTTGATCATGGGCAGGACCGCAAAGGCCCTGCCAATATCACGATCAGTTCAGCTTTACAGCGAGCTCACGCGGCCAGAAGCGTAGATTTCCGGCTTGATCCAGGAAGGACGCCGCCGTTGCTTTATCCTTGATTGCAACAGTGCCCTCATCGAGATCACCGGCTATCCCCACCTTTTCCAGCAAGGGCATCGCTTCGGCAACATAGGCGATATACTTGCAATGCGTGAACGCGTCATCAACGAAGTCCTTGGCTGACGCCTCCTTGCAGAGATCGGCGACACCGGCAGCGGACACGACAAGCGCAACTGCGTCGTAGAGGACCGAGGGGCCGCCATCGATCATCTGATGCGCCTCCACCCGGCTGCCATCCGACATCACCGCGCCACCGATCTTTGGCGCAATGACCTCAAACGAGGCCTTCTGCTTTTTCACGCTGTCGAGCAAGGCGTTGAATGTCTGGATATCGGCGCCATCGGTGACAAGGATCCCAAGCTTGCGGCCTTCGAAGCGCTGAGGCGCACGGGCCGCGATGCTGAGCGCTGGCGACGCTTCCAAATCCTGCCGTGTCGGCACGGCCGCATCGGCTGCCTTTGGCATCGAAGCCAATCCAAGCGCATCGGCAACCTTTTTGGCAAGCGCCTCGTCGATGTTCAACAGGTGAGACACCATCCGTTCGCGGATGACCGGCATCTCCACTTTCGACAGCTCGAAAATTAGCGCAGCGGCGATGTGGCGCTGCTCCGGTTCCGTCTGGCTGATAAAGAATTGCCGCGCTTGGCTATAATGGTCGGCAAAGCTCTTGGGGCGCAACCGCGCCTTCGGCCCTTGTTCTTCGGCGGGGAAATGACGATAGCCCTTTACCGGCGATTCCCTCGGGCCCTCGCCAAACGAGTTCGGCTGATAGTTGACCTGGCCCACAGGATTGCGCATGGCCATGTGCCCATCCTGCTGGAAATGTGCGTACGGACACTTGGGCGCATTGATCGGCAGATGGGTAAAATTCGGCCCGCCAAGACGCTTCAATTGCGTATCGAGATAGGAAAAATTGCGGCCCTGCAGCAGGGGATCGTTGCTGAAATCGATGCCCGGCGGCACGTTCTGGGTCATGAAGGCAACTTGCTCGGTCTCGGCAAAGAAATTGTCGGGCATCCGGTCGAGCACAAGGCGGCCGATCGGCTGCGGCGGTAGAATTTCCTCCGGAATGATCTTGGTCGGATCAAGGACGTCGAAGTCAAAACTGTCGGCGAAGGCCTGGTCGAAAAGCTGGACCTGCAATTCCCATTCCGGGAAATTACCGGACTGGATCGACTGCCACAAATCGCGGCGATGAAAATCGGGATCGGCGCCGTTGATCTTGACCGCTTCATTCCAAGCCACCGACTGAACGCCAAGCTTCGGCTTCCAGTGAAACTTAACGAAGGTCGATTCATCCTTGGCGTTGACGAGACGGAAGGTATGGACGCCAAAGCCCTCCATGAACCGGAACGACCGCGGAATGGTGCGGTCCGACATGATCCACATCACCATGTTCATGCTTTCGGGCGTCAGGCTGATAAAGTCCCAGAATGTATCATGCGCGGTCTGCGCCTGCGGAAAAGACCGGTCGGGGTCCGGCTTAGCCGCATGGATGAGGTCCGGAAACTTGATGGCGTCCTGGATGAAGAACACCGGGATATTGTTGCCGACGAGGTCCCAGTTGCCTTCCTTCGTGTACATTTTTACGGCAAAGCCGCGCACGTCGCGTGCGAGGTCGGCCGACCCCTGGCTGCCGGCCACTGTGGAGAAGCGCACGAAGGCGGGTGTGCGTTCGCCGGGGCGCTGGAACAAATCCGCGCGCGTATACGAGGCAAGGGATTCATAGGTTTCGAAGAAGCCGTGCGCCGCATATCCCCGGGCATGGACCACCCGCTCCGGAATGCGTTCATGGTCGAAGTGGAACATTTTTTCACGGAAGTGAAAATCATCGACGACAAGCGGACCGCGAGCGCCGACGCGTAGGGAGTTCTGGTCGTCGGCGACGGGTCCTCCCTGCGCCGTGGTCATGACCGGTGCGCCGTCTTCGGCGAACTGGTGCAGTTCCCCGCCTTCGCCCCGGTGCAGTTTTTGATCGTGGATGGTGGCGGCGTTTGCAGGCGACGCCGGTGTGGACTTCTTGGCCATCGAGGGGGCTCCGGATTTGAGGATAGAGCCAACACAATCGCCTCATCTGCCTTTTGTTCCGTTGATTAAAGCCCCGCCGCCTTCATGTGCGTTCAGCGCGCATCGCATGTGAATTGGAAGGCTGACCGGAACACGCTCCGATATGCCCGACCCCTCCGCCAAAAATACCATTTTTTTCTAGGCACATTGACTAAGCGACAAAATTGGAATCAACGGAAACGCTAGCCAAAACCAGATGGCGCTGGCCAATCCAGAGGCTCTTGCACTGTTTTCAGCCATTGCATAACTGGAAGTAAGATACTTGCGACCGGGCGCAGCATGAATGGCGTGCTTCCGAAGACCTGTTCAGACTCTGGCGCCCTGAAGACAATATCACTCGGCGAGTATATCAGCCTCAACGCATGCGGCGACAAAGTCGTCGCGGATGGATGCCGCCGGGACGCGTCTGCCAAGCGCCGCCATGCAGAGTTTTCGGGCGCGCTCATAGTGTTCGCCGCGTGTCTGCGGCCATCGTTGCATCATGGTGTTCAAGGCGGATTGCGGGCCATCGATATCGACGGGGACACCATGGCCGACGCGCACGCGCACGGGCTCGGCCCAGCAGATATCGCTGCAATTCATTTCCGTTTCGATGATCATTTTGGGGCTCCTCCCAGAGCCATCAAAACAACTCGGATCGCTAATATTTGTTCCATGCCAGAAAACGGCATTGTTCTGACAAGGCTGGCTGTCAGACAGTCGGATGCAGCAGAAACGGTTATGACGCCGGGATGAATTTTCCCTCATAGCGCACCCGAAAATTGCGGCGTTCCGCTTCGTCGCGAAAGCAGACGAAAATCAGTTCGAGATCGCTGTTGCTGTCGGCCCGGCCCAGCAGGCAGAACGTGACGACGACGGCTTGCGCATAACTGCGGCTCAGGCGGATTGCAGCGCTGCGGATTTCGTTGATGCTGAGATCGTCGCGGCTCTCATTGCGCTGGTAGACCAGCCAAAAGCGCGTGGTCTGCCATAATGTTCTAAATGCATCCGTCACCTCGTCCTTGAACTCATCCGCGCTCATGGCCGGAGCCCAGGACAGAGTCAGCTCGTCCTCCTCACCATATTGATTGAAGTAGCCGTCGAAACCCTGTCCGCTCGACAGCCGTTCCTCCAGCATCTCGAATGCTGTGGCATCGGTAATCGCGGTTTTGAAAAATATCGCCATGCGGCACCCAAACTGATGGGTAGAAAGGCTTTAACGCTGGGTTCGATAAAGCGGCTGACTACGGATGAAGGAAAGACAGGAATTGCTCAAGCGCGACCGGTGGGACCAGAGTGCATTGCGGCCGGGAAGGGGGCTTTGCGCTGGCGTTTTTTCTTCAGCACGCATCGTGCCTGATCGATTTCGTCATCGCGAACCCATACGTGCATTTGAAACCTTTGAGCGTGGACCTTTGAACGTAGCGGTAATTTATCGACTGTTCGCAAATTTACCAGCGGTGGCAATGACCATTTACCTGGCGCGCGCTGGGGCGTGGCGGCCGCTCAAGTCTACTTGCGCACCAGGCTGAAGGAAAAATGACTGCCGCGATGGTAGTCGATTGCGTAAATGACGGGGGTACCCGCCGCGTTAAAACAGGTTTCGGTAATCAGGAGTGCCGGGCCGAAATCACGCAAGTCGTTGCGCGCGACGACGTCATCGGGAAGCATCACGGCCGTTACCGAGGCGGCGGACATGCGTGGCCGCTGCTTCTGCTGATCCAGCAAGGATAGGAGCGATCCGCTCCAGTCGATATCGTAAAGGCGCATCGGGATAATGGCGCGCGGCACATAGTCGATGCAGTACATGATCGGGGTGTCGTTTTCCAGGCGCAGGCGCTCGATGCGAATGACGCGGTCGCCCGGTTCGAGCCGCAGCTGTTTCGCGACGGTTTCGTCCGGAGCAAGTTCGGAGATCGACAGGACCTTGTTCTTGGGCGTGTAGCCATATTGTTGCGCCATCTCCGTGACGCTTTCAAAGACGGTAATCGGCCGGTCGACCTGTACGGCAGAGATAGCCGAGACAAAGCGGCCACGCCCATGCTCGACATAGATGATATTGTCCTGCTCCAGCAGTTTCAGCGCCTCGCGCACAGCCGGGCGCGAAATCTTGAAGCGCGCGGTCAGCTGGGCCTCGGTCGGCAGTTTGTCGCCTGGTTTCAGGCCTTCGTCCCGTATGAGATCGGCAATGCGATCACGAAGCTGGATCACCAGAGTGCGGGCATCACGAAGGGGTTCGTCCAAGGCAATCCTCGATTTCCGTTCCGGCTATTCTTCTCATTGTCTGACAAATGTCGGGAGGTCAAGCCAAGTGTCAAAACTCTGCAGCAGTATGGTGCGCCGTACATTGGTGATTTTGGGCCCTTCAACGGAGCAAAGGCCCTTGACACCATAATTTCAAGATGTCAGTTGTCTTACAACTTGCCGGCCATGGCAGGATCAAATGATCGCGGGTGGGCCGTGGTCTCCATAACAGTGAGTTTTCCATGCTGAATTTCGATGAAGAAAGATACCTGCGCATCCAGTCCGGCGCTGCCGGTCTTGCCGGACGGTTTGACCAGGTGATTGCCGATTGCCTTAAAGCGGGCGCCGAAAACATATTCTTCCTTGGAACGGGTGGCGCCGCCATCCTGATGCAGCCGGCGTATCAGCTGCTGCAGCGCAAGTCCCGCTTTCCGTCTTTCATCGATCTGACAGCCGAACTCTTCATCACGGGCTCGGCAAATCTGACGAAAAACTCGATCGTCGTCATGCCGTCGCTGTCGGGAACGACCAAGGAGAGCGTCGCGCTGCTGGCAAAGGTCAAGGAGACCGGCGCTACGGTCCTCACCTTGGTTGGCCACGAGGACACACCGCTCGGCAAGGGCGGCGATCATGTCTTCGTCAATTTCGCCGAAGACGATACGTCCTGCGAATCCTTCTATCTTCAGTCGCTGTTCATCGCGCTGTCGATCATGAAGCATCGCAACGAGATTTCGAACTACGATCAGCTCGCCGGTGAACTGCAGCAGCTTCCAAAACGTCTTGTCGAGGTCAAGCGCGCCTATGAAGACAAGGCCGACGGTTTTGCAAAAATCCTTGCCGCCTCCAATTATCATATCGTCACCGGCAGCGGGAACGTCTGGCCGCAGGCTTTCTATTACGGCATGTGCATTCTTGAAGAAATGCAGTGGATCCGCACCCGCCCCGTCCATGCGTCCGACTTTTTCCACGGCACGCTCGAACTGGTCGAGAAGGGCGTGAGCGTCATCCTGTTCAAGGGCGAGGACGCATGCCGGCCGATTGCCGACCGGGTCGAAAAATTCGCACCCAATTACACCGACAAGCTGACGGTACTGGACACGGCGGACTTCGTGCTGCCGGGCATTTCGCCGGAGGTGCGTGGCCTAATCTCGCCGATCCTGCTGGCAACCGTGCTGGAGCGCATCAGCGCGCATCTCGAAGTCATGCGCAACCATCCTCTGACGACACGGCGCTATTACAAGAAGGTTGCCTACTGAGCCCTCATCGGCAAGATGACCGTCAGGCGGCGGCGCATGTTTTTGCAAGCGTCAAAGCTGGCTGAGTTAAGAAGGCCGCGGCCGTCAAAATGACAGTCGCGGCCTTGCCGTTGCAATCAATCTTTGAGGTTCCATGTCTCACTACCGTTTCGCCATCGTTGGCGACAATTGCGTCGATCGCTTCCAGCCTCCCGTCGGCCAGTCGCTGGTCGGAGGTAACGCCGTCAATGTTGCCGTCCAGCTCGCTCTGTTGGGCCACACTGTGTATTATTTCGGCGCCGTGGGCGAGGATGCCGATGGTGCGCGCACCCGCAGCCTGCTGTCACAGAACGGTGTGAAGCTTGACCATCTGCAGACGCTGCCTGGAACGACCGCCTACACAAATATCGAGATCACAGAGAGCGGAGATCGCATCTTCGCCTTTGAGGATTTTGGTGTCTGCCAGGACTACAGGCCAAACGACACAGATTTTGCCGCACTTTTAACCATGGATCACGTTCACATCGGCTGGATTGCCGATGAAGGGGCCGCGCGCCGCCGTCTGGCCGCCGCAGGCATCGGCGTGTCGCAGGATATTTCCGTCAACAATGATCCGGTCCATCTCGGAATAGACGGTCTGCGCATCGCTTTCGGTTCGGCGGGTGAAGACCGGGACAAAGCCGAGGCGTTGATGAAGCAATTGCTTGCTAAGGGCGCAAAGCTTGCAGTCGTCACGCGCGGCAGCGAGGGGTCGGCGGCAACCGACGGCAACGAATGGGCTGAGACCGGCATAACTCCTGTCGATATCGTCGATACCACGGGTGCCGGCGACAGCTTTATCGCCGGTTTTCTGCATGCGTTTATCGCAGGAAACGGACTTCAAGCCTGCGTCATCTCAGGCCGCGATAATGCGGCCCGCACCTGCACCCATGTGGGCGGCTTTCCGCAGGAACCGCATCTGCTCTGAGTATGCCGACCGCGCAGCAAAAGAGCCGGTGCGACCGGTCCGGCTCTTTTCATCGTCCAGATGTCAGTGGAGGATCTGGCTGAGGAACAGCCGGCTCCGTTCGTTCTGTGGATTATCGAAGAATTGGGTCGGCGGTGCCTCTTCCACGATACGGCCCTGGTCCATGAAGATCACCCGGTCGGCCACCTGACGGGCAAAGCCCATCTCATGCGTCACGCAGATCATCGTCATACCCTCTTGCGCCAGCGACACCATCGTGTCGAGCACTTCCTTGACCATCTCCGGATCAAGCGCCGAGGTCGGCTCGTCAAACAGCATCACCCTGGGGCTCATGCACAGCGCGCGGGCGATGGCCACCCGCTGCTGCTGGCCCCCGGACAGTTGGCCCGGATATTTGTTAGCCTGTTCTGGAATGCGCACGCGTTCCAGGAAGTGCATGGCGATTTCGGTTGCTGCTGCTTTGCTCATCTTGCGGACCCAGACGGGTGCGAGAATGCAGTTCTGCAGAACGGTCAGGTGCGGAAAGAGATTGAAGTGCTGGAACACCATGCCGACTTCGCGGCGCACGCCGTTGATGTTTTTCTCGTCCTCGTTCAATTCGATGCCACCAACGGCGATGATGCCTTCCTGGTGGGCTTCGAGCCGGTTGATGCAGCGGATCAACGTGGATTTGCCTGAGCCGGATGGCCCGCAGATCACGATCCGCTCCTTCTTGGCAATCTCAAGGTTGATATCTGTGAGCGCATGGTACGCACCGTACCATTTGTGCACGCCGGTCAGCGCGATCTCGATGTCAGGCTTGGATGATGGCATGGACGTTCCTTCAAGGATTTCCCGCACTGGTTTCGTTCCGGCAGGCATTGTGGGATCAGCGGGCGTTGAAACGTCCGAAATGGCCTTCAATGCGCGACTGCAGGTATTCGAGGCCCATGGACAGAACCCAGTAGATCATCGAGGCGGTGATCAGCATTTCGATATGGCGGAACTCCGTCTGTCCCTGCGTGCGGGCGAGATACATGATCTCCCAGACACCGACGACGGAGACGAGCGACGAGTCCTTCAGCATGGCGATGAACTGATTGCCGGTCGGCGGGACGATAACCCGCATCGCCTGTGGAAGAATGACCAGGAACATCGTCTGATTGGGGCTCAGTCCAAGCGCTGTCGCCCCTTCCGTCTGGCCACGCGAGATGCTCTCGATGCCGGCGCGGAAAATCTCGGTCATGTAAGCACCGTAGCAGAGCGACAAAGCGAGGATGCCTGCCGGAACAGCGCTGATGACGTAGCCGACCTGCGGCAGCCCGAGATAGATGATATAGATCTGCATCAACAAGGGCAGGCCACGGAAAAGCGACGTATAGAAAGTGGCAAGACCGTAGACCACACCATTCTTAGAGAGCTTCGCCATTGCCCCCGCCAGGGCAATCACGGTCGCGATCGCGATCGAGATGGCGGAGATGTAGAGCGTCGTGACAACGCCTTGCGAGATCATGAAACCGATCTTGCGGGCGATGAAGGACAAGGAGAGGTCGAAGGAGTAGAAGAACAGCATCAGGAGGACGAACAGCTCGATCCAGACCGTCACGATCTGTTGCCGGCGGGGCAGAAGCTGCAGCAGTTTCCAGTTGAACGCGATGATCAGGGCAATCGCGACGGCAGAAAGGGCGCGCCCAAGCTGCTTGTTGTCCTTCAGCCAGTCGATCGCCGGCGGATAGAGCTTGCCGATCCAGGCGGAGCTTATTCCCAGCGCGTAAAGTGCCGCAGCGACCAGGGCAAAAATCAGTAGGACGCCGATGCGGCGCGCCACCGTGGGATAGGTGAGTAACAGTCTTCCGAGCATAATGTCCCCGACTTTTTGATCAGGCGGCGCGTTCGCGCCACCAGTCCTGCGCCTGCAATTTCCAATAGGTGAGTTGTGCGGTCGCAAGCCCCGCAAGACCGCCCGCCCAAACGAGGCCGAACGGTTTGAAGAGCCGGTAGCGGTCCGATTGCTTAAGAATGCCTTCAGCCACCAGCTTGCCGCCAATCGCCGTCGTGTTGAGGCCGTGTCCCCCGAAGGCGGTGCAATGCCACACACCCGGCTGCATTTCCCCGATCTGGGGCATGAGATGGCGGGCATAGGACATGAGGCCGGACCATGCCAGCTCGGTCTTCAGGTCTTTCAGCTGGGGATAGGTGGTCGTCATCTCGCGGCGCAGTTCACCGGCAAGCGCTGCGGGCGAGGCAGCCCGCGTGGTGATGCGGCCGCCCCAAAGGATACGCTTTCCATCCTCAACGAGACGGTAGTAGTCGCCGGCACGGCGGTTGTCGCCTATCGCATCGCGGGTGGCAATCGCGCTGCGGATGAGGTCCGGCGCTTCCTCCGTCAGCATGACATAGGTGGCAATCGGCAAATAGGCGCGATTGAGTTTTCCGACCAGCGAGGATGTGTAGCCCCCCGTGGTAAAGACGATCTGGCGGGCGCGCACCTGTCCGCCCTGGCATGTAACGAGCTTTTGTGCGCCCGCCAGGCTGCAACGCGTCGCCTGTGAATTTTCGTAGATACGCCCCCCCAGCCGCTCGATCTCGGCTGCGAGCGCCCGCAGATAATTCAGCGGGTGCATGTGGAAGGCTTTCGGATCGCGCAGCGCCTGGAAATAGCGGTTGGATTTGAGGCGGCCGCGGACCGCGTCAGTCCCGAGAAACTCGAGTTCATAGTTGTATTCGCGGCGCATATGGTCCGCATGCGCCTTCAGGCTTGCGCCGTCATCGTAGCGTGTCACGCTCATGATGCCGGCCTGCGGTTTTGCCTCCGAGATTCCCAGTTCCCGGATCGTGTTGCGGATAAAATCCACGCCCTCGATCGAAAGCAGATGCAGTTTTCGCGCAGCATCAGGGCCTGCGGCACGGGCGATGGCGTCGCTGCCGGTTGCAAAACCGGGGCTGACGAAGCCACCATTGCGGCCGGATGCGCCAAAGCCGACGCTGCTGGCTTCGAGAACGGTGACGGAGTGGCCCGCACGGGCAAGCTGCAGGGCGGTCGTCAGGCCGGCGAGGCCACCGCCAATGATCACGGTGTCGCAATCGACGGAGCCGGAGAGTGCAGGACGCTCGGCCGCGTTCGCCAAGGTGCGGCGGTAATAGGTATCTGGATAGGTCATGGGAGGCTCATCTGGCAAGAAGATGCCGGGCTTGCGCCCGGCATTATTGAAGGCTTAGTCGGCGCTGTAGTCCTTGCCATACCATTTGGTCGTCAGGGCAGCGAGCGTGCCGTCCTTTTTCATGTCGGCGATGAAGCCGCCGATCTTTGCGGTCCATTCCGGATCGGTCTTTTCGCCGATGACGACCAGCGGTTCGCGGAAGGCATAGCCGTCTTCGAGAATGCGCAGCGGATAGCCATTCTTGATCGCGTTCTTGGCAGTCTGCTCGGGCGCAATGACGGCATCGAGACGCACACCAGCGCCAAGGCGCAGGTCGTCGAACGGCAGCATCGAATCGGCAAATGTGCGGATTTCGCCCGGCTCCAGCTTGTATTCGATCGGCGGCAGGCCGGGAGCATCGATTTCCAGCTGACGGCGGATAAAGTCTTCCGATGTCGTTGCGGTCTCGACGCCGATGACCTTCCCGTTCAGATCGCTCACCGCCTTGGCGGGGCTATCCTTGTGAACCACGTAGACATAGGGGCTGTAATAGTAGATGCCGGCAAAATCGATGACCTGCGCGCGCGCCTTGGTCGGCGTGACGGAGCCGACGCCAATGTCGTAGCGGCCCTGCCAGCGTCCACCCGTCAGTGTCGCCCAGTCCGGCGTCTGGAAGCTCACTTCAACGCCCAGGCGCTTGGCGATCTCACGGGAGACATCGATATCGAAGCCAACCATTTCATTGTTGTCATCGAGAAAGCTCTGCGGCGGCCAGCTGCTGTTGGTCGCAACAACCATCGCCTTGTTTTCCATGACGCGATCCAGCGTTTCGCCTGCATAGGCAGAATTTGCGGCAGCCAGCAACGCAGTGCCAGCAATAAGCTTTGCGAAAATATTCATAGTGCCTCCCAGCATACTCAGCGACATTTTGTAAGATGTCTGACAACGACATATTGAGGGTGCAGCCACGGCTGTCAATCGATGCATTGCCGGAGTTCATGAGGAATCAGGATGAGCATGTGCGACGGGGTCACAATGTATGCGGCGCAACATTTTTGTGCAGCGCAGGGGAAGACAGGCCCTAACGAAAAGTCTCAAGTCCGGTTTCAGTTTCCCGAGCGCTTGCATTTCACAGCTGTCAGCAAGGATACCCAGCGCTAAAAGTTACTGCGAGTCCGGCACCCGTCTGCTTCATTTCCCCTCTGCCACACCGAGCAGGTATGAGCTGAACATGTCGGCCATCGCACCGGCATAGACCTCGATTTCCTTGTCTGTGCGTGGGCTGGTGGAAAATTCTTTTCCAACCGTGCTCAGCGTTGTGGTGACGAGATCGCCGGCGAGTTCGCGCGCTTGCGGCGATGCCTGTGGCAGAAGCTCCAGCATGAACCGGGCGATCAGCGGCTCGTCCGTTTCCTTGGCGGCATGAGCCTCCGGCGCGTCGCGATAAAGCGGGGCCGCATCGCTCAAGGCTCCACGCACTGCCGCCTCCTCACATTCGGACCGGAGGAAAGCGTGAACGAGGGATCGTAGCCGATCCAATGGTGGCCGGGAATAATCAGTGAGGATCGCGCCGAGCAGGCTCGACGTCTGCCGCCACTCGTCGCTTTGCAGCCGGAACAGGATTGCCGCCTTGTTGGGGAAATACTGGTAGAGCGAACCGACGCTGACACCCGCCCGTTCCGCAACCCGCGCTGTGGTGAAACGCTGCGCGCCTTCCTGCGCCAAAACCTGAATAGCAGCCTGGAGAATGGCTGTGACCAGATCGTTCGAGCGGGCCTGCTTTGGTGCTTTACGTGAAGAAATACGGGCACTTGCGCGATCTGTCATCCGGGGCACCTGCAATGCGATTAGCGAACACGACGAATTATTCGTATTTTCATTCTCGAAAGCAAGTTACCTGACACAAAGGCATTCCCGATGACCACCCTGACACGCCAGCCGCTGGCCGCACTTCTTGACCGCCTGTTCGACGAGGCCGATGCGGCGACCAGCCCCGCCATGGGCGCCCTATCCGAAGAGGAGCGTGAGCGCCTCCTGCACAGCAAGACGGACTATGTGCATTTCTACGGCCTGATAAAGGAACTCTGGCTTCCGGTGTCGCGCGAGACAGGCCGTCTTCTGTACCTGTTGGCGCGCTCCAGCTACGCCCGCACGATCGTGGAGTTTGGAACGTCCTTCGGTATCTCCACGCTGTTCCTGGCTGCAGCATTGCGCGACAATGGCGGCGGCCAATTGATTACGAGCGAATTCGAACCATCCAAAGTGCTTCGCGCAAAACAGAACCTTGATGCAGGCGGACTTCTTGACCTTGTCGATGTCAGGCAGGGCGATGCGCTCAGAACGTTCACCGATCTTCCCGACGCGATCGACCTGGTTCTGCTTGATGGTGCCAAGGCCCTCTACCTCGACATTTTCAAGCTGATCGAGCCGCAACTGAGCCCCGGTGCATTGATCATTGCAGACGATGCGGATGATTGCCCGGAATATGTCGATTATATCCGGTCCAACCCCGGCCGCTATATGTCCACATCCGTCGCAGACGATATTTTAGTGACCATGCGCAGCGCCTGATCCGGCGTTTCAGACACAAACGTCCACCCGCTCAGGCGGCGACCTTATCAAGGAGAATATCAATGCATGTATTTGTTACAGGGGCGACCGGTTGGGTCGGATCGGCGATCGTCAAGGACCTGATCGCAGCCGGTCATACGGTTTCCGGACTGTCGCGATCAGCGGACAAGGCGATTGCACTGTTGGCGAGCGGCGCCCGCGCCGTTACAGGCAGCCTGGAGGACTTTGCCGTGCTGCAGCAGGCTGCCATGGAAGCGGATGCTGTTATTCACACGGCTTTCAATCACGATTTCATCCAAGGAAATTTGGGCAACGACTTTTCCAAGTTTCTGGAAAGTGCGGCGCTCGATCAGCGGGTCATCGAATTTCTCGGCAAGGTTCTATCAGGTTCAGACCGTCCGTTGCTGGTAACCTCGGGCCTCTCGGGCCTGCCGCTCGGCGCCATCGAAACCGACCTCCCGAACCCGGCTGCGCCACGCAAGCCGGAATTGGCCGCCCAGGCCGTTGCCGAGCGCGGCGTTCGTGCAGCGACCGTGCGGCTTGCTCCCTCCGTTCATGGTTTGGGAGACTACGGCTTCATCCCGGTCCTCGTCCGCCTTGCCCGTCAGACAGGTCTCTCGGCTTATCTCGACGACGGCTCGAACTGCTGGTCGGGGGTGCACCGCGATGATGCCGCCCGCATCTATCGCCTCGCGCTTGAAACCGGCGTGACGGAGCGCGTCTATCATGCCGTAGCTGACGAGGCGGTCCCATTCCGGCAGATTGCAGAGGTTATTGGACGCCAGTTGGGCTTACCCGTCGAGCCGCGCCCCCGCGAGCATTTCGGCTGGTTTGCCAGCATGGCCGGCGGCACTATGGCGGCGTCTAGCGCCCGGACACGCGCTGTCCTTGGATGGGCTCCGGCCGGTCCGGATCTCTTGTCCGACCTGGATCAGCCGGACTATTACGCCGCCTGATCGGAAAACTACCGTCACCCTGGAGATGCGTGGTCAGAACCACCTCCAGGGGAACCGGCTCTCACATTCCAGAAGCCTGCGGCACGGCGGCCTCTGCCAAAAGCTTTTCAAGATCCTCGAAGGCCACGGGCTTGGTCAGATGATGATTGAACCCTGCCTCCTGCGCCAGCGTCTTGTCCCGGCTTTGGCCCCAGCCTGTCTGCGCGATGATCGGCGTAGTCTTGAAGAGTTCGTCCTTGCGGAAAGCCCGGCACACCTCGTAGCCGTCCATGCCGGGCAATCCGATATCCAGAAGGATCGCATCGGGACGATACCGCTGTGCGGCTTCAAGCGCTTTTGGGCCATCCGACGCGATTTCGAAATCATGTCCCATCTCTTCCAGCATCAAGCCCAGCATGAAGGCGAGCTCGGCATTGTCATCGACCACAAGCACCTTCAAGGACTGCGCGGCCGGGATTTCGCTCGATAAAACCTTCGGCGGACGGTCCTGCGTTTCCGTTTTGGACGAAAGCGGCAAATGAACGCTGAACACGCTACCAATACCATCGGCGCGGCCCTTTGCCTCAACGGTCCCGCCGTGCAGGCCCACCAGCTGCTTGACCAGCGCCAGACCTATTCCGAGGCCTCCCTGCGCCCGGCCGAGATGATCATCGACCTGGGCAAAGAGCTGAAACACTTCGGATCGCATGGCGGCGGGTATGCCGATGCCATTGTCCGAAACCTCGATGACAGCCTCTCCACCCACAGCGCGCACGGAAACATCGATCCGGCCGCCAGAAGGTGTGTATTTCGCAGCATTGTTCAAAAGATTGGCGATGACCTGCGAAATGCGGGTATGGTCGGCGTCGAGCCAGAGCTGCTCTGGCGGAATATCGACAGTGAGTGAATGCTGCGCCGCTTCGATAAGGGGACGGCTCGCCTCGATCGCCGATCGCACGACATCCCCGACCACGATCGCATCCTTGCGAAGCTCGATCTTGCCCTGGCTGACCCGCGAGACGTCCAGAAGGTCGTCGATCAACCGCACCAGATGCACCATTTGCCGATCCATCATATCGCGAATACTGCCGGCATCCGGCCCGTCGGGATCCCGGCGCAGGATATCCAGCCCGTGGCGCAAGGGCGCTAGCGGATTGCGCAATTCATGCGCCAGGGTTGCCAGAAACTCGTCCTTGCGGCGATCGGCCTGCTTTAAGGCGTCGGCCTGCGTCTCCAATTCATCACGCTGCGATGCGATCTGCTGGCGCTGCCGGTAGAGTTCGAAGAACACATCGGCCTTGCTGCGCAGAATATCGGTTTCGATGGGCTTTTGGATGAAATCGACAGCGCCTGCCTCATAGCCGCGAAAGCGGCGCTGGCCATCGGCGCTGCCGGCTGTCACGAAGATGATCGGCACACGCCGGGTGCGCTCATTGCCGCGCATCAGCTCTGCCAGCTCAAAGCCATTGAGACCCGGCATCTGGACGTCGATGAGGGCGAGCGCCACATCGTTTTGCAAAAGCAGTTCAAGCGCCTGATCGCCGGAGCGCGCCTTCAGAAGGACCAGACCTTCGCGGCGCAAAAGCGCCTCCAGAGAGAGGAGATTTTCCTCAAGATCATCGACCAAAAGAAAGGATACGGGGCTCATGTTCGGTCAAACCTTTTGCAAAAATGAGAGGATGGCGTCGAGCGGCATGACGTGAGCGGTGGGACACATCGCTATTGCCGCTTGCGGCATCGCCGGCGCAAACGCGCCGTCTGGAGTTTGAACAATCGCCGTTCCGCCGGCCTCGACAACCGCACGCAGACCGGCAGCGCCATCGTGATTGGCGCCGGTGAGAACAATGGCGATCAGACCGGCGCCATAGGCATCGGCAGCCGTTTCAAACAGAACGTCGATGGATGGACGCGAAAACAGCACCGCTTCGTCGCTGGACAAGGACAAGCTTCCGTTGGCTTCGACAAGCAGGTGATAGTTCGGCGGCGCAAAATAGGCGGTGCCGCCACGGATCGGCTGCTTGTCTTCGGCCTCAAGGACAACGATCCGGCTTTTCGCCTGGAAGAGTTCCGCAAGCACGCTGCGCTTGTCGGGCGGAATATGAACGACCACGATGAGAGGCAGATCGAAATTGCCGGGCAGTGCCGGCAGAATGACCGACAGGGCCTCCAGCGCACCCGCCGAGGCTCCAATCACGATGGCTTGTGGCCGGTTCTGGTTCATTCGCCTGACCTCTGATAGATTTTCTCCTCGCGGACAAAATCCTTGAAGGCCCCGGAATGATCGGAAAAGCGCAGGCTTTCCTTGGCACCGAGGCCGAGAAAGCCCTTGCGGGCGAGCGAATGCTTGAACAGGCCGATGGCGCGATCCTGGAGCGGCCGGTCGAAATAGATCAGGACGTTCCGGCAGGATATCAGGTGCATTTCGCCAAAAACCGCATCGGTCACCAGACTATGATCGGAGAAGACAACATTCTGCCGCAGCGACTTGTCAAAAACGGCTCTGCCATAAGCCGCGCTGTAATAGTCCGACAATGAGGATTTGCCGCCGGATTTCCGGTGGTTTTCGGTAAACAGCTGGATGCGGTCGAGAGTGTAGACCCCCGCTTCCGCAGTGCGAAGCGCTTCCTGGCTGATATCCGTGGCGTAAAAGATCGTCCGGCTCTCGAGCCCTTCCTCGCGAAACAGGATGACCAGCGAGTACAGTTCCTCGCCGCCGCTGCATCCCGCAATCCAGATCTTCAAGGATGGATAGGTGCTCAGGTGAGGCACGACCTGTTCGCGGATCGCCTGGAAATAGCTCGGATCCCGGAACATCTCGCTGACCTGCACGGTCAGATATCCGAGCACGCGGGGCAGCATCTGCGGATCGTGCAAAACACTTTCCTGCATCGCCGAAATCGTTGCGAACCCCAATTGATCGCGTGCCTGCCGCAGGCGGCGCTTGATCGACGCCATCGCATAATTGCGAAAGTCATAATGATAGCGGACATAGAGCGCTTCCAGCAGAAGCCGGATTTCAATGTCTTCTACCTTTTCTGGCGCTGACATTTCGGTCACCGGGGCATCCAGACGCGAACGAGGGACAGAAGTTTTTCGACATCCAGGGGTTTAGCCATGTAGTCGTTGGCGCCGGCGTCGATGCAGCGCTGCTGATCATCCGGCATCGCCTTGGCGGTGAGCGCGATGATCGGCAGCCTCTTCCAGTCCGCATTCCTGCGAATTTCCCGGGTGGCGGTCAGCCCATCCATGACCGGCATCATGACATCCATGAGCACGAGGTCGATCGCAGATCCAGGCTGACTTGCGGCCTTTGCAAGCGCGTCGAGCGCTTCCTGGCCGTTTCGCGCAATCTCGATGATGGCGCCGCGCGGCTCGAGGATATTGGTGAGCGCATAGACATTGCGGACATCGTCTTCGACGACCAGAATACGCCGCCCTTCAAGCAGCGCGTCTCTGTTTCTCGCCTTGCGGATCATCTTCTGCTGTTCGTCCGGCAGCTCGGAGACGACCTGATGCAGGAACAGCGTGACCTCGTCGAGCAGACGCTCCGGCGATTTCGCGCCTTTGATGATGATCGATTTGGAGTAGCGCCTCAGCTGCTGTTCGTCATCGGCTGACAGCACGCGGCCGGTATAGACGATCACGGGCGGAAAGGCGTAGGCGGTTTCCTTGCTCAACGTCTCCAGCAGGGAATAGCCGGATGCGTCCGGCAGGGACAGATCCAGCACCATGCAGTCGAATGTCTGTTCCTTCAGAAGCTGCAGGCATTCAGCCGCAGTACCGGCGACCATGGTCTCGACGTCATGCGAGGTCAAAAGCTTTGCCACGGCATCGCGTTGGACCTGGTTATCCTCGACGATCAGGACGCGGTGGACACGCTGCGAGAGCTTCGCTTCGAGCTTCTGCAACACCTCGACCAGCTGCTCCCGCTTCACCGGCTTCAACATGTAGCCGACGGCGCCGAGCGAAAAGGCCGTTTCGGCGTGATCGTCGCCGGAGACGATATGGATGGGTATGTGGCGCGTCCGGACATCGCGCTTCAGCCTGTCGAGAACGGAAAGGCCGGACTGGTCCGGCAGGCCGACGTCGAGGACGATGGCGCTCGGCATGAATTGCTTTGCAAGATCCAGAGCCTCCTGCGCCGTTCCGGCCACCAGGGTTCGAAAGCCCATTTCGCGGGAGATATCGCGCAGGATGGCAGCAAATGTATCGTCATCTTCGATGACCAGAAGAACCCGCTTTTCGTCAGATGGCGCCGCCCGGTCGTCGTCCACGAGATTGTGCCGCTCGATGGCAACGGTGCGTGTTTCGATCGCCGGGGAAATCGTAGGCGCGGCTGATACCGCCGCGCTGCGGGCGTCGCGGGGTACAACGGTTGCCGGGTCATAAGCTTCCGGAATGGTGATCGTGAACGTGCTTCCATGCCCTTGACGGCTGGTCAAATGGATCGCGCCGCCGAGCAGACGCACGAGTTCGCGCGAAATCGAGAGGCCAAGACCGGTGCCGCCATATTTGCGGCTGATCGTGCCGTCGGCCTGATGGAAAGCCTCGAAGATGCTGCGCTGCTGTTCCTCGGCAATGCCGATGCCGCTGTCCGTCACGGCGAGCGCGATCTGCCCGTCAGGAGCACGCCGGATCGAGAGACCGACACGTCCGGTTTCCGTGAACTTGAACGCGTTGGACAGGAGGTTCTTCAGCACCTGTTCCAGCCGCTGCAGATCTGTCTGGATGATGGCAGGGCATTCCGGTGCAATGTCGATGTCGAATGTCAGCCGCTTGTTTTCCGCGATCGGCTGAAACAGCTGGCTGATATTGTTGGCCAGGCGCTCCACTGACACGGCTTCCGGCCTGATATCGATATGTCCCGCCTCGATCTTCGAGAGGTCGAGGATATCATTGATCAGGTTGAGCAGGTCATTGCCCGACGACTGAATGGTCTGCGCATATTTGACCTGCTCTGCCGTCAATGTGTCATCCGGATTATCCGCAAGCAGCTTGGCGAGGATGAGGGAAGAGTTGAGCGGCGTGCGCAGCTCATGCGACATATTGGCGAGAAAGTCCGATTTATATTGGCTGGCCTGCTGCAGCTCGCGCGCCTTCAGTTGAACGGCAGCATTCGCGCGCTCAAGATCGTCGCGCTGGCCTTCCAGCTGCTGCGTCTGTTCCTCAAGCTGCGAGTTCGTTTGCTCCAGCTCAACCTGCTGCTGCTCCAGGCGCACCTGCGATTCCTTCAGCGCCCGGCTCTGTTCCTCCAGCTCTTCGTTGGAAACGCGCAGCTCCTCGCTCTGAACCTGCAGCTCTTCGGACTGCCGCTGTGTTTCTTCGACCAGGTTCTGCAGCTCGACACGATAATTTGCCGATCGGACCGCTGTCGCGATCGAAGGGGAAACCTGCTCGAGCAAGACCAGTACACTTTCGTCGACCGGCCGCAGAAAGCCCAGTTCGATCACCGTATTGACATCGCCATCGACGCTGCCGGGAGAAATGACCAGATGCCGCGGCTTGTCCCGCCCCAGTGCCGATCCGAAGGTGATGTAGCCGTCGGGGATATCGCTGACCACGTTGGGCCGCCCCTCAGCCGCTGCTTGTCCAAGCAGACCTTCCCGCAATTTGAATTGCTCTGGAACCGCTGATACGTCCGGCACGCCATAAATCGAGGCGCGGCGGAACACGCCCTTGCTTCCAACGAAAACCGCGCCGGCGATCGCGCCGGCATATCCTGCCAGAAATTCAAGGATGCTCTCGCCCAACTGCTCGGTACGCTTGTCGCCCATGATCGCGGCGCTCAATCCGACATGGCCGGACTGCAGCCATTCCTCACGCCTTCTCGCGAGCGTCGCCCGGCGCAACAACACCCCGATCGCGGCCGTCAGGAGAATTCCAAGAAGGCCAGAGAGTATGCTGCTGGCATAGGCCGTACGGTAGGCACCATCCATTTCGGCAAGGCGCTTCACACGCAGATCGCTTTCTTCTTTGCCCATGGCCGAAAGCTGCGTCCGGATGGCATCCATCTGGACTTTGCCCCGGTCCGAATTGACAACCGCAAGGGCGGCATCAATACCCTGCGTCCCGCGCAGATCGATGGTCTCCTTCAGCTCGGCAAGCTTGGCCTCCACATGGGTTTTGAGTGCCCCGATCCGGCGTTGCTGCGCCGGGTTATCGCTGGTCAGTTCAGTGATTTCAGTCAGCTTTTGCGGGATCGCGGCCACGGCGGAATTATAAGGCTCAAGATAGCGCTGGTTGTTGCTCAGCAGGAAACCGCGCTGCCCGGTCTCGGCATCCTGTACCCTCGACAGCAGCTCGTCCAGAGCGACGATCACGTCATGGGAGTGAACGACTTCCCCATTGTTTTCGCGCAGGCTCTGGAGATTGAGATAGGCAACCAGCCCGCTGATCAGAAAGAAAGCGATGGCGCCAGCCAGGCTGAAGGCCACAACCGGGTCCAGACCCAACTTTCGCGCTGATGTGTTGGGCATATTGCTCTGCTTCATGAAAGATCTCGTCGGATATATAAGAGGACAGGTGGGCGCGGGGCCAAGTCGTCATGCGAAACTGTTCAGCGCAACCCCGTAAATTAGAAACACACGCATTATTTTCAGGGCGACCCCAACTGCCCCGGAAATTCGACCACGCCCGCGCGATGTAGCGCGCCGGACGAAACCTTCAAGCGAGAGGAAAGCAAGTTTCCGGTTCTTTCGACGCCCGATAAGGGCAAACCGCCCAAAGGCCGTCCTTCTGATTGCGGGCGATGGCAGGAGGCGATAACCCGCGCCGGTTCTGTCCTCTCCAAAACAGCCAGGCATCAACTGCACCGCCGCCCATCGAGGTGCGGCAGACGTGTGCGTTCCTGCGCTTTTAGAGATTTCTGAACCGTCTGACGGAAGCGTGAACGCAGCGGAAAAATTTATCGCGAACTTTTCACCCGCTCGATGGTTATCGGGTCAGGGCAGGACTCGTTTTGCTTGAACGAACGCGGACTGCCGATGCGAGGGTCATGATGGCGCGATGGTGCGTCAGCCTCTTTCACCACGCCAACCCAGTCAAACTTCGCCCTTACACCTGCCCATTGGGCCAAAACACGGGAGCTGGATATGCAGCCTACGATCCAACTGGAAATATCCCGCCGGAACCTACTGATCTCGTCGGCTGCGACGATTGCGATCACCGGCGCCACGACGAACAAAGCCGCAGCACAAACAGGGGGAAACCAGATGCCGGATATGACCAACCTATCTTTCGTGGTCAACGGAGAAAGCCGGGATCTCGCCGTCGATAACAGAACCACGCTGCTGGATGCCCTTCGCGAGCATCTTCATTTGACCGGAACCAAAAAAGGCTGCGATCACGGCCAATGCGGTGCATGTACTGTTATGGTCGATGGCCGCCGTATCAACTCCTGTCTCACACTCGCCGTCATGCACGAAGGAGACGAGATCACAACGATCGAAGGTTTGGGCAAACCCGGCGACCTTCATCCCATGCAGGCCGCCTTCGTCAAGCATGACGGGTTTCAGTGCGGCTATTGTACGCCGGGACAGATCTGTTCCTCCGTGGCGATGCTGGAGGAGATCAAGGCGAACATCCCCAGCCACGTCACCGAAAATCTGACCGCAGACGCAGGCGTTACCCCCGACGAAATTCGCGAACGCATGAGCGGCAATATATGCCGGTGCGGCGCCTATTCCAACATCGTCGAAGCGATCGTCGAAGCAGCGGGGACACGAGCATGAGAGCCTTCACCTACGAACGCGCGTCCTCCATCGAAGCGGCCGCCAAGGCAGCCGCCTCCAATCCGGACGCCAAATTCATTGCAGGCGGCACCAATTTGCTCGACCTGATGAAGCTTGAGATCGAGACCCCGACGCATCTGATCGACGTGAACGGTCTTGGCCTCGCCGAAATCGAGGTCACACCGGACGGCGGCCTGCGCATCGGCGCTCTGGTTCGAAACACCGATCTTGCCGCCCACGCAACCGTACGCCGCGATTACGGGCTGTTGTCGAGGGCACTTCTCGCAGGAGCGTCAGGCCAGCTTCGCAATAAGGCGACGACCGCCGGCAATCTCCTGCAGCGCACCCGCTGTCCGTATTTCTATGACACCAACCAGCCGTGCAACAAGCGCCAGCCGGGCAGCGGCTGTTCCGCGATTGGCGGCTTCAGCCGCCAGCACGCGGTCACTGGAACCAGCGAAGCCTGTATTGCGACCCATCCCAGCGATATGGCCATCGCCATGCGGGCGCTCGATGCCGTCGTAGAAACCGTGAAAGCGAACGGCAGCCGCCGCTCGATCCCGATCGCCGATTTTCACCGCTTGCCGGGTGATACGCCACATATCGAAACCGTTCTGGATCCCGGCGAATTCGTCATCGCTGTGGTGTTGCCCGCACCGATCGGTGGCCGGCACATCTACCGGAAGGTCCGGGACCGCGCTTCCTATGCCTTTGCGCTTGTGTCTGTGGGGGCTGTCATTCAACCGGACGGGACTGGACGGGTCGCGGTCGGCGGCGTCGCCCATAAACCCTGGCGCATCGATGAAGCAGATGAAGCACTGCCAAAAGGTGCGCGGGCAACGGCCGGTATTCTTCTTGCCGATGCCCACCCGACCGAACAGAACCGATTCAAGGTCGATCTCGTCGAGCGCACGCTCGGCGCAGTCATCGCCGAAGCAAGGGGTTGAGCCATGCAGTTCGATACACCAGCAACCACCAATCCCATCGACAATCTGAAGGTCGTCGGTCAGCCGATCCCCCGCATCGACGGTCAGTTGAAGACCACCGGCCGGGCGATATACGCCTATGAATGGCACGATGCAGATGTGCGCTACGCCTATGGCTATCCGGTCGGTGCTGCGATCGCCAAGGGCCGTATCAAATCGATGGATATCTCCACGGCAAAGAATGCGCCGGGCGTGATCGCCGTGGTGACGGCACCGGAGGTCGGTAAGCTGAAGAAGGGGAAATACAACACCGCCAATCTTTTCGGTGGCGACGAAATACAGCACTATCATCAGGCGATCGCCGTCGTGGTGGCGGAAACCTTCGAGCAGGCACGCGCGGCTGCAGCCCTGATCAAGGTCGATTACACCGAAGAAAAGGGCGCATTCGACCTGAAAGCAGCGATGGACACGGCCGTGAAGCCCGAGACGGAAGAGCCGGACTCGGCCGCCGGCGACTTTGAAAGTGCCTTCAAGACCGCGCCCGTCACCCTCGACCAATCCTACACAACGCCTGACCAATCGCATTCGATGATGGAGCCGCATGCCTCTATCGCCGCATGGGACGGCGACACGTTGACGCTGTGGACGTCGAGCCAGATGATCGACTGGTGGCGATCCGATCTGGCGACCACGCTCGACATCGACAAGGAGAAAATCCATCTGATGTCGCCCTTCATTGGCGGCGGTTTCGGTGGCAAGTTGTTTCTGCGGGCAGATGCCCTGCTGGCTGCTCTCGGGGCCAAGGCCGCAAAACGCCCGGTCAAGATCTCGCTGCCGCGCCCGCTTCTCGTCAACAACACGACCCACCGCCCAGCGACCATCCAGCGCATCCGCATCGGCGCCGAACGCGACGGCAAGATCACGGCCATCGCGCATGAGAGCTGGTCGGGCGACCTTGAGGGTGGAAATCCCGAGACCGCCGTCATGCAGACACGTCTGCTTTATGCCGGTGAAAACCGCATGACGGCGATGCGGCTGGCGACGCTCGATCTTCCAGAGGGCAACGCCATGCGGGCACCGGGAGAGGCGCCTGGCCTGATGGCGCTGGAGATCGCGATAGACGAGATCGCCGAGAAAGTCGGCATCGATCCCGTCCAGTTTCGCATTCTCAACGACACCCAGGTTGATCCCGAAAAGCCCGAGCGGCCATTTTCCCATCGCGACCTCGTCGGTTGTCTGAAGCTTGGTGCGGAGCGTTTTGGCTGGGATGCCCGTGGCAAACCCGGTTCGAAGCGCGAGGGCCAATGGCTGATCGGTACAGGCGTTGCGGCGGCGTTTCGCAACAACCTTGTGATGCCGTCAGGCGCGCGCGTGAAGCTGGACAGCGAAGGCGTCATCACGGTCGAAACTGATATGACCGACATCGGCACCGGCAGCTACACGATCATCGCGCAGACGGCCGCAGAAATGATGGGTGTCGCGATGGACAAGGTCGGCGTCCACCTCGGCGATTCCCGTTTTCCTGTGTCGGCCGGTTCCGGCGGACAGTTCGGTGCCAATTCCGCGACATCCGGCGTCTATGCCGCCTGCGTAAAGCTGCGGGAGGCCATAGCGCAAAAACTTGGCTTCAATTCCGACGATGTGGTCTTCGAAAATGGCACCGTTCGCTCCGGCAACCGGTCCGTGCCGCTTGCCGAGGCGGCAGGTTCCGGTGGTCTGGTGGGCGAAGACACGATGACATGGGGTGACCTCTCAAAGACACATCAGCAATCGACGTTTGGCGCGCATTTCGTTGAAGTCGGCGTCGATGCCATGACGGGAGAAAGCCGAATCCGGCGAATGCTGGCCGTTTGTGCGGCCGGACGTATCCTCAATCCCGTCACGGCGCGCAGTCAGGTGATCGGAGCCATGACGATGGGCGCTGGTGGTGCGCTGTTTGAAGAGCTTGCGGTCGACAAGAGCCGTGGGTTCTTCGTCAACCACGATCTAGCCGGTTACGAAGTGCCGGTTCATGCCGATATCCCCCATCAGGAGGTCATTTTCATGGACGAAACCGATCCGATGTCGTCGCCGATGAAGGCAAAGGGGGTCGGCGAACTTGGCCTGTGCGGCGTGGCGGCCGCCATCGCCAATGCCGTCTACAATGCGACCGGTGTCAGGGTGCGCGACTATCCGGTCACGCTGGACAAGCTGATCGGCGGTCTTCCGGAGATCGCGTGACCTTGCAGCCAGTATCGATGGCTGATGTTGGGAAAGGGAACAGCATGCTTGAATTCTCCACCACAGCTCTGCTCCCAACACCGGTCAGGGCGCTGTTGACAGATGATCCTGCGGAAATCCTTGGCTTCGCAGTCGAGTGTTTCCGCGAAGGTGCCGGAGTTGCGTTGGCCACCCTCGTCGAAATACGCGGCGGCGCGGCCCGCACTCTGGGATCCCATGTGGTGGTCGCAGCCGATGGCCGTTTTTGCGGCTACGTTTCCGGCGGCTGTGTCGAGGCAGCGGTTGCCGCAGAGGCTCTGCTTGCCATGGAGGCCGGACGCGACCGCACGGTCCTGTTCGGCGATGGCTCGCCCTTTATGGATATTGTTCTCCCATGTGGCGGCGGAATTTCCGTCGCGATCCACCTGCTACGCGACGTCACCGGCATAGAACGGGTGCTTGAAAGTCTGAACGAACGCCAGCCAATGGGTCTCAAATATGCGGCCAGGCATCAGTCGCTGGACCTTGTGGAAGTTCCCCCACGGGCTGGTTGGCAGGAGGACACATTTCTGACGGCGTACCGCCCGCGCACACGGCTGCTCGTTTCCGGACAGTCGATCGAAGCGGAAACCGTGGCACGGCTCGGCAAAGCGTCCGGCTATGACGTTGTCCTCACCCGCGCGGGGGCGGGCAAGCCGGTTATGACCTCACAGATCGATGCATACACCGCCATCGTCATGCTGCATCACGACCTGGATCAAGAGATACCAGTTCTGGAGGTAGCGCTCCACTCACCCGGCTTTTACATCGGCGCATTAGGAAGCACGAGAACGCACCGGCACCGCATCGAGCGCTTGACGGCATTGGGATATGGTGATGCGGAATTGCGCCGCATCAAGGCACCGATCGGCGTCTTCGGCCCGGCACGGGACTCCGCTTCGCTGGCGCTGTCGGTGCTCGCCGATATCGCAGCGTCCCGTTTGATGTCTTATGGATGACCATGCCAGGCATCACCGGTTTGCCGGATAGCTTTGAAAAGCCAAGGTCATAGCCGCTTCCCATCGCGATGGGGAGTGGTCGCGCCGGCTCGTTTTGAACCGAAGGTCTGGAACCTTTTGCCCGGTCGCGTGTTAAGTGCCGCCGGGCAGACGGCTTCATCTCTGTCGCATGCATTCCATACAGGAGCCTACCCAATATGAGCCTACGTCCCATCCTCGCTGGCGTCGCACTTTCCCTTTTCGCCGGCGCCGCCTTCGCGCAGACTGCCGCCGCAACAGGCGCCGATGCGACCCTCAGCGGTCCCGGTATTACAATGGGCACTGCTGCCACCATTCCGCTCAAGTATGTGAACATTCAGGACACCGACCTGATGACGTCGAAGCTGATCGGCATCGACATCGTCAACAAGCAGAATGAGGAAATCGGTGAGATTTCCGATATCGTTGTCGGCGACGGCAAGGCGGTCATCGGGATCGTTGCCAGCGTTGGCGGCTTCCTCAGCATCGGCGAAAGCTATGTCGTGCTCGACCCCGCCTCGGTTGCTCTTGCCGAGACGGACGGAACCTGGAAAGCCTATGTCGATACGACCAAGGATGATCTGTCGAACGCACCCAAGCTCGACTATTCCAAGATGAAAAAATAAACCGGTCTTGGGCCAGCTTTCGGGCTGGCCCTTAGCCTCCGGGGCGCGCCGATAAGGAACCTTTCTGCATCAATATGGGGACAAGGCTATGCTGAACCAGATCTACGACATCGGCCTGTCCTTCAATATCGTGCCGCATATCGGCGCGCTCGTCGTCGCCTATATCCTGGCATTGCCCATCGGCTGGGATCGCGAAAAGAGCGAACGCAGCGCGGGCTTGAGAACATTTCCCCTCGTGGCCATTGCCAGTTGCGGCTTCATTCAAGCCACGGAGAACCTGACGGCGGGAAATGCAGAAGCCACCGCGCGCATTGTCGAAGGCCTGATCACCGGAATGGGTTTTATCGGCGGCGGCGCTATTCTGGTGGTGAGCAAAAGCGTACGTGGCACCGCGACCGCTGCCAGTCTTTGGGCCACCGGCGCGATCGGCACCGCTGTCGGGCTAGGCGCCTATGATATCGCGCTCGTCCTGTCCGTCATGACTTTCCTCACGCTTCGCTTGAATGGCAATTTCAAGCCACCCGAGGAACCCGGCGAGAAAAATCCCGAGCGCTGATCTGGAAGCCGCGGTCGGCACCGTATCAATTGGCGCGTAGCTCCTGGTCCATCGTGGCAGCGACAAATGCCTGGCGGGCCTGTTCCGGCGTCATCTTGCGCTCAAGCGCCAGCCGGCAACAGCGGGCAGCATTCGCAGAGATATTGCTGTTTGGACCGACCATATGCCGGCTCAGGATTTCAAACCCTTGAAGCGGCCCGCAGACCTTCCGCTCGATGCCGCCCCGCAGCCGGACAATAACGGGCTGCCACTGGATTTCAGTCGGATTGCAGATTTCATTCGGGTGCATGCCTTCCTCCATAAGAAACGAGATCTCCCGCGCCGCAAACGTTGGATGAGAGACTTTGTTCCACGGCAGTTGAACAGCATGATTTTTGACGCTGCGGATGGTTCGCTTTCACCAAATTTGCGGGGAAAAGCTGTGACAATTACCCGAATCTCTAAGGCGCCAGGACGGGATTTTCGGCCTCGATCGCCGCGCGGACGAAAGCGCCGCGGGATTCCTCAATTTCTTCACCGGGCTGCAGCGCAGCGGTGCATGCGACCTTGGCAGCTTCGCACAGCGGACCACAGTCAACCGGCAAATTATTTTCGAGATAATGCAAGGCCTCTTTCGGGCCATTGATCGTGTACGGGCCCTCGTCGCTCGTGATGGTAAGGGGAATTTCCCAAATGATGTCCGGCATATCAGTCCTTCCTGCAAAACAGCGCAACATTCGAGGAAGGGCAATGTTCCCAGCCATCACGCAGCCGTGTCCGAAAGATGGGAATACGACCGCGAAATTGATGGCGGGCCCTCGTCGTTGCGTGAAGAGGTACCAAGCGGGACGTGCGGCACCCCAGAGAGGATACGAGCACTACGGGCGCCGATAGATCGGCCGTGTGAAAATCTTGCCCTGTTCGACGAATGATACCGTGCCTACAAGGCAATGCTTTTCACCGCTCTCAAGCGTACCGGCGCCAAACTGTTTTTCTATCGCTTCAGCTAACGTCAGACCTGACACCACGACGAGGTCACTATCGACCAGCGTGCCGCCGGCATCGAAGTGCATCGGATGGATGAAAACATTGCCTCGGAAGGGCTCAGCCATCAAGCGTCACTCAAGATCTGCGTTGGAGGGCGGGGTGGGCAAAAACGGCTGACATGCTTCATTGCGCGCCAATGGCGATGACGACAGGAGCGGAGTCTATCGGGAGTGTGCTGCCGCTGGGCAGCGTGTAGATATAGCCGATCGTCAGTGCCAGCACGCCAAAGGCAAGGTTCATCAGCGCGACTGCGAAAATATCGTCGTCCATCGTGGTTCTCCTTTGAGCAAGGGAACCCCATCGATCGGAGAAAGTTCCGGCCGTGATTGCGAGCGATACGCCAACTGGGGACTGGCAGCTGACCGCGCGCTATCTGCAGTCCCGGCGCGCTTCACAGCCGATTGTTGGCATTTTATTCATATTGTTTCCAAATACTGTCAGCCGAAGGCAATCTAAATCTGGGCAGGCGCGTTGATCGAGTAACCAGGCGTTGATCGAGTAACCAGAGTGGAGACGGCCATGGACAATGACATGCGTACCATACTCGTTGTCGAAGATGAGCCGCTCATCCGGATGCTCTTGACCGAGGCGCTCGAAGACGAAGGCTACGGCGTCCGCGAGGCGCGGACCGTCCTTGAGGCCGTCGCGATCTTGGGACTGCACGAGATTGATGCCGTCATCACCGATATCGACATGCCGGGCGGTTTGAACGGACTTGATCTCGCAAAGCTCCTGCAAGGCTATGGGAAACGTATTTCCACGATCGTAACCTCCGGCGGTCACCAACTCGACGACGATATACTGCCGGGCGAGGCCCGCTTTGTCCCGAAGCCTTATAGCGTGGTTGCGATGCTTTTGCTGCTCGGCGAAATGTTTCTGGCCCAGCCGGACCGGCAGCGCGAAGGTGCTCAGAAAACAGCATCCTAGATTGTGGAAACGGTTGTCCAAGGGGCCAAAAATATCGCCAAGCCCATGGAAAGCCTGGACCAGCGTCCCCATTTCCTTGATTAGACATCAGTCAAGTGAGGTTATCATGTCAACGACGGGCGCCAATGCTTCAAAAGCGTTGCTGATTGAGATCATTCCACCGGAAAAGACTTCGATGGATCGCATCATGATGTGTGACTGTTGCCGCGAGAGAAAGCTTGCGAGCCAGTTCGATCAGGATTGCTGCGGGATCTGCATCGACTGCATTGACGCCGACCCGGTCTGCTTTAACGGGGATATCGAACTCAAGCACCGCTCCTGAACGGCGCGGCAAATTCGTGTTTCCACGGACCATCCAGATATCTCCACAGGTCGAGCCCGATGATATCGATCTCATGCGGACTGAAGGTCCCGGCGAGATCGGTGTCAAGCCTGTCTGCTGCGGGTCGTGATACTTTATTCTGCACCGTGATGTGCGGCTGCCATTTCTGCATATCCTGCGACACCAGATAAGGCGCGAAGGCGGCTTTCAGCCCGGCACGGACAGTTTGGAGTTCCGGGCTGATGACCGTGAACGCCACGCCTGCACCAATGTGGCGAACGCCGTTAACCTCTGCCTTGATTATGCTGGTTGCTGCCGCAGCGTCCGTGAGTTGCTTCATGATCTGGGCGGCATATTCCCCCGGCAGGCGGTAAAACACCTTCAGATGCGCACGCAGAAAGTTTCTAGCCTGGGGAAAGTGCGCTTGCCGCAGACGGTCGAACGGTTCCAGATGATCCTGCGCAATCTGCGCGGTCACAATAAGGGGATGAAGCGTCTTCACTGTGCGGCGCTACCTTTCATTCCGTAATCTCTGCCCAAACAACGACAGCACAATCATAGAAGCAAATCCTCGGCCCAAACGGCATAGGGCGTGTTCTTGACCAGATGCCGGTTGAAGTCCGGCGCGCCGTCGTTCCACCAGACAGGGCCACGTTCGCCGAGCGAAACCTTGGCGTCATCGACACGCTGCCGGGCCAGCGCCAGCGCAGCGGCATCACCCTTCGCATCGCGAACCGCACGGCGGGCCGACATCAGCGCCTTGACCAGGCGCTCACGGGTTTCCTCATCTAGGTCCGGATTGCTCCGGCGCCAGAGGCGGCCGCGAACGACAAAATACCTGCCGTCCGGCGTATTCGGATAAGCCGCGTGGCTCAAGCGTTTTCCCTCCCAACCAGTCTGACCCTATGCTGCTGCTTTTGCCAACGACCAGCGTGAGCTGGCGTATGGAACCTTTGCGTCCGCTTGGTGTTTAGGAACGGCAAAAGGTTGTGAACGCGTGGCGGATATTTCTCCGCAATTCGCCGAGCCAGGCACTGGCAGCGGCCTTTAAGCCTTCCTAAGTGAGTGACATGCCGCGCAGATATCCACCCGGCAGGTTTTTCAAGTGCGACGATGTCGAGCGTGACGACGGTCCCGATTTTCCACCCCCAAATCCGAGGCGACACATGGCGGATGATCCGGCACCGAAGGCAGGTGCAAATTGAACGCTCCCGGCATCGACCATGAGGATCGGATACGGCGGCTGCGCCGGATGCATGGTATCGCCAGACTGATGGATACGGCGATCCGGATACCCGGAACGGGTGTTAGACTGGGCGCGGATTCGATCCTCGGGCTCCTGCCCGGCGTGGGCGATGCCGGCGCCGCGCTGGTGGGCCTGTTTCTCGTCAACGAGGCCCGCCAGCTTGGTGTGCCACCTCAAACTCTCCTGCGCATGCTGGGAAATCTGGGCGTCGATACCATCGGTGGAAGCGTGCCGCTGCTTGGCGATATCTTTGACGTCTACTTCAAATCCAATCGCCGTAACCTGAACATCGTTCTCGATCATTTCGGCATTTCGGAAGAGGAGCTTCTGCGGACGCGCAGAAGGACGTAAAGCGAGCAATCGCAGGTCCGGTCCACCCTTGCCGTGCGAAAGCTCTCCCTCCGTGTGGCCACCATCGCCGTTACGCATCCACAGCCTGACCAGCCCGCGGGCGTGGTTTTAACAGCTTTCGCGCGATGCTTTTCAAAACCACGGCATCGGTCTCACCAAGCGCATTGCGAACAGCTTCCGTCAAGCTGATGGACACAAAGTCTGCATTGATCTCCTCAGGTTCGATACGTGGCCGCTCATCACCGTCTGCCATTGGCATGATGATGCCCACGCGCAAAGACGGTTTGGCGCGCTTCAGGCGCCGGACGATCTGACGCGCGTGTGATTTGGAATTGTCGTTGAGGAAAGCCACAAGAACCGTGTCAGCGCCTTCCGTGGATATCGCGTTGCGGCCCGCAAAGATGGTGTGTTCCGCGGTCACCACGTCTGCACCTTGAACGGCGATGACCTGCGCCATCATCCATGCGGCAGCGTCATCGAGCGCACCTCTGCCCCCCACGCAGACGATTGTGCGTCCTTTTCCATCGGGAAGGTCGAGGTCTTTTTCGGCCTCGCCGCCATCACCCGGCTTATCCGCCTCATCCTCATCCTCTTCGTTTTCCTCTTCCTCGGCGATCTCGGCGAGATTGCCGATGAGGATCTGCGCGCTTGAAGCGACCAGTGCGATCTGCTGTTCGGACATGACGCCTCTTTGACGATCCGTCTCGCCCAGCACCAGCGCCGGCAAGCCGACCTTTTCGTAATAGTCGATCAGATACTCATCCTCGAGAAACTCCTCCGCATTATCGGTGGCTTCGCTGGGATCGCCGGCAAGCAGGCGCTGATAGAGTTTTTCCTGGGGCTGGAGCACAGGCTCGTTGCCCAGCAGAACGTCGAGGAAGCTGAACTGCGGAACATATCGTCCAAGGACCACCAGGCAGACCGTTAGGGGTGTCGAGAGCATCAACCCGAGCGGCCCCCATAGCCAAGACCAGAAAATGGCTGAGATGATGATGGCGAGTGGAGACAGGCCGGTATGGCTGCCATAGAGCCATGGTTCGATGACATTATTGCTGATCAGCTCGGTGACGATGAACAATCCCGCGACCCAGGCGACAAGCGACCAGCCAGGGGAAATCGCCAAAGCCAGGAAGAGCGGCAGGATCATGCCGATCACCGGGCCGATATAAGGCACGAACCGCAGCACCAGCGTCAGCAGGCCCCACAGCACGGCGTTTGGGATACCCAGCAGCCAGAGCCCGATGGTGATCGGAATGGCATAGAGAGCGTTGACCACCAATTGCATCAACAGGTACTTGCCGACGCGTTTCCCCGCGTCCTGCAGGGCGGCCGTGGTGCGGTGAAGATCGCCAAGCCCGACCAGGCGGATGAAGCGGTCGCGCAACTCTTCGCGTTCCAGCAGCATGAAAATCACCAGAACGATGACCAGGCCCGCAGTCGCGAACGGACTGATGAGGGGCAGGATGACGTTCACCAGGGTTTCGATCGGCTTGGAGCGCGTGATGATCTCGACCGGCATCGGTTCGCGGATGTTCGCCTCCGGTGCAAACGCGTCCTGGCTTTCCACCGCGCGGTTCTGCATCTCAGCTCCGACCCGCTCGACGACCTTGCTCAGGTGTTCGAGCACACCATTGCCGGATCCCGCCTGACTGAGGGCATGGACCTTTCCAACGATGTTGCGCTGATAGGTCGGAATATTCTCCGCCAGATTGGCAACCTGCCCGGCGACAATGAAGCTGAAGGCAGCAATCACCAGAAACGCGGAGACGACCGCCAGGATCACGGCGGCAATTTTCGGCACATACCGCTTGCGCAGGAAGGAGACGATCGGTGCAAGGGTGAAGGTCAAAAGGAGTGAGAGCGCCAGCGGCACGAAGATTTCCTGCCCCACCCGCAGGATGACGGCGACGCCGATCAGGATCAGGATCGTCCGACCTGACAAAGCAGTGTTGGCCAGTGACCCCTGGCTTGGAACCGCGCCGTGCATATCTGTGACCTTGGATGCTTGCGTGCTCAACGGCCGACTCCTCGTGATGCTATGCGGCGGCAACCTGGCGCCTCAACGCTTAGATACGGCAGCCTGGGTGTTTATCGAGGTGGCTTTAAAAATATTGGCTGATCGCCAAGGGCACGGATTGCAAAGAGCCGATCAGGCGGCAGCAAATTGCCGGCTGGCGGAACCTTACAGGGGTCTGCGGGTTGCTGGTGCGAAGCCATGGAGAAAGACGAAATGACCCAGACGATAGATGACGTGACGCGGGCCTATGACCTGATGGAAAAGATCATGTTCTGCATGCTTGCGACGCGGGATGACAGCGACATCCGCGCCAGGCCAATGGCGGCCCATGTTGAGCGCATGGAAAACGCGATTTATTTCCTTACCGACGCTGAAAGTCACAAGGACGAGGAGATCGAGAAGTTTCCGGACGTGTGTCTGGCTTTCGCGGATTCCAAGGGCCAAAAATACGTGTCGGTCTCCGGCAAAGCCACGGTTTCCAATGATCGCGAAAAGATCCGGGAGCTGTTTTCCACCCCATCGAAAGCCTGGTGGGACGATGCTGACGACCCGTCGATCCGCGTGCTCAAGATCGATCCTTCGTCCGCCGAATACTGGGATAGCCCCGGCACGGTGGTCAGCTATATCAAGATGTTTGCTGCCGCAGTGAGCGACAGCAGGCCGGACATGGGTAAAAACGCGAAGGTTGACCTGTAACAAGCCGGGTCTGGAAAGGCGCTTCGCAAAAAATTCTGCAGTCGCCCAACTCTGCCTTCACCGATAGCAAAGCGCCTTGAACGGTCCACTGTTCAAGGCGCTTTTCCGTTTCTGGCATCGGAACTTTAGGCGCAGAACCTGCTGATGGGGATGGCAAACCGGGCGAACCTACCGAAATGGTTTGACACCAGCATCGCCCAATGAGAACAAGAGGGGAACATTGAATAAGGGAATCCAAGATGATCCGCTACAAACGCCACGATGAGCCGGACACGAAGGTCCAAAAAACACCATCAAAGCCGAATGCAGATCGCGCAACAGCCGCAGTAGCGGGGCAAGCCGTTGAAGATGTCGAAGCTGCTCCGTTAAACCTAGACCCGGCGCCGGCAGGTGAGCCACTGACGCTCTCATTGACCGAGGAAGTACCGCGCAAAACCCGCAAGCCTGTGAAGCGAAAGGTCAAAAACGCGGATGCAAATGAGCCAGCAGCCACGTTGCCATTGCTGACGAGCCTCGACGGCTGACATTGCTTCCTGAAAAACTCTTTTAGCCATCTTGCCCGCGGGCAATCGCTATGGCTGCATCAGTTCCAGCAGTACCGCAGACAGCTCTTCCATCCTGTAGGGCTTTGCCAATATCCGCACGCCCAATGCATGGGCCTCGGCCTGGAATGCGGCGGCATATCCACTGGTCAGCAAAACCGGGACATCGTATTTGCGCGTGCGGATTTCCTTGGCGAGGTCCACGCCGTTCATCCCGCCGGGCATCATGATATCGGAAAAGACCAGATCGATGTTGCGGCCATTGGCCAAGGCACCAAGCGCTGCCTGGGCAGAGGCCACGCGCGTCACCCGGTATCCGGAACTCCTGATCATCTCTGCGGTGAATTCTGCCACTTCATGATCGTCCTCGACGAGGAGCACATGGCCGTTGCCCGGCCCTTGATCCAGCTCCGTTTTCGCATGGCCAATCTTGGCAGTGCGGGCGTTGGGCGAGAGGTCGGAACGGGGAAACAGCAGTGAAATACTCGTGCCCTGTCCCACCTCGCTCTTGATATCCAGCTTGCCACCTGCCGAGTTTGCAAACCCATATGCCTGCGCCAATCCGAGCCCGGAACCTTTGCCGACATCCTTTGTCGTATAGAACGGCTCTAGAGCATGCGCGAGAACCTCAGGCGTCATGCCGGACCCATTATCGGCAATGATGACCTGAACGAAATCGCCGGAGAACCGGCCGGCTTTTAGGGAAGGTTTGTTTTTTGCAGAAACGGTAATCGTACCGCCGTTCGGCATGGCATCCCGGGCGTTGATGCACAGGTTCATGACCACGAGCTCGAACTCGTTGGTATCGAGATAGACCGGCCACAGGTCGGCAGCGAAATCGGTGACCACCTGGATGTCGCCGCGCAGCGACCGCTCCAAAAGCTCGCGCATTCCGGCAATCTGGCGGGGGATGTCAATCGCTTCGGGATCGATGGCCTGGCGCCTGGAAAACGTCAGAAGCTGGCGGGTCAGCCCGGCGCCCCGGTCAACGGCCTGGCGCATGCCGATCTCGATCCGTTCGCGGCGAACCGGATCGTCGGTTCGCTTCAGCATATCGAGACCACCGGAAATCGCCATCAGCAGATTGTTGAAATCGTGCGCAACACCACCGGTGAGCTGGCCAACGGCTTCCATCTTCAAGCTGTGGCGCAGAAGCTCCTCGGTGCGCTGGCGCTCCTCCACCTCCAACAGCAGCCGTTCATGTGCGGAACGCAGTTCCTCTCCCGTGCGGTTCTGATCGGTCAGATCCGTCACCACGCAACAGAACGTCTCAGGCGACCGTTCGTCTCCACCGAGCCTGGCGAAGGAGAAGTGAACAGGAACAAGCAAGCCGTTCACCGAGACCAGATCGAATTCACCCTTGCCGGACTGGGCCGCAGCCGCGTCGAGCCGGGCGATGTCGTTTGGAGACACGTACCGTGACAGGAGGCCGCCAACGATAGCGCTGGTATTGACGCCGACGAGTTCGGCAAACCGCCTGTTGCTGTAGAGAACAGTCCCGTCGGCCGACAGGGTCACGGCACCTTCGCGCATTTCCTCGACAAGGATCCGGTAGGTCTGGTCGGCGGTCTCCAATGTATAGACCTGCGGCACGCCACCATCACCGGCAACGACAACTGCATCGACCTCACCATTGCGGATCGCATCGAGTGTTTCTTCCGCCTCCCTCAGGCGCTCGCGCAATGCCTCCGTCTCGCGAGAAAGGCTGCCGTCTTCAATCATCTTTGCCGGTCCTGTTCGTACTCTTTCGCTGCACGATGCCCAGCGCCTCGAGGGCCCTTGGCTCGTCGGACAGATCACCGATAATGCGCCGGATAGGGCCGGGCATGATCTTCACCAGCGTCGGCGCGGCAATGATCTGATGCTCCCTTGCCGCCTCCGGATGCTGATAGAGGTCGATCACCTCAAGCTCATAGTCATCCGTGTAATGCGCGTCGCAGATGCGCCGGGCATTTGAAATTGCATGCACGGAGCGTGCGGTCGTTCCGGTTACGTAAAGTCTCAACACATATGTCCGCCTCGGGGTTTCATCCATGCCGCTCACGTCAACGGCTGCAGGTCGAGGCCGACGAGAACGCGCTCGGAGTCTGAAAGATTACCGATGATGCGTTTCAATGGTGGCGGCAGACGCCGCACGAGGGTAGGGACCGCCAGGATTTGGTCACCGGCAGCAAGCTGCGGGTTTTCCAGGAGGTCGATGACCTCGATCCGGTACCGTCCGGCAAGATGTTCCTCGCAAATCTGCTTAAGATTGGCCAAAGCCGCAGCGGACTTGGGCGTATTGCCAGCCACGTAAAGGCGCAAATTGTAATGACCGTCGTCAACGGCCTCGCCGCCTACTCCCAAACCGTCATTCAGGCCCTGTTCTTCATCATCCAACCCGCTCATTCCGCAGCTCCCCGGCGCGCGGCCATCGCGTCCCTGTTCTTGGCAAAGGACGTCTCGCGCGCGGCATCCTGTTCGAGTACCCGGTTGACCTCCTCCTCCTCCGCCTCGAGTGCAGATCTAAGGTCGGCGATCTGGCGCTCGATCGTTTCGCGCCGCCGCTCGATATCACGCCGGCGCCGCGTGTTCTCCTGTTCCCGGCGCGTTTCTTCCACCGCGTCCGCCGCTTCCTGTGCCAAGCGCGAAGACCCCGTCAGCACCCCGCCGGCGCCGACATAGGCATTGATGAGATGGATACCACGGGTGCCCAGAACATATTCGCGGATTTGGTTGGAGTGGCTCATACCACGGGATTTCAAAACGTAGAGACCCCGGTTGCGCTCGCCGTTCGATTCGACATGTACAAGCGAAAGCCACGTATCCATCAGCGACGACATGCCGATATCCGTGGCGTCGGTCACCTGTTGGCCGGAGACGAGATTGGTCAAAATTGCGGTCGTCCCGTTGCTTTTGAGAAGGTCGATGACGCGGAGCAAGGCCGAGTGGACTTCGCCCTGTTCCCCGCGCAACGACGAGATCGGATCGAGCACAACGGCGTCCGGTTTGAACCGTTCGATTTCGCGGTGCATGCGGGCCAGGTGCATCTCAAGCCCGAACAGGCTCGGGCGTGCGGCCTCGAACTTCAACAGGCCGGCATCGACCCATGGCTCAAGATCGATGCCGATCGATCGCATGTTGCGGACGATCTGCGCTGGCGATTCTTCAAAGGCAAAATACAGACACTTTTCACCGCGCCGGCAGGCAGCATCGACGAAGCTGCTGGCGATGCTGGTTTTTCCGGTCCCTGCCGTCCCCGAGATGAGGACGCTGGAGCCGCGATAAAATCCACCGACGCCCAACATGCCATCAAGGCCGGGGATCCCGGTCGATACCGCGTCGTTATTGGTCGAATGGGCAAGCCCGGCCGAGGTGATCGGCAAAACGGAGATGCCCTGATCGTCGATGAGAAACGGATACTCGTTGGTGCCATGCGCAGAGCCGCGATATTTGACGATGCGGATGCGACGCGTGGTGATCTGATGCTCGACGCGATTGTCGAGCAGGATCACACAGTCAGAAATATATTCCTCCAGCCCGTAACGGGTGAGGGACCCTTCGCCCCGCTCCGCCGTGATGATCGCAGTGACGCCCTGTTCCTTCAGCCAGGCAAACAGGCGCCTCAGTTCAGCGCGAAGAATATCCGTATTGCCAAGACCGGCAAACAGGACCTCAAGCGTGTCCAGAACGACCCGCTTGGCGCCGATGCTCTTGATCGCGTGATCGAGCCGGATGAACAATCCGTCGAGATCATAATCTCCCGACTGCTCTATCTCGCTCTTCTCCACCCGGACATAGTCCATCACGATCTTCTTGGCATCCATCAGGCTCTGCAGATCATAGCCCAGCGACTGGACATTCAAGGCCAGATCCTCGCTGGCTTCCTCGAAGCTCATGAACACGCCCGGCTCGTCAAACATCGTCGCGCCATTGACGAGAACCGTCATGGCAAACAGGGTCTTGCCACAGCCCGGCCCGCCGCAGACGAGGGTCGGCCGTTGGGCGGGAAGACCGCCCAGCGTAACGTCGTCGAAGCCTAGGATCCCGGTTGCGGCTTTCGGAAGCGCCGTTCCTGCCACGAGGGAGGGAGAGATGGATGTCATGCTGTTTATCGTCCTTCCGTCGATCCGGCCATCGTCTTGGGCCGGGTATGGGGCGCAAGCGCAATATTGGCTCCGATGCGGTCTCGAAGCGCTGTCTCGATAAAATTGGTCAGATTGCGATTTTCTCGAACCGCACAATCGCGAACGGCATCCAAGAGATCCGGATCGATACGCACTGTGATGGGGATTTTCATAGGCGCTGCTCCGGTTGGTCTTGAGGGGGTACATGGAGCAGGCAATGCCATTTGCAATACGGCCTATCGTAATTTTAAAGCCTTGAACAACGCGGGCCGGAGGCAGCACCGTGATCGCTCCCGGCCGGCTTGCTGCAGACATTGAGGATAATGAAAGATGCACTCTTTACAGGGACCAGCGGCCTATAGCCGGAATGCTTCGCGCAGGTTGTGTCCCTTGTTTTCCCGCATGTCGAGATCGGCTTCGATATGGTCGATATGATGGATCATCTGATGGCAGGCGCTGTCGAGATCGCCGCGTTCGATGGCGGTGACGATGTCCTGATGTTCCTGGTGGCCGCAGCTTGAAATGGCCGATTGACCATAAAGGGCGATGACCAGCGAGGAGCGGGCGACGAGCTCATCCATAAAGCGCTGCATGACGGCATTGCCGGTCATCGATGCCAGCATCAGATGGAAATCGCCCGACGCCTTGATCTCAGCGCGCCGTGCCGTCTGGCCGCGCTCGTTCATCAGGCGGCCCTCTTCCAAAAGCACCTGCCGCAAATGCTGGAAATGCGACGGCCCCATATGCTTGGCGGCCTCGCGCAAAATGCCCGGCTCGATCATCCGGCGGGTGGCGAAGATCTGGCGGGCCTCCTCCGGCGAGGGATAGGCAACGAAGGCGCCGCGGTTCTTTTCGACATTGACGAGGCCTTCATAGGACAGAGCCTGCAGAGCGCCGCGCACCAGCGTGCGGCTGACATTGAACAGCGCGCCGACATCGGCCTCCGACAGCTTGGTGCCGGGGGCAAGCCGGCGATCGACGATCGCATCACGAATGGAATCCCGGATATAATCGGTGCTGACGTCGATCTGGTCTTCGGCGGGCGCTGCTGCGGTTTTCATTGCATCTCATTCCGGGTTGCTTGCTCTATACTAGCGTTTTCCCCCAGCAAAGTTAACCCGAATTTGTCGGCACTCATATGGCCAAATTGTATACGATTTGATGAGCACATTGCAGACGAATGTCTATATTTTAAGCAAAACTGAAATTGTCCAAATTTCAAGCGATTTCACCGTTATCAATTTTTCCCAATCTTGTCAGATATTTGTCTGCGGCGATGGAGTCTGGCACGCTTGATGCATTGCTCTTCCCGTCACAGGGGAGACATGATGTCCAAAGCGGCTGAAATCGATATCGTATCCGTTTCCAAGGTTTATGGCAGCACGACCGCCGTCCATGCCATCAGCCTGAAAATACCTTCCGGCAGCTATTGCTGTTTCCTCGGCCCTTCCGGCTGCGGCAAGACCTCGACGCTGAGGATGATTGCCGGTCACGAAAGCATTTCGTCGGGCGATATCCGGCTCGGCAATGTTGTGGTCACCGACTTTCCGCCGGCCAAGCGCGGCACGGCGATGATGTTTCAGTCCTATGCGCTGTTTCCCCATCTCGATCTCATCGACAATGTCGCCTTCAGCCTGAAGATGAAGGGCGTTGATAAGCAGGAACGCCGCGCCAAGGCGCTCGATATGCTGAAACTGATGCAGATGGAGCCCTATGCCAATCGGCGCCCGGCCCAGCTTTCCGGAGGCCAGCAGCAGCGCGTGGCGCTGGCCCGCGCTCTGATCACCGATCCGGAAGCGCTTCTCCTCGACGAGCCGCTGTCGGCGCTCGATCCGTTTTTGAAGATCCGCATGCGCGCCGAACTGAAGAAGCTGCAGAAAAGCCTCGGCATCACCTTCGTGCATGTGACCCACAGCCAGGAAGAGGCCATGGCGCTGGCCGATATCATCGTCATCATGAATGACGGCCGCATCGAGCAGGCAGCGCATCCGCGCGACGTCTTCGAGCGCCCGGCGACGGCTTTCGTTGCCCGGTTCATGGGCGATCACAACGTTCTGACCGGCCGCGTCATCGGCAGCGGCGAGGGCAGGGTGACGCTGGAAGTGGCGGAGGGCCAGACATTCACCGTGGCCGGTCCCGATCAGGAGCCGGGCGCTCCGATCGATATCGGCGTGCGCACCGACCGCGTCCGGCTGGCCGCGCCATCGGAGAAGACACTCGGCTTCAACGGCGTGGTCTCCAATGTCGAATACCGCGGCGCCTCGGTGAAAATCACCGTCACTGGGGCCGGCAGCGACGATTTCACCGTGATCACGACCGATGCCGATTATTTCGAGAAACCCGTATCGGTCGGCGATGCGGTGCCGCTCAGCTGGGGCCTCGAAGATGCCGTTCTTTTGGGCCGCATCGCCGCCTGATCAGTCACACAATCAAAAAAGAGGGAACTGACATGACCAATGAAACCAAGACATCTAAGGGAATTTCAAGGCGCGGCCTGCTGAAAACCGGTGCCGCCGCGACCGGCGCCATGATCGGCTCCGGCCTCATCACCGGTTTCCCGACCATCTGGGCGCAGAACCCGATCACGCTGCGCCAGTTCGGCACCGGCGTCTCCAACATCAATGCCATCGCAGAAAAGTGCAAGGCCGATCTCGGCATCACGCTCGAGATGACGGCGACGGACAGCGACGCTGCCGCCCAGCGCGCCGTTACCCAGCCGGACAGCTACGATATTGCCGATATCGAATACTGGATCCTCAAGAAGGTCTTCCCGGCCGGCGTCATCCAGCCGATGGATGTCAAGAAGCTGAAATATTACGACAAGATCGTGCCACTGTTCAAAACCGGCAAGCTCAAGCCCGACAGCGTCATCGCCCAGGGCACCGCGCCGCATACGGTCGGCTATGTCGAAAAAGCCGGCGACAAGACATTCGCCAAGGGCGAAACCGAACTCTTTACCATGGTTCCGACCATCTATAACGCCGATACGCTGGGCATCCGCCCGGATCTCGTCGGCCGCGACATCACGTCTTGGGCCGATATCATGGACCCGGCCTTCAAGGGCAAGACCTCGATCCTCAACATCCCGTCGATCGGCATCATGGATGCGGCGATGATCATGGAAGCACTCGGCAATATCAAATATGCCGACAAGGGCAACATGACCAAGGAAGAGATCGACGCGACGATCGACTTCCTGATCAAGGCCAAGCAGGACGGCCAGTTCCGCGCCTTCTGGAAGTCGTTCGACGAGAGCGTCAACCTGATGGCGTCCGGCGAGGTGGTCATCCAGTCAATGTGGTCGCCGGCCGTTGCCGCCGTCCGCTCCAAGGGGATCGCCTGCAAATATCAGCCGCTCAAGGAAGGCTATCGCTCATGGGGCGGCGGTCTCGGCCTTGCCGCGCATCTGGAAGGTGCGCAGCTCGACGCGGCCTATGAGTATATCAACTGGTACACGTCCGGCTGGGTCGGCGGTTATCTCAACCGCCAGGGCTACTATTCCGCCGCCATGGACACCGCCAAGGAATTCATGACCGCCGACGAATGGGGTTACTGGATCGAAGGCAAGGCCGCGACCGGCGACATCATGTCTCCGGAAGGCAAGATCATGGAAAAAGCCGGCGCCATCCGCGATGGCGGTTCGTTCGAAGAACGCATGGGCAAGGTCGCCTGCTGGAACTCGGTCATGGACGAGGACCGCTACATGGTACGGCGCTGGAACGAGTTCATCGCTGCTTGATGATCTCTACCCTCCCCTTGAGGGGGAGGGTCGGCACGCAGTGCCGGGGTGGGGTGATCGTATTGCGCCAAACAAGGGATCACCCCCACCCGCAGCTTTGCTGCGACCTCCCCCCTCAAGGGGGAGGTAAAGAAACAACCGGAGACCCGACACGTGACAGCAGTCATCACGCAGGACGAGACGCAGATCGAAGCGGGCGGGAAGCCGGGGCTGTCTGAGCGTATTGGCAGGGCTGCGGCCACACTCGCCTCCTACCTGCAGGCGGTGCCCTTGGCGTTGATCCTCGGCTTCTTCTTCCTGCTGCCGATCCTGATGATCGCCGTCGTCAGTTTCTGGGACTATGACTTTGCCGGGCTCTATCCCGATTTCCTGACCATGAACTATACCGACACGCTCGGCTCCTGGGTCACCTGGAAGACCTATCTGAACACGCTGAAATATACGGTGCTGGTCTGGGGGCTAACGCTGCTGATCGGTTTCTGGGTTGCCTATTTCCTCGCCTTCCACATCCGCACGACGACCATGCAGATGGTGCTGTTCCTGATCTGCACCGTGCCGTTCCTGACATCGAACATCATCCGGATGATCTCCTGGATCCCGGTGCTTGGCCGCAATGGTCTGGTCAATACAACCCTGATCGAAATGGGCATCATCCCGAGCCCGATCGAGTGGCTGCTCTATTCCGATTTCGCCGTGATACTGGCCATGGTGCATCTGAACACGCTGTTCATGGTGACGCCGATCTTCAATACGCTGATGCGCATCGATCGCTCGCTGATCGAAGCAGCCCGCGATGCCGGCGCCAATGGCTGGCAGATCCTCTGGAACGTCATCATCCCGCTGGCAAAACCGGGCATCGCCATCGGCTCGATCTTCGTGGTGACGCTCGTTATGGCGGATTTCTCCACAGTGCAAGTCATGTCCGGCGGGCAGAGCGCGTCGGTGGCGCTGATGATGAAGAACCAGATGTCTCTGCTGCAATATCCAGCGGCCGCCGCCAATGCCGTCGTGCTTCTGATCGTCGTACTCCTGATGGTCGCCGCCATCCTGCGCGTCGTCGATATCCGCAAGGAGCTTTAAGATGAGCCACGAGAAACGCACCCTTGAATTCTACGTGCTGGCCGCCTTCTTTACGCTGTTTGTGCTGTTCCTCTACGGACCGCTATCGGCCGTATTCATCCTGTCGTTCCAGGGCCCGGATGGAGGCCTGACATTTCCGCTTAACGGCGTTTCCGTGCACTGGTTCTTCAACCTGTTCGAACAGCAGGCGGTCGGCGACTTCGGCGCCTCGTTCAAACGTTCGTTCACGCTCGGGCTGATGGTGATGATCGTCAATGTCGCGGTATCGCTGCTGGCCGGTCTTGCCTTTCGGCGCAAGTTCCGGGGATCGACCGTGCTGTTTTATCTCACGGTTGCCAGCCTCGTCGTCCCGTCGATCATCATCTCGCTCGGCATCGGCGTCGTCTTCCAGCAGTTCGGCCTGAAGCCCGCCTGGTATTCCTCGGCATTCGGAGCGCATCTCACCTGGACGCTGCCGTTCGGGGTGCTGATCATGTTCGCCGTTTTCAACCGGTTTTCGCCGGCTTATGAGGAAGCCGCGCGCGATCTCGGCGCGTCGTCCTGGCAGACCTTTGCGCATGTCGTTCTGCCGATGATTGCACCGAGCCTGATCGGCGTCGGCCTGTTCGGCTTCACGCTCTCCTATGACGAATTTGCCCGCACGCTGATGACGTCGGGCACCTACAACACCTTGCCGCTGGAAATCTACGGCATGACGACCAATGTCACCACGCCGGTGCTCTATGCGCTCGGTACCGTCACCACGCTGTTCTCCTTCTCCATCATCCTCTTGGCGCTCGCGATCATTCTGGGCCTGCGCCGCCGTCAGGCGAAAGTGATCTGATCCCGCATGCGCATCCTTATCGTCAATCCCAACACCACCCGATCCATGACGGACAAGGCGGCAGAGGCTGCCCGCGCGGTTGCAAACCCTGGCACCGAAATCGTCACCGCGACTGCAAGGATGGGCCCCGCTTCCATCGAAGGCCATTATGACGGCGCGCTGGCGCTGCCAGGTTTGCTCTCGGAGATCGCAGCCGCCGAAGGCATCGATGCCGCCGTCATAGCCTGCTTTGATGATACGGGGCTTGACGCTGCCCGCGCGCTGGCCAAATTTCCCGTGCTTGGCTTGTGCGAATCCGCGCTGGTGACGGCGAGTTTCCTGGCGCAGCGCTTCACCGTCGTGACGACGCTGGAACGCTCGCGCATCCTCCTGGAAAACCTGACGCGCCATTACGGCTTTGGCGGGCGGGCGCGGGTGAGGGCGGCCGACATTCCCGTGCTCGAACTGGAAGACGTCGCCTCCGGGGCACTTGGCAAGCTGCGGCGGCAGATCGAACTCGCGCTTGCCGAGGATAGCGCCGAGGCGATCGTTCTCGGTTGCGCCGGCATGGCCGATCTGGCCTTTGCGCTGCAACAGGAATACGGCGTGCCCGTCATCGACGGCGTGTCTGCAGCCGTCAAGCAGGCGGAAGCACTGGTCGCCCAGCGCCTGACCACCAGCAAGCGGGGCTCCTACGTCACGCCGTTTGCCAAGACATATTCAGGCGCGATGGCGGAGTTTTCACCTGGCGGCAGATAGGGCGCCTGCGGCGTCCCGAGTTCCACATTGTGATTTTGCGCGCGAGACACGCGTAGACATGGCGTCTTCCGATCAGGAATTCCTGCGCCAATTCCCCGGCGTCACGCCGGCGATCGTGGAGAATACCCGGGTAAAATGGCTTTGGTCGGCAAAGCCGCAGGCAATGGCCACCTCGGCGAGCGGTGCATTGGACGTTCGCAGCAGCCCGCGGGCCCGGTTGATCCGTTCGCTCAAAAGCCACTGATACGGTGTCATCCCGGTCGTTTCCCGGAAGGCGCGGATGAAATAACCGCGTGACAGATTGCAGGCCTCCGCAACCTGCGCAATCGAGATGTCACCCTCCAGATTCTCAAGCAGGATGCTCTTTGCCAGATCCTCATGGACCCGCGAGAGGGTTCTGATCCGCACCGGCGCCGCTTTTCCCTGCCCGCCATACCGTTGAACCAGATAGGTCCCGATCGCAGTGGTCATCTGCTCGACGAACAGCGCACTGGCTTCTTGCGGCCGTTCAAGCGCCGGCATCAGCGCGCGCGCAAGATTGGAAAGCACGATGTCCTTGGATGCGGTTTCCACCGAAAGCGACGTTATTCCGCTCAGTTCGGCGTCATCGGCAAACCTGGTGAGCGACGCCTGCGAAATCTGGAAAAGGAGGAAATCAAAGGGCGTGCTCAGATCCGCTTTGTAGTTTTCAGCGAGATCGCGAATATAGATCGTATTCTCGGCGAATTCGTGGGTCGTGACCTGATGCGGGTGGAAGATGCGGCGGGTATGGCCTGCGGCCAGGGAGACTCCGAGCACAAAGCCCCGATCACTGGCCGCTGTCTTGACCTGATCGAGCCGGGCACCGCTCGTGGCCTTGCGGAAAATCGCGATGTCGGACCCTGTCAGCGATTGATTGACCGACAATTGCGTCAACGGGCAGCCGAACCCATCGGTTGCTTTTGCAGGAGCGGTTCCGATCGTACGGTCGGAGACTTGGGCCAAAGGATTACCTTCCTCGCGAAAATACTGGGTTCTGAATCAGGGTACTGCCGCTGCCTTCCGGTTCTACGCGGTTTTTTCCTGATCGTCGAATTTTCTCTCCAAAGATGCTTTTCTACAAGATAGACGTTGGAATGAAGGATAGATACGGTCCAATGGCGGACATCCGGGGCGCAGACCCGGATTCGCAGGTGAGATGATCGAGACAGATGTGAGTGAAGCATTGGCGGCTGGCGACGGAATTGCGGCAGGTTTCGGCATCCCAACAGCAAGGACATTGGTGATCCGGCCGCTTCGCGACGCGCATCTCTCCGTCGTGCATCTCGATCGCTTTTACGAAGACGGCGACGCTCCGGTCCTGTTGCCCCCCGATGATGCATTTCTGGTGATGCTGTATTTGATCGACGTGGATCACTGCGACATCTGGTCGGATCGGCCGCCGGCACCCGTGAAGACATATGCCAAGGGCTCGATCTGCCTGATCAGCCTGAAAAACGGCTCTGCAATTTCGGTGCAGGGACGTTTCGAAGCGCTCGCCTTTCATATTCCCAGTGCTCATCTCGCCGAGCTGACAGAGGAGGCGGGCGAGCCGCAGATCGACAATCTTGAAATCTGCCGCGGCATTGACGATCAGGTCATCCGCAACATCGGGGCGGCCCTGATGCCGATGTTCGACATGCCGGACGAGGTGAGGGACATGCTGCTTCCGCATGTCGGGCTGGCATTCAATGCCCATCTTGCGCACCGCTACGGACGGTCTCCAGCCCAGAGCCTTGCGCCGTCCGGCCGGCTGACGTCCATGCAGGAAAAACGCATCAAGACATATATAACCGCCAACCTCTCCAGACCGATGACGATCCATCAGATTGCCGGTGCGAGCGGGTTTCATGCGGACGACCTCTGTTCCGGCTTCCTGGCGGCAACCGGACAGCCGGTGCTCGAATGGATTTCGGAATGCCGCGTGGACATGGCCAAATCCTTTCTCAGCAAAAGCGGTGAACCCATCGCCAAAATCGCCGAAATCTGCGGTTTCTCCGATGAAGATATCTTTGTCGAAATCTTCGAGAAAGTGGCAGGTATGGCGCCGCAGGAATGGCGTTCGCGCAACCGGCACTGACATCAGGGAAAGCTTTCTCCCGCAACGCTGCGGTAGTCTGGTGATTGGCTGACGCCAAAGGCACATCGCCTTCGGCGCCATCCTGCTTGTTCCTTTACGCCTTGATGAAAGCGAGGAGATCGGCGTTCAGCACGTCAGCATTGATGGTGAGCATGCCATGCGAAAAGCCCGGATAGGTCTTGATCGTGCCGTTCTTCAACAGCTTGATGGATTTATGCGCGGCGTCTGCAATCGGCACGATCTGGTCGTCTTCCCCATGCAAAACCAGTGTCGGCACGCTGATGGCCTTCAGGTCTTCGGTCTGGTCTGTTTCCGAAAAGGCCTTGATGCCGTCATAATGGGCGTTTGCGGCACCCATCATGCCCTGACGCCACCAATTTTGAATGACCCCCTCATGCACCACAGCGCCTTCACGGTTGAAGCCATAGAACGGCCCGGTAGGCACATCACGGAAGAATTGCGCCCGGTTGGCGGCCAATGCGGACCGGAAACCGTCAAAGACCTCCAACGGAAGGCCTTCAGGATTGGCATCGGTCTTCAGCATCAAGGGCGGCACGGCGGAAACAAGCACAGCCTTGGCGACACGGCCAGACGGTTCGCCATGCTTGGCAACGTAGCGGGCCACTTCACCGCCACCCGTTGAATGCCCGATATGAACCGCGTTCTTCAGGTCGAGTGCTTCAACGACGGCAAAGGCGTCGGCGGCGTAGTGGTCCATATCGTGACCGCCTGAAACCTGCGCTGAACGTCCGTGACCACGACGGTCATGGGCGACGACACGATAGCCCTGTGCCAGGAAAAACAGCATCTGCGCATCCCAGTCGTCGGCCGAGAGCGGCCAGCCATGATGAAAAACAATCGGCTGCGCGTCCTTTGGACCCCAGTCCTTATAGAAGATCTCCGTGCCGTCTGTGGTTTTAACAAAGCCCATGGTGTTCTCTCCTGTTTGTGCCTGTGTGGCGGTTGCAGCGAAGGTTGAGTGGAACGGCAGCGTGATGCCTGCCGCAAGGACAGCGCCGGCACGAAGTGTATCACGCCGGGTGAGCGGAAAAAGACGGTCAGTCATAGCGGCTCCTGCCAGGTTGGATGCGGTTGTTTTGTCTCGTGCCGGTTCATGAGGAAGGGAATGAACCAGCACGCTATCCCCTACAATTGCAATAAATCTCATGGCTCAACTGCCCTCATCACAATTGCGGATAGCGTTTGATGTCTCGTATCAGGTCGCTCTGCCCGGCTTGTTGATCGTCAGCAGATGCCGAACGAGCGGTTTTTCCGGGCCGGTGTGAAAAGCCAGAACCTTGCTCTGCAGGTCGGCATCCGCATGCGAGACACGTTTATGCTGGCGCAGATGCTCGGCCCAGGATTCGACCATGAACCATTCTGTGATCTTTTCCGGATCGGCCGAATCCTCCGTCACGCCCCAGCCATAGGCCCCGTCCCGGCGGCGCTCCGAGGACATGTCGTTAAGCGCGTGCAGGAACTTGGTACGGTTGAGCTTTTCGACGTGATAGTCGATCAGGATAAGCACGGGGCCGCGGTCATGGGCGACCGGCTCGGCCACGAGCGGTTCCGGCCAATGATTGGACGCGACCAGGTCGGCCTCACCGGACGGAAGCTTGATCCGGTGCATGACAAGACCGGCGATGAGGAGCCCGACGGCCCCGATCAGAAGCGTGCCGGGAACACCCGCCGCTTCCGCGACCGCACCCCATCCAAGGCTGCCAGCCGTCATCGCGCCGTTGAAGACCGTGAGATAGACGGCCAGTCCACGGCCGCGCACCCAGTTTGGCAGGACGGCCTGTGCCGCACCATTCAGCGTGGTAAGGGCGGTGATCCATGCAGCCCCGAGGAAAAGAAGGACGGCGATCGCCACCCATTGCGGCGGAGCGAGCGAAAGCACAGCCATGACCAGAGCCGTGACGACAGCCGCACCGAGAAGAAGACCGTCGGCATCAAGGCGCTGGCGCAAACGCGGCATCACCAGCGCGCCGCCGATGGCGCCTGCACCGACCGAGCCGAGAAGGAGACCGTAGAAGCCTGCATCACCGCCCAGGAGCTGACGGGCGACCAGCGGCAAAAGCGCCCAGACGGCACTGGCAAAAGCAAAGAAGATCGCCGCCCGCAACAGCACGACATGCAGAGGCTTGCTGGCGCGGGTGTAGCGAAGCCCAGCCCGGAATGCGCCGAAGAAGTTTTCCGACAGTGCATCATCGGCGTTTTTGGCGCGCGGCCACCAGACGAGGGCGGCAATGACAAGAATATAGCTTGCAACATCTGCACCATAGGTCACGGCGGCGCCGAATGCGGCGAGCAGCAAGCCCCCAGCCGCCGGACCGATGGAGCGCGCGATATTGATCCCGAGCGAGTTGAGCGCAACCGCACCCTTCACATCCTCGCGCGGCACCAGTTCCGGCACGATCGCCTGCCACGTCGGCCCCATCAGCGCCGCTCCGATGCCGCCGAGAAACGTCAGCCCGATCAACGCGCTGACCGACAGCATGCCGAAGTGTGACAATGCCATCAGCGAGATGCTGACGCTGGCAAGCAAAAGCTGGATTGCAATCAGAAATTTGCGACGGTCCAGGATGTCCGAAAGCACACCTGCCGGGATTGCCAACAGGAAAATCGGCAGTGTACCGGCGGCCTGGACCATCGCGACGGCCGCAGGGGCTGCCGAAAGGTCGGTCATCAACCAGGAACTGGCGACGTCGCGCATGAAACTACCGGTATTGCCCAGAACCGTCGCTGCCCAGAGGACCGCAAATACTGGCTGACGAAGCGGCGCAAAACTGCCGCCTGACGATTTTATGGCGGTCATTTGCGCGCTCCCTGTGTGAGGTCGGTGATGGCAACCAGGACGAAGGCACCAGCCAGGCCAAGATGCTCAAAGAAGGCATTGGTTGCCATCATGCGCTCCATGCCGGCGGGCATCTCCCAGAACCGCAGCGCAACGAAAGTCGCCAGAAGCGTGAAGACGGCGAGAGAAAGCGCGCCCAGCCAGCGCAGGATGCCGGATATAACCATTGCCGAGGCCGTGAGTTCGAATGCGATGACACCGGCGGCAAAGAGAGTTGCCGGATGGAGGCCGAAATGCTCCATCTCGGCAACCGCCCCTGGAAAATCAAACAGCTTGGTGAGCGGCCCCTGGATATAGGCTGCACACAGAGCAAGCAGTGCGACAACCCGCGTTGCCGGTGCAGCGAGTATACGGGCTAGAAGCGAGCCCTGGCGGCGGATGGACAAAAGAGGGTCGATCATATCTGCTCCTGTAATGCTGTCGCGAAAGCCATCACTTTGTTTGCGGCTGATGGAGCGATAGTGCCTGGAAAGATTATCGCCGACAATTGCATCAATTCTTTCGAGTTCATTGCGATTTTCGCAATGAACAATTTGACATCAGTCCGGAAAGGCTGGCCAGCGGCGACGGCGGCCCAACCCTTGCCGGCAGTTGCCCGCCGTCACACGGCCCAGCAGGCGCAACCCAGCGCCCCGAAGAAGCCCTTCAAATCTGCAATCGGCAGCTTCGCTGTCCATGCTCCGGCATGGTCGTGGCCGTGGACGTTGCAGGAACTGGTGCAGCCGCAGGTCGAGATCGCGGTGCGGCGCAACGAATTCAAGCCCGCGCCTTGCGGCTCGCCCCAGGCCGCATAGCCACCGAACGTGCGCACGGGAGACCAGTCCGGCATGGCGGGCGGCACGTCGTTTTCGTCAAGCGCCTTGAAGTCTTCAGCACCATAGACGATCTTGCCGCCGACCATGGTCAACAGCGAGGACAGAAACGAAATCTCGTCCTCGGCGCAGGTGAAAAAGTCCTTGTCCGGCACGACCAGATCGGCGAACTGGCCCTTTTCGATCCGGCCTTTCTTGCCTTCCTCATTGGAAAACCAGGTGACCTTTTCCGTCCACATGCGCAGCGCGGTCTCGCGGTCGAGGCAGTTCGCGCGGGGATAAAGCTGCATGCCCCCAACCGTCTTGCCCGTGACCATCCAGGAGAGCGAGACCCAGGGATTATAGGAGGCCACACGGGTCGCGTCGGTACCGGCCGAGACATTGACGCCTTTTTCCAGCATCCGCTTGATCGGTGGCGTGGCTTCCGCGACACCATGGCCATAGCGCTCGACAAAATACTCGCCCTGATAGGCCATGCGGTGCTGGGTCGCGATCCCGCCGCCAAGAGCCGCAATCCGGTCGATGGAGCGATCCGAAATCGTCTCGGCATGGTCGAAGAACCAGTTCAAACCTTCAAGCGGGATGTCCTTGTTGACCTTCTCGAAGACGTCAAGCGACCGGCTGATGGTCTCGTCATAGGTGGCATGCATGCGCCACGGCCAGCGGTTTTCAGCGAGAACCCGAACCACCTCTTCAAGCTCGCCTTCCATTTCCGGCGCCATCTCGGGCCGCGGCTGACGGAAGTCTTCGAAATCCGCAGCGGAAAAGACAAGCATTTCGCCAGCGCCATTATGGCGGAAATAATCGTTGCCCTGCTTGTATTTGACCGACTGCGTCCAGTTGAGAAAGTCCTGCTTCTCCTCCTTCGGCTTCTGCGTGAACAGGTTATAGGCAAGGCGCACCGTGAGCTGGTCTTCGTCCGAGAGCTTCTGGATGACAGCGTAATCATCCGGGTAGTTCTGAAAGCCGCCGCCCGCATCGATCACGCCGGTAATGCCGAGCCGGTTCAGCTCCCGCATGAAATGGCGGGTGGAATTGACCTGATATTCGAACGGCAGCTTCGGCCCCTTGGACAGCGTCGAATACAGAATGCCGGCATTTGGCTTGGCGAGCAGCAGCCCCGTTGGGTTGCCATTGGCATCGCGGGTGATCTCGCCGCCGGGCGGGTTCGGCGTGTCCTTGGTATAGCCGACAGCGCGAAGGGCAGCACCATTGAGCAGGGCGCGGTCATACAGATGCAGCAGAAAGACAGGCGTATCTGGCGCAATCGCATTGATCTCGTCGATCGTCGGCAGACGTTTTTCGGCAAACTGGTGTTCGGTGAAACCGCCGACCACGCGCACCCATTGCGGGGCAGGTGTGATGGCGACCTGCCGCCGCAGCATATCCATCGCATCGGCAAGCGAGCGCACGCCATCCCAGCGAAGTTCCATGTTGAAGTTCAGGCCACCGCGCACGACATGGGTGTGGTTGTCGATCAATCCCGGCAGCACGCGCTTGCCCTTGAGATCGACGATCTTCGTCTCCGGCCCGGCCAGCGCCATGACGTCGCTGTCCGTACCCACCTCGATGAACAATCCATCCTTGATGGCAATCGCGGTGGCGTTCGGATTGGCGCGATCAAGCGTCGTGATCAATCCATTATGAAGAACAATATCGGCGTGCATGGAAGCGTCTCCGGTCAGAAAAGGATCGGCGGCATTGGCCGGTGAAAACAGGTTTGCAAAGGCGAGGCTTGATGCCGCGCCCAGGAATGTGCGGCGCGTCGTCATCAGCCTTTCCCCGATACCGGATCGTCACCCTGGGAAGCCGCCGTAGCGATCGTCACCCCACCTTTGGGGAGATGACCGAACATATGCGGCTTGACCTGATGCAGCCAGGACATGGCGGCAGGCTCGCGGGCCCAGATGCTTTTGACCAACGGCACCAGCTGCTCGCCCACGAGAATTCCAAGCAAACCGACGAGCGCGACGACAGGCGGGGCAGGCGAGCGGACATTGAGCAGGCTGTAGACCACACCCACCAGCAGACCGGCGCCAAGTGACAGGAGATAGAGTTTCATCAGGGATGACCTTCGCTATGAGGACGCGGATCCCCTTCGGCAGGTGGCGTCCTGCCGAAGGGGTGACGGCTTTACTGCGCGGGGTTTGGACCGATCCGCTTGCCATGGCTGACGCGCTCAGTGCCACCGTGCACATGCGTCACGGCATAGTCGATCCCCATGCCATAGGCTCCGGAATGTTCCTTCACCAGGGAGGTCACCGCATCATAGGTTTCCTTGCGGGCCCAGTCGCGCTGCCATTCCAACAGGACCTGCTGCCAGGTGACGGGAACGGCGCCCGCCTGCACCATGCGGTCCATCGCATATTTATGCGCATCGACGGACGTGCCGCCGGATGCATCCGCAACCATGTAGATTTCGTAGTCGGTGTCGTTCATGCAGGAGAGCGCAAAGGTCGTGTTGCAAACTTCGGTCCAGAGACCAGCGACGACGATCTTCTTGCGGCCATCGGCGGCATGCTTGGCAAGCGCATCGCGGACGTTCTGATCGTCCCAGGAATTCATCGATGTGCGCTCGAGAATGTCATTGCCGGGAACGACGGCGAGCAGTTCCGGGAAAGTGTTGCCCGAGAAACTGTCTGTCTCGACGGTGGTGATCGTCGTCGGAATGTTGAAGATTTTGGCCGCCTTGGCAAGGCCGACGACATTGTTCTTCAGGACCTGGCGGTCGATCGACTGGACACCGAAGGCCATTTGCGGCTGCTGATCGATGAAGATGATCTGGCTGTTCTGCGGGGTGAGGACCTGGAGTTTATCAGACATCTGACATTTTCCTTTTGACTGGATTGAATCTACGCATGGGGCAGGGGAGACATTTCGTCTTGAATGTTCGGACGCTGAATTGTCGGAAAGCGACGTGGCGGTCATGTTAGGCCGCCAGTGGCTGCAGACCGGCTTCGATTTGATCGCGGTACGGCTCGTACCGGGCCGGCAGCTTCAAAACCTCGCCGAGATGCGCCGTATCCTCGTCGCGGTCGAAACCGGGCTCGTTGGTGGCAATCTCGAACAGCACGCCGCCGGGCGTGCGAAAATAGATCGCCCAGAAATAATCGCGGTCGATGACCGGCGTGACCTGATAGCCCGTATCCATCAAAGCCTTGCGGACTTCGAGTTGCTTTTCACGATTTTCGACCGCAAAAGCGATGTGATGAACCGAACCGGCACCCTGCCGGGCATGGGGCGTCCCGGACAGCGCCTGAAGATCGATCGTATCGGCGCCATTGCCGCCGGGAATGATGAAGCGGGTCACATTCCCGTCCGTCTCAGCCCGCTCGTAACCCATGAAGCCGAGAAGTTCGGCCGTTGCAGCGGCCTCATGCAGGCTAAACTTCGCGCCTGAAAATCCACGGATAGCCGCACTGCCGGGGATACCGGAGCCAGTCCAGCCTTGGCGGACATCGTCGGCTTCGATCAGGGCAAAACCTTCGCCGTCCGGTCCCTGGAACATGAGGCTGCCGGCGCCGAACACCGTTCCACTCCGGACATTGCCTACGCCCTTTGATGTCAGGCGATCCTGCCAGAAGGAGAGGGCGCCCTTTGGAACGGAAAACTGCGTTTCGCTGACTTCGCCGACGCCAGGGCGTGCGCGCATCATATTCGGAAACGGAAAAGAGGTCATGACGCTACCGGGGGTGCCGGTCTCGTCGCCGTAATAGAGATGATAGACATTGGGATCGTCGAAATTGACGGTCTTCTTCACACGGCGCAGGCCAAGCGTGTCCGTGAAGAAAGCGTTATTCTCCCGCGCGCCGGATGCCATCGACGTGATGTGATGCAGCCCCTTGATATCCTTGATCATGACGTTTTCCTTTCGGTGCAGATGTCATTCGTCTTGCGTGATTGGAACTTACGTCAGTTGCTCAATGGCCAGAATTGTAATAATTCTTGTCAATGCATTGCATAAAGTGAAACAATCCGATGAATGACTACAAGGCTCTGCGAACGTTTCTTCTGGCTGCCGAGAAGCGGAATTTTGCTCAAGTGGCACGCGAACTGGACATGACGCCGGCTGCCGTCACGCGCGCCATTGCCGCCCTTGAAAACGATCTCGGGGTTCAGCTCTTCGTTCGAACCACACGCCAGGTCTCCCTGACGACGGATGGAGCGATCTATGCCGCGCAGGTTCAGCCGGCGATGGAGGTGCTGGAAAACGCGCGCAAAGAGGTGATGAACACGCATAAGGCCGATCACGGCCGGCTGCGGATCAGTGCGCCGACCTGGTTCGGCCAGCAGATCCTGCCCCCGATCCTGTCCGGTTTCACGGAGCTTTACCCAAAGATCAGCTTCGAAATCTCGCTCGCGGATGGGCTGGTGAACATTATCGATGATGATTACGATCTGGCGATCCGCATCTCGGCCGCACCTTCGGACAAGTTCACCATCTGGCGAAAGATCAGCATCGTACACCGCATCCTCGTCGCCGCGCCGGGGAGCCGGTTTGCGAGCATGAAACATCCGAACGAGCTGACACCGGACGATTGCCTAGCCTATAGCGGCGAAAGCCGGCGCGAGACCTGGACCTTGTCGGATGGAAGCGGCAGTGCCACGATTTCGGCGGGTAGAGCCTTCAGCGCCAATAGCGGCGGCGTTCTCGCCAACATGGCCGCACATGGCACAGGCGTCGCGATGCTCCCAAAATTCCACGTCGCCGAACATCTGCGCACAGGAAGATTGATCCACGTCCTCAACGGCTGGTCGCCCCCAGACCTCTGGCTAACGCTGTACTATCCGCCCTACCAAGCCTTGCCACCCCGGATCGCGTCGTTCTCGAAATTTTTCGAACAACAGGCACCGGCATTCATGACCGCGATCGAGTGATCGTCTGTGATTTTGATTTGGGGGAGGGAGACGACACAATCCTATAAGGACCGCAGCAGGCAGACGCGTGGCGCCTGATCGGCAGATGACAGATCTCCCGATCAGGCACTCACCTGCGCCTTAAACGCCAAAAAGCCCGCTGGTTTTACCGAGCGGGCTTTTTGTTTTGCTTTGGTTGCGGGGGCAGGATTTGAACCTGCGGCCTTCAGGTTATGAGCCTGACGAGCTACCGGGCTGCTCCACCCCGCGTTATCAGCGTTTTGCGTTAGCAAAGTCGCCGGCGTTTTGCGTGAGCAAAATCGCGCTGGCGAAAGTCCGAAGGGCTTTTGCCCTGCGCGGCGCACTTAGCGAAGTTAAATGCGCCTCTCGTGTCTGCATTCTTTTCCCTGCATTTTACCGAAGCAAAAAGGCCGCTTGAGGGCGGCCTGTTGTTCGGCTGGGCCGGGGGTAGAAGAGAAGATTGTGTATTTGGTATTTTATCTTGCCTTTAATAGACCTGGCAGCGACCTACTCTCCCGCGTCTTAAGACGGAGTACCATTGGCGCAGGGGCGTTTCACGGCCGTGTTCGGAATGGGAACGGGTGCAGCCACCCCGCAATAACCACCAGGTCAACTAAGGGCAAGAATGTCACCGGCGACGGTGACAAACCAAAATGAGAAGCTGGATTTGATGAGCGAATAGGGAGTAGCGAATAGCCAATAGGGGTTTCGCTTGTCTATCCGGTCTGTTTTGAACACGTTTTTTGGCGGCGATTGGGAGCGCTATTCGCTACTCCCTATTCGCCATTCGCTCATGAGCCGACAAACGCGATGCGTTTGCGGCGAGATGAGCAGTAGCAATGAGAACAATCAAGCCAATCGAACGATTAGTACCGGTAAGCTTCATGCATTGCTGCACTTCCACACCCGGCCTATCAACGTGGTAGTCTTCCACGGTTCTCAAGGGAATACTCGTTTTCAGGTTGGTTTCCCGCTTAGATGCCTTCAGCGGTTATCCATTCCATATATAGCTACCCTGCTATGCGGCTGGCGCCACAACAGGTCCACCAGAGATATGTCCATCCCGGTCCTCTCGTACTAGGGACAGATCCTGTCAATATTCCTACACCCACGGCAGATAGGGACCGAACTGTCTCACGACGTTCTGAACCCAGCTCACGTACCGCTTTAATTGGCGAACAGCCAAACCCTTGGGACCTGCTCCAGCCCCAGGATGCGATGAGCCGACATCGAGGTGCCAAACAACCCCGTCGATATGGACTCTTGGGGGTCATCAGCCTGTTATCCCCGGCGTACCTTTTATCCGTTGAGCGATGGCCCTTCCACACGGGACCACCGGATCACTATGACCGACTTTCGTCTCTGCTCGACTTGTCAGTCTCGCAGTCAGGCGGGCTTATGCCATTGCACTCGACGAACGATTTCCGACCGTTCTGAGCCCACCATCGCGCGCCTCCGTTACTCTTTCGGAGGCGACCGCCCCAGTCAAACTACCCACCATACACTGTCCCGGATCCGGATAACGGACCGCGGTTAGACATCCATGACGATAAGGGTGGTATTTCAAGGATGGCTCCACGAGAACTGGCGTCCCCGCTTCAAAGCCTACCACCTATCCTACACATGCCGACACGAATGCCAGTGTAAAGCTATAGTAAAGGTGCACGGGGTCTTTCCGTCTGACCGCAGGAACCCCGCATCTTCACGGGGAATTCAATTTCACTGAGTCTATGCTGGAGACAGCGGGGAAGTCGTTACGCCATTCGTGCAGGTCGGAACTTACCCGACAAGGAATTTCGCTACCTTAGGACCGTTATAGTTACGGCCGCCGTTTACTGGGGCTTCAGTTCAAAGCTTGCACCTCTCCCTTTAACCTTCCAGCACCGGGCAGGCGTCAGGCCCTATACGTCGTTTTGCAACTTCGCAGAGCCCTGTGTTTTTGATAAACAGTCGCTACCCCCTGGTCTGTGCCACCCCTCCATACTTGCGTACGAAGAGGTCACGCTTCTTCCGAAGTTACGCGTGCAATTTGCCGAGTTCCTTCAGCATAGTTCTCTCAAGCGCCTTGGTATACTCTACCTGACCACCTGTGTCGGTTTCGGGTACGGTCTATACGGTGGAGCTATTTCCTGGAACCGCTTCCCCGCCTGCTCAATCCAATAAGAGCAAACAAGTTACGCAATCCGTCACTACCACCAGGCCCACGAATATTAACGTGGTTCCCATCGACTACGCATTTCTGCCTCATCTTAGGGGCCGGCTAACCCTGCTCAGATTAACTTTAAGCAGGAACCCTTGGTCTTTCGGCGAGGGGGTCTCTCACCCCCTTTATCGTTACTCATGTCAACATTCGCACTTCCGATACCTCCAGGACCCCTCACAGGTATCCCTTCACAGGCTTACGGAACGCTCCGCTACCACTGCGGCAATCGTTAGATTGCTACAATCCTCAGCTTCGGTGCATGGCTTTAGCCCCGTTACATTTTCGGCGCAAAGACCCTTATTTAGACCAGTGAGCTGTTACGCTTTCTTTAAATGATGGCTGCTTCTAAGCCAACATCCTGGTTGTTTTGGGATCCTCACATCCTTTCCCACTTAGCCATGACTTGGGGACCTTAGCTGGAGGTCAGGGTTGTTGCCCTCTTCACGACGGACGTTAGCACCCGCCGTGTGTCTGCCGACTAGTACTCCTCGGTATTCGGAGTTTGGTTAGGATCAGTAAGACGGTGAGTCCCCATAGCCCATCCAGTGCTCTACCCCCGAGGGTATTCGGTCGACGCACTACCTAAATAGTTTTCGCGGAGAACCAGCTATTTCCGAGTTTGATTGGCCTTTCACCCCTAGCCACAAGTCATCCCAATCTATTGCAACAGATGCGGGTTCGGTCCTCCAGTTGGTGTTACCCAACCTTCAACCTGCTCATGGCTAGATCACTCGGTTTCGGGTCTAATGCGACGAACTGAACGCCCTATTCAGACTCGCTTTCGCTGCGCCTTCACCTATCGGCTTAAGCTTGCTCGTCACACTAAGTCGTTGACCCATTATACAAAAGGTACGCCGTCACCCTTGCGGGCTCCGACTGTTTGTAGGCAACCGGTTTCAGGTTCTATTTCACTCCCCTTGTCGGGGTGCTTTTCACCTTTCCCTCACGGTACTTGTTCGCTATCGGTCATGCACGAGTACTTAGGCTTAGAGGGTGGTCCCCCTAATTTCAAACAGGATTTCACGTGTCCCGCCTTACTCAAGGACCTTGGGTGTTCTACATGTACGGGGCTATCACCCGCTACGGCCGGACTTTCCATTCCGTTCCACTTTATTCCCCAAGGCCACTGGCCTGGTCCGCGTTCGCTCGCCACTACTTGCGGAGTCTCGGTTGATGTCCTTTCCTCCAGGTACTTAGATGTTTCAGTTCCCTGGGTTCGCTTCTTACACCCTATGTATTCAGGTGTAGATACCTTATCACAATGCTTGGAACCTGGCGTCGCCTAAGCGACGCAGCGAATAGGTGTTAGCGAATAGCGAATAGAATTTTCAAACTATTCGCTAATCACTATTGGCTATTCGCGGCGCCAACGGCGCCAGATTCCCAAGCATTTAAGGTGGGTTTCCCCATTCGGAAATCCATGGATCAAAGCTTATTCGCAGCTCCCCACGGCTTATCGCAGCGTATCACGTCCTTCATCGCCTGTGCATGCCAAGGCATCCACCAATTGCCCTTATTTCACTTGATCGTTCTCATTGCCAATGCTCATCAATAGGAAGCGAATAGGTGCTAGCGAATAGCGAATAGAATTTTCAAACTATTCG